>JAFARZ010000051.1 GCA_019245115.1 Streptosporangiaceae bacterium | reverse complement strand
CCGGACACGCGGGAGCGCGTGCTCGCCGTGATCGACGCCCTCGGCTTCGTGCCGGACGCCTACGCTCAGGGCCTCAGCAATCGCCGCAAGGACATCATCGGCTTCGCGGCCCTGGAACGCGGCGGCGAAGAGATCGACATCGAGCAGAGCAGCGTGCTGTTCGTCGACCAGATCGTGCACGCCGCCGAGGCGGTGCTGCGCGGCACCGGGTTCTCTTTGCTGCTGACGTTCGGCAGCCGTGGGCAGGAGTTCGAGCAGCGGATCCGTTCGCTGTCCGGCAAGGTCGACGGCTTGCTCGTGGCCGAGGAGGTCCTGCCCGCCGGGGAACTACGCAGCCTGGCCCGCCGCATCCCGGTGGTCGTCATCGCCGGCCGCCGTGACGAATCCGAGCTCGACGTGATCGTCGCCGACAACCACTCCGGCATGACCGCGCTGGTCTCGCATCTGGTGGTGCGGCACCGTTACCGGAGGCTGTGCTTCGTCACCGGGCCGAAGGACGCGCCTGACGCCAGCCAGCGGCAGGCGGCTTTCGAAGAGGCCATCCTGGCCACCCGGGACAGCGTCATCGAGCAGGTCATTCACGGGGACTTCTCCGAAGGCAGCGGCGCGGCCGCCGCGCGCGTGCTGATCGATCGCCTCGATCGCCGATCGCTGCCCGAGGCGGTGGTTTGCGCCAACGACCAGATGGCCATCGGCGTGCTGCGCGAGTTCCAGCGGGCCGGCATCAGCGTGCCCGGGGATGTGGCGCTGACCGGATTCGACGACGTGTACCCGAGTCGCTTCCTGGATCCGCCGCTGACCACGGTGAGCCAGCCGGTACGCGACCTCGGTACACGTGCCGCCCAGCGCCTGCTGGCCCGGATCGGTGAACCCACGCTGCCGTCACGGGCGGAGATGCTGCCGACGGCCGCGGTCTTCCGCGCTAGCTGCGGATGTCAGGAGCGGGCCACCCATCCCCGCGAGGAGGAATCGTCATGCGAAAACCGGACCTGACGAGAACGAGGCTGGCGCTCATCGCGCTGGTGCCCGCGATCACGTTCCTGGCGTCCGCCGCGATCGCGCCGGCGGCGTCGGCGGGCACTGTCCCGCCGCCGCCATCCGGATGGACCACCATGTTCAGCGACGGGTTCACCGGCTCGGCCGGATCCCCCGTGGACTCCAGCTGGACATATGACCAGGGTACGCAGTACTCCGGCAACGGCTGCGCGGCGAACTGGGGCACCGGCGAGGTTGAGAGCAACACGAACTCGACGGCCAACGTCTCCGAGGACGGCAGCGGTCACCTGAACGTGACCCCGGTGAACTCCGGCGGTTCCTGGACCTCAGGCCGGATCGAGACGGTGGCCGACAGCTTCGCGGCGCCGGCCGGCGGCGAGATGGAAGTCAGTGCCTCGGTCCGCCAGCCGAACCCGGGCAGCGGGCTCGGATACTGGCCCGCGTTCTGGATGCTCGGCGCCGGCTTCCGCGCCAGCGGCGCCGGGACCTCGGGCACGATGACGTGCTCGAACTGGCCATCAACCGGAGAGATCGACATCATGGAGGACGTCAACGCGCGCTCCCAGGTCGCCGGCACCCTGCACTGCGGCGTCGATCCGGGCGGCCCGTGCAACGAGACAACCGGGCAGGGTAGCGGCCTGGTGTCCTGTTCGGGCTGCCAGACCGGTTACAACACCTACTCGGTCATCATCAACCGGACGAACACCAGCGCCGAGTCGATCACCTGGTACCTCAACGGCAACGCGTACTTCACGGTGAACGAGAGTCAGGTGGGCACGTCCACCTGGCAGGCTGCCGTGGACCACGGTTTCTTCCTGATCCTGGACGTCGCGATCGGCGGCGGTTTCCCGAACGGCGTGTGTGGCTGCACCACCCCGACCAGCGCGACTAGTTCGGGCGCCGGGATGAGCGTCAGCTACGTAGCCGTCTACACCACTACCGGCAGCGGCGGTGGTGGCGGCGGGGGTGGCGGTGGTGGCGGAGGTTCGTCCTGCACGACCACCGCGACCTCGGACATCTCCGCCGACTGCTTCAGCAACCACCAGGGGACGATAAACGTCACGCCGGCCACCGGGGACACCAACCCGAGCGGCGTCGACGGGAACCAGGCCGCTCAGCTCACCAACGGCGACTACCTGGAGTACAGCAACGTCAGCTTCGGGTCCGGCTCCAGCCAGTTCGACGCACGGGTCGCATCCGGCGCGGCCGGCGGGGTCAGCGGCCTGGTGGAGGTGGTGCTTGACAACCCGGCCAACTCGCCGGTGGGCAGCTTCGCGGTGGGGAACACCGGCGGCTGGACGTCGTGGCGGACGATCCCCGCGAACATCTCCACGGTCACCGGCACGCACAACGTCTACCTGGAATTCGTCTCAGGCGCGGGCGGCAACCCGCCGTTCGTCAGCCTGCACTACCTCAGCTTCCCCGCGCACTAATCACCCCAGCAGGCCGATCGGGCTCGGGGCGTCGTACTGGATCTCCAGCAAGTACTTGCCCCGGGCTACCCGGACCAGGCCCGCCTGGTCCGGCAGGTACGGCGCCTGCTGACCGCGCAGGAACGAGAGCATCGACCGTAGCTGGCCGGTCGTGGCGGCGGCCACCTCGGCCTCGCGCAACGGGACGTTGGCGCCGATGAAGACTATGCTTATGCGCCGCTGCCCGGCCAGCTTGGCCAGCACGACGAGCAGTCGTGCGTCGACGCTGCCCTCGGTCAGCGCGGTCCTGGCGGCGGACCCGGCGTGCACGTTCTTGTTATGCAGCAGTTGCTGGCCGGCCGCGACCCGGGCCTGAAGATCCGCCGTCATGGCCGCCTCGAAGTCGCGGCCGAACGCCGCCGCCGCCACGGCGGAATCATTCACCGCGCTGAGACTCCGATCGGCTCCGCGCTGCACGAGGTCACCCCGGACCGGCGCACCAGCGGCGAGCACCAGGCTGACCGCGACGGCCGCACCCACCGCCACGACCAGGCCGGCGGCCAGGATGCTGACCCGCATCCGGCGCCGCCGCCGCTGCATCCACAGACGAAGCGTGGTCGCGATGACTTTCGGCCATGACGGCTCGCGTCGCGTCGGCTCTGGAACGCTTCGTGTCGCCACGAGCCCGGTTTCTCTTTTACCCACCCTTGCTCCCCACAACCGCTGCTCAGCGGCGCTGCGCCATGATCTCACGTTTCCGGGCGTCCGCGCGTCTGGTGGGCATGAAGCGACCAAAGGAACCCGGAATTCACCGGGGCTGGCTGTGTATGGTTGCCCGGCGTGCCTCGGCCAGATCCTCCCTGAGGAGTCACATCAGTGAGCCAGTTGCCCCCGTTCGAACTGATCCTGGATTGGTACGGCGCTGACGTGTGGCGGTTTGCCGCGTCCCAGCTCGGCCCGGCTCACGCCGACGACATCTTCCAGGAGACGATGCTCGCCGCCCTGGCCGCCTACCGGGATGTGCGCAAGCCGGAGTCGGTCAAGTCCTGGCTGCTCAAGATCGCGGCGCGTAAGGTGATCGACTTCGCCCGGGCCCAGGCGCGGGCGCCCGTCCCGGCTGCCTCGCCCCCGGAGCCCGCGGCGACGCGGCAACCCGAACTCCCCGATGAACACCTCTGGGCCCGGGTGCGAGCCTTGCCGCCCAAGCAGCGGCAGGCGGTCGCGCTCCGGACCATCCTCGACCTGCCCTACGACGAAATCGCGAACACCATGCAGACCAGCGTCGAAGCCGCCCGCCGCAATGTCCACGAGGCGCTCAAGACGCTCCGTGAGGAGGTAACCGATGACCATGCACATACCCGCACCGAGTGACGAGACGATGGCCAGGCTACGGACGGACCTGGCTGAACGCGCCGCGCAGCGAGGATTGCTCGACGTCGCCTACGCCGCGGTGGACAGCCCGGTCGGCCCGCTGACCATTTCCGTCACGGACCGCGGCGTCGTCCGGATCGCGTACGACAACGAGCGGCTGGAAGACGTGCTCGACGAACTGGCCGCGAAGGTCTCACCGCGGATACTGCACGCGCCCGCCCGCCTGGACCCGGCCCGCCGGGAGCTCGACGAGTACTTCGCCGGGCAGCGCACCGTATTCGACCTGCCGCTCGACTGGACGCTAACCCGGGGATTCCGCCGAGAGGTACTCAAGGCCACCGCGCGGATCCCGTACGCCGGCACCACCACGTACAACGAGATCGCCGCCGCGGCGGGCAGCCCCAGGGCCTTCCGCGCGGCGGGGACGGCGCTGGCCACCAACCCGATTCCCATCATCGTCCCGTGCCACCGCGTGCTGCCCGCGAGCGGCGCGATCGGTGGATACCGTGGTGGCAGCACCCGGAAACAGCAGCTGCTCCGCCTCGAATCCCGTCAGGTTTGACCGCGCACGTACTGGCGCACCATGGCCGGCCGCTACCCTGTCTCCATGGATCTGCGGGAGCGCACGCTCGTCATACTGAAGCCGGACGCCGTCGTACGCGGTCTGGCGGGCCGGATACTTCAGCGGTTCGAAGACGCTTCGCTGAAGATCGTCGGCATGAAGATGCGGACGCTGGACCCGGACTTCACCCGCAAGCATTATTTCGATCTGGAGGAACGCACCAGCAAGGCGGTGTATGAGGCGACCGCGGCGTTCATGCAGCGCGGCCCCGTGATCGCGCTGGTGCTCGAGGGCGAGGACGCGGTCGCTACCGTCCGCAAGCTGGTCGGCGTGACCTACCCGAACGAGGCTCAGCCCGGGTCGATCCGCGGCGACTTCGCCCACCAGTCCAAGGCCGCCGCCGCGGCGACCGGCAAGGCCGTCGCCAACCTGGTGCACGCCTCCGGCAACCGGGACGAGGCGAAGTACGAGGTCAGCCTGTGGTTCGACGAGTCCGAGCTGTTCGACTACAGGAGCATTGCCGAGACACTCAGCTGGTAAGTTGCCGCAGCACGAATTTCTGGATCTTGCCGGTCGCGGTCTTGGGGAGTTCGGTGACGAACGTCACTCCGCGCGGGGCCTTGAAGTGGGCCAGGTGCTCGCGAGCGAACGCGATGATCTCGTCCTCGGTCACGCTGGCACCGTCACGAACCACTACGAAGGCGTGGGGTGTCTCGCCCCATTTCTCGTGCGGCAGCCCGACGATCGCCACTTCCTGGACCGCCGGATGGCGCAGCAACGCGCCTTCGACCTCCACCGATGAGATGTTCTCGCCGCCGCTGATGATCACGTCCTTCAGCCGGTCCCGGATCTCGACGTAACCGTCCGGGTGCACGACCGCGGCGTCGCCGGAGTGGAACCAGCCGTCGCCCATGGCCCGGTCGGTCGCCTCCGGATCCTGGTAGTAGCCCGCCATGACCACGTTGCCGCGTACCACGATCTCGCCCACGGTCTCCCCGTCAGGTGACACCTCGCGGCCGTCGATGTCCACCACCCGCAGCTCGCCAGAGGTGATCAGCTCCACGCCCTGCCGGGCCTTCACCACGGCACGGTCGGCCGGGGTGAGGCCCTCGTGCTCGGGAAGTGGCGCGCACACCGTGATGAACGGCGCGGTCTCGGTCAGGCCGTAGACGTGGGTGACGTTCCAGCCGAACTTGCCCTCGAGCCGCTCGATCGTGGCCGCCGCCGGCGGCGCGCCCGCGGTTACCACATTCACACCCCCGATCGGCGAGCACTGCGGGAGGTCCGCTGGAGCTTCCGCGTTGGCCAGCCCGATGAGCACGGTAGGCGCCGCACACAGCCAGCTCACCCGCTCGTCCCTGATCAGCTTGAAGATCAGCGCGGGGTCGACCTTGCGCAGGCAGATGTGCGTGCCCCCGGCCGCGGTCACCGTCCACGTGTAGGTCCAGCCGTTGGCGTGGAACATCGGCAGCGTCCACAGATACCGTTCACCCACACCCATGGGCAGGTGCAGCAGAGTGCCGATGCTGTTCATGGCGGCGTTCCGGTGCGTGATCATCACGCCCTTCGGCCGGGCCGTGGTGCCGCTGGTGTAGTTGATCGTCAGCAGATCCCGCTCGTCGATCTCCGGCTTGCTGAACTCGCTGCTGGCCTCGGCGATCGCCTGCTCATAGTCCAGCCATCCCGGTTTCGAGCCCTCGAAGGCGACGAAGTGCCTGACGTCCGGCATCTGATCGCGGACACCGTCCACCGCGTCCAGGTAGTCGCTGTGCGCGCAGACCACTGTGGCGCCGGAGTGGTTGACGATGTAGACGAAATCGTCCGGGGTCAGCCGGTAGTTGATCGGCACCAGGACCGCGCCGAGCTGCGGCACGGCATAGAAGGATTCGAGCTGCGCGTGCGTGTTCGGCGCGATCGTGGCCACCCGGTCACCGCGGCCGGTTCCCAGCGCTCGCAGCGCGGAGGACCACCGGTCGCACCGGTCGAAGAACTGCGCATAGGTGAGCCGTAGGTCGCCATCGACCACCGCCTCCCGGTGTCCGTGCAAACGGCGAGTGCGGCGGGCGAAGTCCACTGGTGAAAGAGCTGTCTCCACGTATCCAGATTAGGACGGTGAAGAACCACAGCCGTTCATTCGAAAAGATTTTGAAGGTCTTCGGCGGTGAGGCGGCTGCCGAACGTGTTCCCCTCGTCCATGACGCTGGCGAACAGCTCGGCCTTGCGGGCCTGCAGCGCCATCACCTTCTCCTCGATGGTGTCCTTGGCGATGAGGCGGTACACCATCACCGTGCGGGTCTGGCCGATGCGATGCGTGCGGTCCACCGCCTGCGCCTCGGTGGCCGGGTTCCACCACGGGTCGAGGAGGAAGCAGTAGTCGGCCTCGGTCAGGTTGAGGCCGAAGCCGCCTGCCTTCAGGCTGATCAGGAACACCGGCGCGGTCCCGTCCTTGAACGCCTTCAGCACGCCGGTGCGGTCACGGGTCGATCCGTCCAGGTAGCAGTACTGGATCCCGGCCGCGGCCAGCCGGATGCGGACGTGGGTGAGGAAACCGGTGAACTGGCTGAACACCAGCGCGCGGTGGCCGCCGCCGACGACGTCCCGGATCTGATCGATCAGCGTGTCGATCTTGGCCGACGGGACGTCGCCGTGCACCGTGTCGATGAGCGCCGGGTGCAGGCTGAGCTGGCGGAGCAGGGTGAGCGAACGCAGGATAGTGAACCGGTTCGCGTTCAGGTCGCCGAGCAGGCCCAGCACCTTCTGCCGTTCCCGCTGCAAGTGGGTCTGGTAGATCTTGCGGTGCTTCGGGTGGAGTTCGACCTCGAGGATCTGCTCCTGCTTGGGTGGCAGGTCCTTGGCGACCTGCTCCTTGGTCCGGCGCATGATCAGCGGGCGGATCCGGCGTTTGAGCTGGGCCAGGAGCTCGGCGTCGCCCTTCTTCTCGATGGGCTGGACGTAGTACTCCTTGAACCTGGCCGGATGGGGGAACAGGCCCGGAGCGGTGATCGACAGCAGCGACCACAGCTCCATCAGGTTGTTCTCCATCGGGGTACCGGTGATCGCGACCTTGAACGGAGCGGGCAGCTTGCGGGCGCACTGGTAGATCTGCGACTGGTGGTTCTTGACCGACTGCGCCTCGTCGAGGATCAGCCCGCTCCATTCGAGGTCCGCGTACTCCTCGAAGTCCAGGCGGAGCAGGGTGTAGGACGTGACGATCGCGTCCGCGGTCCGGGCCAGCTCGCCGATCCGCTGGGCCCGGCTGGTGATCGTCTCGACGGTGAGGTCCGGGGCGAATTTCGCCGCCTCGGCTGCCCAGTTGGGCACCACGCTGGTCGGCGCGACGATAATAAAAGGTCGGCTGGCCTGCGCGTGCCCTTCCTTGGCAGCCCCCTCCTTGGCGTGACTGATCAACGTCAGCGTCTGCAACGTCTTGCCCAGGCCCATGTCATCGGCCAGGATCCCGCCGAGGCGATGCCGCCACAGGAACGCCAGCCACTGGAAGCCGTCGAGCTGGTAGGGGCGCAGCCGGGCGTTGATCGCGCGCGGCGGTTCAGACGCGTGGGGGTCCGCCGCGCCGCGCAGCGACAGCAGGCCCTCGCTCCACGCCGCCGCCTGGCGGCTGACCACGCCGAGGGCGGCCAGTTCGTCCCACAGCGAGACCTGGAAGCGGCTGATCTTGAGCGGGCCGTCCTCCTTGTCCTGGAGGGCCCGGGCCTCTTCGATCAGCTTCTGCAGGGCCTGTAGCTCCGGCTTCTCCAGGCTGAAGTACGCGCCGTCGGCCAGCAGCAGGTGGGTGTCACCGCGGCTGAGCGCCTTGAACACCTCGGCGAACGGAACATCGTGGTTCTCGACGGTGATCGTCACGCCGAGATCGAACCAGTCGGTGTCTCCGGCCCGCTCGTCGGTCGAGACGCCGATCCGGGCGGCGGCCTCACGATAGTCGGCGGGCGTGCCGCTGACCTCGACCGCGACGCCGGGCTGGCTTCGCAGCAGCGGTAGCAGTTCGGTGGTGAACCGCATGGTGTCCAGGCCGCTGAGCGTGCCCGGCCTGGGCCCGGACGGGAGGCTCTCCAGCACCGCGCGCTCGGCGGCGGGGTCGCGGTAGTCGCTGCCGTGCTGACCCCCGTGCGGCGACCCCTCGTGCAGTGGCAGGCGGAACTCGTTGCCGCCGACCTGGTACAGCCACTCCCAGCCGAGCTCGACGTCGTGATCGTCACCGTAGCTGGCCTGGACCACCAGGGTCGGCTCGGAGATCTCCGGCGGGGCGAAGGATCCGTCGGAGGAGATCAGCGTCGCGGTCCGCCGCAGTCGCGGGTAGTACCGGGTGCGGAACGCCTCGGTGTCGGGAACCTGCAGGTGGCCGCCGCCCAGCGCCAGCCGCTGAATGCTGTCCGGCACCGGCCGGGCCAGCCGGGCCAGCTGGAAGCGCCCGGCGCTGTCGGTGTACACGACACCGTGGCCATCGTCCCCGATGAAGGCGACGGCGACCACGGGCCGGTCGTCTCCGGCCAGGCGGATCACCGGAGCGATCAGGAGGGCGTCGCGGCCGGTCACGTCCAGGCAGAGCTCGGCCTCGCGGTGCTGGTCCATCGGTTCACGGCGGCCGGCCCGCAGCAGCCGCAGGCCGGCGTCCCGTGCCTCGTCGAGCAGCGGCCACAGCCTGGGTGACTGGAACGCGGTCAGCTCGATCTGCCGCTCGTCGCCGTAGGAGTAGTAGTAGTACGACTGGTTGACGCGGGTCCGGTGCAGCGCCAGCATCTCTCGCAACAGCCGGACGTGGGAGCGTCGGTAGCCGCCGTGATAGTCGTAGTTGTCCAGCTTGGCCCAGCTAAGTGAGCCGTAGATCCATCCCCCGTTCTTTCCCGGCTGGACCAGGCGCGCCATCAGGCTCGGCCCAGCCAGGCTGAGCTCGACGGCCAGCGGCGTCCCGGCCGCGGCGCCGTAACCCGCGGCGCCGTCGCTCGCTGTGCCGTCGCTCGCGGTCAGCAGCTCCTCCAGCGACCGTTCCCACGCCGCCCCGGCATTCGTGTCCCCGCCGTCCGGGGGGCGGACCGCCGACAGCAGCAGCGCCGCGGCGTGCTCGCATCCCCACCGGGACGTGCAGCTGCATTGCGCGCCGCTGACCGTGACCCGGGCGCCCGACGTGAAATAGACCGCGGGCGTATAGAAACCACCGTGCCGTCCGCGGACTATGCCGCACAGCGCGTTCTGCTCATCGACCCATACCTGCTGGGTCACGGCGCCGTCGCGGACATAGCGCAGCGCCAGTTCGTAGCACTCCTCGCCGACTATGTCCGCGAGCGAATCCGGCTCCAAGCCAAGTAGCTCTACGCGCATGGCGGGAGACTACCGGCCGGCAGTGACATTTCGCGGGCTGCCATGCCGGCCGGTCGTCCGCTTTGTCAGTTAACCGGGGGTTAGCCGCCGACTACGCACGGGGAACTGCCGGGAGAGTTCCGTTCGCACACGGCCGCCGGGTTCTGGAAGATGCCGATCGAGGGCAGCGCGGCGCCCTCGAAGTTGAACAGCGTGAGGTTGACGTTCGGCGAGCCGATGCCCGGGCCCGGTGTCCACGGCACGCCGGGAATCCAGTCCGGCGCCCAGTAGAACAGCCCGGCGCCGAGGCCGCCGGGGATCTGGGCCAGGATGGACAGCTCGTCTGTGACGAACGAGAGCTGGCCGCCCGGGCTGGCCGGATAGCCGGGGGAGAGCTGGCTGGTCTGCCAGACGAAGTCGCCGGTGCTGTCGCCGAGCGGTGAGTTGCCATTGGCCAGCGTCCACGCGTACTGCGTCTCGGCGATGATGATCGGCCTGCCGAACTTCGCCGCGAGCGAGTCGACGTTGGCGCGCATCGCCGAAATGGCGCCGTGGAAGAACGGGTAATAGGACAGCCCGATCACGTCGAACGGCACGCCCAGTGAGGTCAGCTGGCTGTAGAAAGCCGTGCTCAGCGCGCTGTTGCCGCCCTGGTCGTAGTGCATCATGATCAGCAGCTTGTGGCCGTTCGGATTGCCGGCCTGGGCGCCCGCCACTCCGGCCTTGAGCAGCTGGGCGAGGTTGTTCCACCCGCCGCAGTTCGTGCAGTTGACCTCGCCGATCGGCCACAGGATGCCGTTGCGGATCTCATTGCCGATCGACACGATGTCCGCCGGCGTTCCCTGCTGGGCGAACGCGGAGATCACCTGCTGGGTGTAGGACTTGACGGTAGCGGTGAGCTGGGCGAGATCCTGGCCCTGCCATGCCGCGGGGATGTCCTGGTGCTGCGGGTCCGCCCAGAAGTCGGAGTACATGATGTCTAGGTAGATCTTCATCCCGGCTTCGTGCACCCGCCGGGCCAGGGAGAGATCGGTGGCCAGGTCGCTGTATCCGGCTGGCGGGTTCACCCACAGCCGCATGCGCACGTAGTTGGCGCCCGCCTCGCGCATGATCGTCACCGGCGTACCGGGCCGGCCCTGGTAGGTGAAGGTCGCACCGGCGGCGAGTTCCTGCGGGGTGAAGGAGAGGTCGCCGCCTTCGTACATACCGGACGCCGCGGGATCCGGGCCGAAGGCGCGGAACTCGCCCACGCACACATCCGCGCCGGTGTCGCTGAAGACGGTCAGGCTGGCGTACCGAGCCTGGACGGTCGACGGCAGCGGGAAGTACATGGGGTTGCCCGGATCCAGTGCGATGTCACGCAGAGCGCGTATCTGCTGCCAGTTGCCCGACGTGGCCGCCAGCTGGATCGTTGCCGAGGCCGAAGGGCTGCTGGCATCCAGCGTGATGCCCAGGTCCGTGAGCGTCCTGACCTGCCCGAGGTCGACAGTCAGCGTGCCGGTCCAGCTTGATGTGCACCATTTGGTGCCGGCGTCGCCGTCGATCGCGTTCGCCGCCGGGTTGCTGGATTCGGCGTTGGTCGCGCTGGCGGTGCCGCTGAGGCCCCAGTTAACGATAGGTGCTGTTTGCCGGTCTTCGGTTGCGGCACTGCCTTGTGTTGCCGCACTGCCTTGTGTTGCGGCACTGGCTTGAGCTGCCGCACTGCCTTGTGTTGCGGCACTGCCTTGTGTTGCGGCACTGGCTTGAACTGCGCTGTGCTTCGCTGCGGGGGTTGCGGGACGCGCGTGCGCGGCGGGAGCGATCACCGTGGGGGCGATCACCGTAGCCGCGGCGATGCCCCCCGCTATCGCAATCACCGCGCCGCTGGGCCAGCGCCCGGGCGCGCGTCTGAACATCCTTCTCACGACGGTCCCTTCGGTTCGCGACAACATTGGACTCAAGTGGACAGCTCCTGGCTTCTTCGCACAAGAGGGAAAACGGTTGCCGTGTGGTCGCGCAGGGTGTCAGCCTCGCGGTGCCGGGCTGCTCGGATTGCCGTGTTTACCGGCTCGTGATTGCCGCGGCGGGGTGCCGGCCGTGGATTTTCTTGCCGAAGTGCCGGGCGTCGGCCTCGTCTTTCTGGCATTCTGAGGCGCCAGCGGTACGTGTGCAACGCGAGCCATGCCTGCTTCGGCTCGGAAAGGAATGCCTTGTCGCGACACGGGACTGGGGCTCGCAGCTCTCGACGGAAACGGAGCCTGATCCGGCGTACCGGTATTGTCTTCCCGGCCGCCGTGATCGCCGCGATAGCGGTCATCGCCGTCGCGGTCGGCGCCTACGTGTTCTCCCCTGGTCCCGGTGGTAGCGGGGCGGCCGCCGCCATCGCCGCCATACCCGACTCGCACGCCATGGCCGTGCTGGAGGACGAACGCCAGCAGATGATCGCCATGAGCGCCGCGGCAGGCACCCTCACCGTGGTGACCAAGCCCAAGCTCGCCTCTCCCGGCCAGGTCGCCGCGTCGAATCCAGGATCGGCCCCGTCCACATCAACCGGCATCACCTATGTGGCTTCGGCCCCGCCCAACCCGAACACGGCCCAGTCCATCGCGTACAATATGATGGGCAGCTTCGGGTTCAGCCCGACGACCTATTTCGGCTGCCTGCGTGACCTGTGGGAACGTGAGAGCGGCTGGTCGTACGTCGCGGAGAACCCGAGCGGTGCCTTCGGCATCCCGCAGGCTTTGCCCGGTTACAAGATGGCCAGCGCAGGTCCCGACTGGCAGACCAACCCGGCAACCCAGATCCGCTGGGGCCTCGGCTACATCAAGGAGCAGTACGGCACTCCCTGCTCGGCCTGGGCTTTCGAGGAAGCCAACAACTACTACTGAGAATGGCTCCCTGTATCTGACTGGATGCTATCTGTATCTGACTGGATACTTCAGTGCGAGCGCTGCCGCACTATGTAACGGCGCAATCACGCAAATGGTTGCCAGCGTTTGCGATGCACGTGTCCGATGTCATCCTCAGATGGCGCTAATGGGCGCTTTGCGAACCAGTGTGAGTTTCGCCATAGACCTAAATTTGGCTGCTCGCTAACGCGCTGAAATGCCTATGGGGGCAAGGGATTCTCCACAGCCCCGCTGTTCGCGAGATGAGTGTTGTGACCTACGTCACCAGAATTCGGTCACAGCACTCATTGTGATCAGGCATGGTTGATTGCCGACAGCACCCCCGCCCGTGTGACAGCAGCCACTAGCTGCCCGACGCCCTGCCCCGCGTCACATCCACGTGCCGATCCCGTCCTGAGCGATCAGGGGTGAAACATCGCGTAACAACGCGTAACAGAAGAGTGCTTTTGTCTCAGCACAGGAAAACTCACCGCAATCGATTGAAGCGCATGGCTTTGGCCTCGGCCTGCGCCGCGCTTTCCGCCGGAACGGCGACGGCGCTGACCGGGCCGAGTGGAGGCGCGCCGGCCCGTGCCGCGGACACGGTGACGCTCAACCAGGCTGTTGCCTCCCTGGCGGCTGAGCGGCCCGGCTACGCCACGACGCCGCAGGCGGACCACATCAACGCCGCCAAAGCGGCTCAGATAACGGCCAAGCTGAACGTGGCCAGCCAGCTCACTGCCCAGCGGGCTGCCCACCAGGCAACCCAGCGAGCCGCCGCCGCGAAGCAGGCGCTAGCCGCTCAAGCGGCGCAAGCTGCCGCCAAGCAGGCACGACACCAGGCCACCCAGGCGTCACGACACCAGGTCCGGCAGTCGGCGCAGCGGCAGACGACGAGCCCGGCACCGACCGGTTCGCCCGAGCAGATCGCCCAGGCGATGCTGAGCCAGTTCGGCTGGCCGAGCAACCAGATGTCCTGCCTGCAGCCGCTGTGGCAGCGAGAGAGCGGCTGGGAGGTAACCGCGTACAACGCCGGCTCCGGCGCCTATGGCATTCCCCAGTCGCTCCCCGGCTCCAAGATGGCAGGCGCCGGAGCGGACTGGCAGACCAACGCTGCTACTCAGATTAAGTGGGGCCTCGGATACATCAAGGAAATCTATGGATCTCCTTGCGCGGCATGGGCACACGAAGAAAGTGACGGCTGGTACTAAGCCGTCAGTCCCTTCCCGAGGTGAGGGATCGCGGGCGGTGCGTCCACACAAGGCACCGCCCGCGGTATATGGATCCTGGGTCTGCCGTTAAGCGGCTCGGTAGTCGGTTGGCCCAGTGGTGTATTCCAGTCCGGCCGGTGTCCGCCAGGTCAGGAGACCCGGTTCCGGCTGTTCGAGCCGCCAATCGTTATTTTGTTTTACCCGATGGTGGTGACGGCACAATGGCGCGAGATCACATTCGCAGGTGATGCCACCTTTGTCCCAAGCTATGGTGTGGTCCAGATCGCACTTGGACGCGGCTGCCCCGCATCCGGGCGCGGTGCACGTGGTGTTGCGGGCGCTGACCAGGTGCCGCAGCCGTCGGCTGGGCGTGTAGCCCGGCTCGGCATGCTGGTGCCCGCACGTGTCCCGGGTGATCGGAACGAGCCGGACTCTCAGCCGACGGATCAGCTCCGCGGCTGTCGTATTGGTGGCGCCGGGCTCGGATCGCTCCGGTCCGGCTCTCGCTCTTGTGGTCCGTTTTGCGAGATATTCGCCGAAATCGGGCCGACCGGGGGCGCAGCCATGGAAGCGGGCGGTGCCGTCCGGTCCGAGGATAGTCACGCAAGCCCTGGTCTGCGCGTTCCGGCACGCGGCGGCGAGCAGGTCCCGCGCAGTCTCCGGGTCCAGCATCCCGAACCCGGGGATTTCGCCCGGCCCGGACGGTCCGCCAGCCAGGGCCTCCCACGGGATCACGATGACCGGCTGCGCAGCCAGCCCCGTGCCGCCGCCCTGCCCGTTCCCGCTGCTCCTCCGTCTGTTCCTGTGGCCCCGTTTGTTCCTGCCGTCCCGGCGCGAGCTGGCGGCACCGTCCCCAGCGGGCGCATCGCCCTCGCCTGCTCCGGCTGGCCCACCCGATCCGGGATCGGCTGACCTGCCGTCCTCATCGGACCCGTCATCCGGGCCGCTGCCCACGCCGGGGTCACTGTCTCCGGGCGGGCCGCTGGCTTCGCCAGGCGGGGGCAGGCTGTCGCGGGTGTCGCGTTCCTGGAGCAGGTCGAGGGTGGCCAGCACGCGCAGCTCGCGTAGGCTGCCCTCGACGCCGGCGGCGCGGAGGTCCAGGGCGCGCTGCTCGATGTGCTGCCAGGATGCCAGCGCGTCGGCGGCTGGCAGTTCTCGCGCCATCAGCCCGGCGTTGCCGCTGTCCTCGCGGAACAGCCGCACGTGGGCGTCGCGTTTGGCGGCTTCTTCCTTGCGGCGGCGGACCGCGTCGGGGTCCAGGCGCATCACCAGCCGGGCCGCCGCGGCCCGCAGCTCACCGTACGTCTTGTGCGCGGCGGCTTCGGCGAGCAGCCGGTCGGCCTCGGCCACGTCCTCGGGGGTCAGGACGCTGGTCAAGTCGGCGATCATGGTCAGGCACCCGGGATCGATCCGGCCGTCCCGCAGGGCGGCCAGGGTGCACGGCAGCCGCTCGGCGGTGGCGCAGGCACGGGCCATCCGGTCCGCGGCGGATTGCCAGGTCATCCGGTTCTTCCAGCCGATCTCATCGGCGGCACCCCGGGATACCCCGGCCGGCTCTCCGGGCGCGGCCCGCCGCTGGCCGAACTCGGCCAAGGCGACGGTCTCCGCCCACGCTCCCCATGCCGCCATCCGTCGGGCCGCCGCGACCACCCCGAGCACCTCGGCCTCGGTGAGCGTGCCCAGCGCCGCCCCGTCCGTCCCGGCCACCGCGTGCAGCAGCCCGGCCAGCTGCGGACCCGGCGCCAGCACATCAGCCGCCGCCCCATCCGCGAACCCCGCCGCCTCATCCGGGCGTCGCGTCCGCCCTGCCCCGGCTTCATCCCGCCCGCCGCCCCCAGCAGGCGAAGACGGCGAGGAACCAGGCAGCTCTTCGCCGTCTTCGCCATGACCGGGGGACGGGCCCTGGACCATGAAACCACCGTCCGTTCGGATTGAAGCCCCTTCGATAAGTCATCGATAGATAAAGCATAGCAGCACTAAAAATCAAACTCAATCTAAGCATACAAGTATTTGAAAAACTGGCTTAGCGCTGGAAAATATAGTCATTCTTATCCACATAAATCGCCCAATTTTGGGTGGACCAGGGCGGCCGCTTAGGAGTTGAGGGGCGGTGTGGCTCCAGGCCGCTGGCAGTCCGGAGATCGGATTCCCGCGGTCGGCAACCGGGCGCGGCACTGGATGGCATCGGCTCGGTGTGGCTGCCGGTCGCGGTCATGACGGCGGCGCAGCGCTACTCGCCGCTGGCGCTGCAGGGCCGGGTCAACGCCGCAGTACTCATGGCGATCACCGGCCCGCAGACCATCTCTATCGCCGCCGGCGCCGTGCTGATCAGCCTCGTGGACTACCGGGTGCTGCTGATCGTGATGGCTGTCCTCACCGGCGGTTGCGCACTAGCGCTCCTGACGCGGCCCTCGGCTCGGCGTACTATCGCAGCACGGCCGGTCAGGGCAGCGGGGCGAACGTCTCGGCTTCCTCGTTGAAGTACGTGTGCATGGCGGTCCATTCCGACGCTGGCGCGGTGAAGTACAGCGCGTAGGACTGCGGTCCGGCCGAAGTGTCGGCGATGTACAACAGGTCGAGCGCTTCTTCCTTGACCCCATTGTCTATCCAGGTGAACTTCCAGTACGCACCCGGCCTGTTGCGGATGGTCCAGCGCTGGAGGTTGAGCTGCTTGTAACCAGGGAAATGCCCCTGAGCCAGCGACTGGTTCCTGATGTACGTGGCTTCGGCCAGCATGTCTTGCTTGGTATGCGCGGTCAGGTCGACGGCCAGGTACGTGAGCTGGTCCTGGGAATCCTGGAACCGGGTCCGGAGGGCCGAAGTCCTGATGACGGTCCACGCTGACGGGTACGCGAGCTGGAAGCCGGCCGTGGTGCCCGTGGCGCTCACTGGGTCGGCGAACGTCCTGAAACCGCTCGGTAGCGGACCCGCGGCCGACGTGTGCATGTTAATCGCGTCGACGATCTGGAGGCCCGGAGCTGGGTTCGCCACACCGCCGGCGCCCGTCGACACCCCCTGCCCCTGCCTCTGTCCCTGTCCCGGCGACGCGGTGTTGTGGTGGTGCTTGTACGCGATAATCGCGGCAGCACCCGCGGCCGCTCCGATGACGGCCAGCATGACCAGGACGAGTTTCCACCACAATCCCGACGAACCGGGTCGTTGCGGACCTTTTCCCGATGGGCCCGATAGGCCCGATAGGCCCGATAGGCCCGATGGGCCCGAGACCCAGGCCGGCGGGCTGTCGGGTGACGCGCGGTAACCAGCGGGCTGAGGGCTGTAGCCGCGAGGCGGCGGGGCTTCGCGGTACCCGGAGGGACCGTGACCAGAGGACGACCGGGAGCCAGAACTGGGCGACGAGCTGTACCACGATGAGAAATCGGGCGCCGGCGGTGTGGCGAACCTGGAGGCCGCGGCATCGCCCGCCCCTTGCGCCGGCCATGAATCGCCAAGCACCGGCTCCGGCGTCGTCGGCGGCGACGCTCCGCCCGGTGAGGCTCCGCCCGGTGAGGCTCCGCCCAGTGCGGCTCCGCCCGGCGACGCTCCCCCCGGGGCCTCGGCCGGCATATCCAGCGACGCCTCATCGGGTCCAAAAACCCCCAGCATCCCGCCCGCCGCCGCCGCGGCACCAGCCGCCCCAGCCGAGGCTGAGGGCGAGGGCGCAGGCGAGGGCGAGGGCGAGGGCGAGGGCGCAGGCGAGGGCGGCGGCGCAGGCGAAGGCGGCCGCGAAGCGGACAGCGCCGTCGGCACGTACCCGGGCGCCCCGGCCGGCCGATCGGGCAACAGGTGCAGAACATCAGAAATCATCCGAGACGCGGTGACGGCGTCCGGCCGGTCCAGCGGCTCCCGGCGCAGCAGCGCGTCGATCACCCGGCCGAGGGCGCCGGCGGCCGGCGCCGACGGCGCGTCCTCGTTGATGATCGCGGACATGGTGGTGATGGCCCCGCCGCGCGACTCGTACGGGCCGTGTCCCTCGACGGCCGCGTACAGCGTCGCGCCCAGCGACCACAGATCCGAGGCGGGTGTCGCGTCGCCGCCGCGGATCCGCTCGGGCGCGGTGAACCCCGGCGATCCCATGACCATGCCGGTCTGGGTCAGTTTCGGGTCGCCCTGAAAGGTCGCGATCCCGAAGTCAGTCAGCACCGCCCGCCCCTCCGGACTGAGCAGCACGTTGGAGGGCTTGACATCACGGTGCAGCACTCCGGCGCCGTGCGCCACCGACAGCGCGGACAGCAGCTGGCGCCCGATCTCCGCCGTCTGCCGGGGCGGCAGGGGGCCGTCGGACGCGAGCACCTGATCGAGCGACCGGGCGTGGACGAGCTCCATGACGATCCACGGCCGGCCTTCCTCGGAGGCCACGTCGTACACCGACACCACGCCAGGATGGGACAGCCGTGCCGCGGTCTTGGCCTCGCGCAGCGTCCGCTCGTAGGCGTTGGCCCGCTCGTCGTCGGTCAGCGTCTCGGCGATCTGGACTTCCTTGACGGCCACGTCGCGGTCCAGCAGCTGATCGCGGGCACGCCAGACGACGCCCATGGCGCCCCGGCCGACCGGCGCCTCTAGGCGGTAGCGGCCGGCGATGACCCGTCCCGTGTCCGCCAAAGGGTGCATAGCCGGACCATACACGGTGTTCGCTGTCAGATGCCTGGCGGGCTGCTAAGCCTTGATTAAGTGTCACCGTAGCGTATCTTGTCAGTCACGGCTCACGGCCGCGATCCGATCGACAGCAGCGGCCCGGAGGAACCCCCGTAAAAATCGTTCCCCTTGTCGTCTACCACGATGAACGCCGGGAAGTCACGCACCTCGATCTTCCACACCGCTTCCATGCCCAGCTCGGGGTATTCGAGCACCGACACCGACGTGATGCACTCCGAAGCCAGCCGCGCCGCCGCGCCGCCGATCGAGCCCAGATAGAACCCGCCGTGACGCTGGCAGGCCGCGGTCACGGCAGCGGACCGGTTTCCCTTGGCCAGCATCACCAGCGATCCGCCGGCCTGCTGGAAGCGCTCCACGTAGGAGTCCATTCGTCCCGCGGTGGTCGGCCCGAACGACCCCGACGCGTAGCCGGCCGGGGTCTTGGCCGGTCCCGCGTAGTACACCGGGTGGTCGCGCAGGTAGGAAGGCATCGGCTCGCCCGCGTCCAGCCGTTCGGCGATCTTGGCATGCGCGATGTCCCGTGCGACGACCATCGGCCCGGTCAGCGACACCCGCGTGCGGACGGGATACCGCGACAGCGAAGCCCGGATTTCCGCCATGGGCCGGTTCAGGTCGATCGCGACGACGTCCGCCGACGCCTCCGACTCGTCGACATCTGGCAGGTACTGCGCCGGATCCGTCTCGAGCTGCTCGAGGAAAACGCCCTCAGCGGTGATCTTCCCCAGCGCCTGCCGGTCCGCCGAGCAGGACACCGCGATGGCCACCGGGCACGAGGCCCCGTGCCGCGGCAGGCGCACCACCCGGACGTCGTGGCAGAAGTACTTACCGCCGAATTGCGCCCCGATCCCGATTTTTCGGGTTATATCCAGCACGGACGCCTCGAGTTCCAGATCCCGGAACCCGTGCCCCGTCACCGACCCGGAACGGGGCAGACTGTCGAGGTACTTCGCCGACGCGTACTTGGCCGTCTTGAGCGCGTACTCCGCGCTGGTTCCACCGATCACGATGGCCAGGTGGTACGGCGGGCACGCGGCCGTGCCCAGGGAGCGGATCTTCTCCTCCAGGAACGCCAGCATCCGGGCCGGGTTGAGCACGGCCTTGGTCTCCTGGTACAGGAACGACTTGTTGGCCGAGCCGCCGCCCTTGGCCATGAACAGGAACTTGTACTCCTCGCCGGAAGTGGCGTACAGCTCGATCTGGGCCGGCAGGTTGGAGCCGGTGTTCTTCTCTTCCCACATGGTGAGCGGCGCGAGCTGTGAGTACCGCAGGTTCAGGGTCGTGTAAGCGTCATACACGCCCCGCGCGATGTGCTCTTCGTCACGCCCGTCGGTCAGCACGTGCTGGCCGCGCTTGCCCATCACGATCGCGGTGCCGGTGTCCTGGCACATCGGCAGCACCCCGCCCGCCGCGATGCACGCGTTTTTCAGCAGGTCACGCGCCACATACCGGTCATTCGGGCTCGCCTCGGGATCGGTGAGGATGGACCGTAGCTGGCTGAGGTGGGCAGGCCGCAGCAGGTGGGCGATGTCATGCATCGCAGTGGCTGTCAGGAGGGTCATCGCCCGCGGGTCTATTTCAAGGAAATTCCGACCGAACGAACGGTGGCTCGACACCCCCTCCCGGCTCACCAGCCGGTAAGTGGTCGTATCCGGTCCGGCCGGCAGCAACTCGGTGAACGCGAACTCCGCCACTCGAAACCCTCTCAGTAGTTCTTCCGCGCAAGCCTAGCCGGGCTCGCCGTCCGCTCAGGGTCGTGGCCGGCTCGCGGGGAAATCGAGATTTCCGATGGCGCCATCGATCTCGGTGGATCATCCCGGTGCCGCGGTCCGGCCCGGGAGCTACTGGCTGGGACGTCGACCCGCTGTTAAGTTCGTCCGGACAGAAGTTTCCGTGTAGTAATCAATCATATGTTTGGACTAGCGCGCTATGCTCGGCACGCTCGCCGTCGCCCTTCTCACCTGCTGGGAAAGCAATTCTGAGTGTCATGCCGGTCACGACTTGTACATGTTTGAGCATTCTTGTATCTTGAACCATATGCGGCGGCGCCGCGCCGCGCGGTGCCCCCGTCCGCGCGATGTTCGCTAAGCACGCGGTGCCCCCGTCCGCGTCCGGCTCAGCAGCGGCGCCGCCGCCACTTCTACAAGTATTTTGTCAATCGTTTGCGGTCCCGCTCCGTTCGGGAAATGCCTGGTTATAAGTGCCCAAGCCCGGGTAGCCAGTCAGCCACGTGTCCCTTGCAGCGTGGCAGAGGAGGCGCCCATGAGGGCAGCGCCACAGACCGCGACCGACAGCGGCGCGATCCGGAGCCTTATCCCCGCACGGATCGACCGGTTGCCATGGTCCAGATTCCATACCCGGATGGTGGTGGCGCTCGGCGTCGCCTGGGTGCTTGACGGGCTGGAGATCACCATTGCCAGCAACGTCGGACCCGATCTGACGCTCAAGGGCACGCTGAACATGTCCGCGGGCGCGGTCGCCGACATCGCCACCTGGTACCTGATCGGACAGGTCATCGGGGCCCTGTTCTTCGGGCAGTTGTCCGACAAGCTCGGCCGCCGCAACCTGTTCATGATCACGCTCGCTGTCTACCTGATCGGCAGCGGGCTGACGGCGGCCACGCCGGCCGGCGGGAAGTGGTTCATCTTCCTGTACGCCACCCGGGTCCTGGCTGGCTCGGGCATCGGCGGCGAATACGCGGCGATCAACTCCGCGATCGATGAGATGATCCCGGCGCGATACCGCGGCCGGGTGGACCTGGCCGTCAACGGCACCTACTGGGCCGGCGCCTTCCTCGGCACGATCGTCACGCTGATCGCCATCAACCACATCGAGACCAAGCTCGGCTGGCGGGTCGCCTATCTGGTCGGCCCGGTGCTCGCGCTGGTCATCATCTATGTCCGGCGGAACCTGCCGGAAAGCCCGCGATGGCAGATCATGCACGGCCACGCGGCCGAGGCCGAGGGCTCGATCAGGGAGATCGAGGAGGACGTCGCCGCCAGCAAGGGCAACCTCCCACCAGTGGACCGTGGCCAGGAACTGGAGATCCGGCCTACCGAGAACATCGGCTACCTAGCCCTGCTGAGAACGCTGTTCCGGTATTATCCGAGCCGCTCCGTGCTCGGCGCCGCGCTGATGATCACCCAGTCGTTCCTGTACAACGCGATCTTCTTCACCTACGGGCTGGTGCTGGAGTTCTTCTTCCACGTCAGGACCGGGAACACCCCGTACTACTTCATGGCGTTCGCTGTCGGGAACCTGGCCGGTCCGCTGACCATCGGGCGGCTGTTCGACACCATCGGCCGCCGGAAGATGATCTCCTTCACCTACCTGCTGTCTGGCGTGCTGCTGATCATCACCGCCCAGCTGTTCAAGGCCGGTTCGCTGAACGCGACCACGCAGACGCTGTGCTGGAGCGTCATCTTCTTCTTCGCCTCGGCCGGCGCGAGCGCTGGATACCTGACGGTGAGCGAGGTGTTCCCGCTCGAGGTCCGGGCCAAGGCGATCGCGGTGTTCTTCGCCATCGCACAGTGCTTCGGCTTCGCGGGCTCACACCTGTACGGGCACCTGATCGGCAACGGCCACGATCCGAACAGTCTCTACTGGGGCTACCTGCTCGGCGCCGGCGCGATGATCATCGGCGGCCTGGTGGCGGTCTTCTTCGCCGTCGACGCCGAAGGCAAGGCGCTTGAGGACGTCGCCAAGCCGCTCTCGGTCATCGGCAAGCCGGCCGAGGCCATCTTCCGCACCGGCCAGCACGGCGGCCTGGGCTCCGCCCCCGGCTCCTGAGGCCTTCCGGGCGGATGGATGTGACAGCGACCCGGTTGTAACCGGGTGGTTGCCACATTCATCCGCCGCCGGTCCGGCTTTAAAGCTTCGTGAAGTGGTGGAAGCACTCGTAATAGGGGTCGGTGGACTGGGCGAAGTGGGCCGCCTCGGACCGCTTCACGGCCAGGTACGCGGCCGACCGCAGCGGCCCCAGCGCGTTCATCAGCACGTCGTCGACGACCAGCGCGTCCAGCGCGGCACTGAGCGAGGCGGGCAGCCGGTGCGCGCCCAGCCGTGTGCGTTCGGCGTCCGACAGCAGAGCCGGGTCGATGTTGAGCGCCTCGCCGGGGTCGATCTTGCCCCGGATGCCGTCCAGTCCGGCGTGGATGAGCGCGCCCAGGGCCAGGTACGGGTTCCCGCTGGAGTCCGACGGCTTCAGCTCCAGGTTGACCGACGACGCCGGATCGCCGCGCAGCGGCGAGCAGATCCGCACGGCCGCTTCGCGGTTGTCCATCCCGTAGCAGGTATACGCGCTGCTCCACATCTGCGGCGCGAGCCGCCGGTAGCTGTTCACGCTGCCGCAGGTCAGCGCCACCAGGGCGGGCAGGTGCGCGAGTACCCCGCCGATGAAGTGGTACCCGACCTGCGACAGTCCGTAATTGTCGGATGGGTCGGTGAACGCGCTGTTCCCGTCGGCCATGGTCAGCGACACGTGCAGATGGCAGCCGTTGCCGGCCTGGTCCGGGATCGGCTTGGGTGCCAGGCTGGCCCACAGCCCGTGACGGAACGCGACGCCGCGCACGGTCTCCCGGTACAGCACATGATTGTCGGCGGCCCGGACCGCGTCGGCGTGCCGGATGGACATCTCGTGCTGCCCGTGCCCGAGCTCCGGATAGTAGTGCTCGACGGTCAGGCCCTGCGCCTCCATCGCGCCGACCAGTTCCATGGTGAAGTCGTGCGCGCGGTGGAAGCCGGTGCTGGAGTAGCACAGGCTGTCTTCCAGCGGGATCAGCCGGTCCGGGATGGCCGGCCCGGCGGGGGAGGACTCGCGGTGCCCCACCGTGAACTCCGGCTCGAAGGCCGCCCGGATCCCGTAGCCCTCGGCGGCCAGTTCCGCGACGGCCCGCTTGAGGAACGTCCGCGGGCAGGCGTCCCACGGCGTGCCGTCCGGCAGCACCAGGTCGGCGAGCATCGCCCCGGCGCCTGGCGCGTACGGCAGGGCCACGAACGTGGCCGGATCCGGCACGATGCGGACCTCGCCGACCGGGCCCATGCCTTCCACCGGCTGGAGATGGTCGAGCATGGACATCGCCATCATCGCGACCGTGTGCCCGATGCCGCTGGCCATCCGCTGGACCAGCTGGTCGGAACCCGCGGCCTTGCCGCGGATGATCCCCCCGTGATCGGCGTACAGGAACCGCACCAGCCGGACCTGGCTGGTGTCAATGTCGATGTCCGTCATGCCCTAATGGGTAGCACGCCGGGACGGGTACTGTCTTGCACATGAGCTCCCGGCAGGCACCGCGTGACCTGCGGGCATCCGATAGTGACCGCGATCGGGTACTCGCGGTGCTGGCCGATGCTGTCGGTGACGGGAGAATTACTCAAGACGAATTCCACGAACGGGCGTCGGTTGCCTGTTCAGCGAAAACTCTCGGCGAACTCGCGGGGCTTACCGCCGATTTGTCCGAGGTGCCGCTGGTGCGCCTGGACGGCGGGCAGGCGATCGCGGGCATCTTCGCCTCGGCACGCCGGGACGGCCGGTGGGTGGTGCCGGAGGCGGTGACGGTGACCGCCGTCCGCGGCACCGTGGAGGTCGACTTCACCGAAGCGCTGTTGCAGGCCAGCCACGTCACGGTGAACGTCACCGTGGTGGTCGGCAAGGTGCTGCTGATCGTGCCGGACGGGATCCGGGTCGAGGTGACCGGCCGGGCGCTGCTTGGCCGCAGGGCGCTCGGCCGCAACACCGGCGGCGCCGCCGCCATCGCGACCGCCGGGCCGGAAGCGCCGGTCATCGACGTCCGCAGCCTGATACTCGGCGGCAAGCTGGAGGTACGCACGCCGCCCAGACCGCGCCGCTTCCGGCTGTTCCCGCGTCGCTAACGCTGTCCTCAGCCGAAGTCGACCGAGGAGTAGGCGCGGAGCTTCCACAGCTGGTGTTCGCTGCTGATGCTGCGGATGGTGCCGGACCGGGAGCGCATCACCAGCGAATGCGTGGTCGCGCCGCCGGACCGGTAGTGCACGCCCGCCATCAGCTCCCCGTCGGTGATTCCCGTCGCGGCGAAGAACACATCGTCCGACGACACCAGGTCGTCGGTGTTCAGCACCCGGCCCAGATCGTGCCCGGCGTCCAGCGCGCGGCGGCGTTCGGCCTCGTCGCGGGGGGCGAGCTGAACCTGGATCACACCGCCCAGGCACTTCAGCGCGCAGGCGGCGATGATGGCCTCCGGTGTGCCGCCGATGCCGAGCAGGAGGTCGATACCGGTGCCCTCGCGGGCGGCCATGATGGCGCCGGCCACGTCCCCGTCGGTGATCAGGTGGATCCTCGCCCCCGCCTCGCGCACCTGGGAGATCAGCTCGGCGTGCCGCGGCCGGTCCAGGATCACCACGGTGACGTCCTGCGGAGAGCACGCCTTGGCCTTGGCCACCGCCGCGACATTGGCCGCCGGAGAAGCGGTGATATCCACCACGTTGGCCGCGGCCGGTCCGGTAGCCAGCTTGGACATGTAGAACACGGCCGAGGGATCGTACATCGAGCCCCGCTCGGCCACGGCCAGCACGGCGATCGCGTTCGGCATGCCGTTGGCGCACAGCCGGGTGCCGTCGATCGGGTCCACCGCCACGTCGCAGGCCGCTCCGGTGCCGTCACCGACTTCCTCGCCGTTGAACAGCATCGGCGCGTTGTCCTTCTCGCCTTCGCCGATGACCACGACGCCGCGCATGGACACCGAGTTGATCAGCATCCGCATCGCGTTCACAGCGGCGCCGTCCGCCCCGTTCTTGTCGCCCCGGCCGACCCAGCGGGCCGCGGCCATGGCGGCGGCTTCGGTCACCCGGGTCAGCTCGAGGGCGAGGTTCCGGTCGGGGGCGTGCGTGGCAGGCTCGTGTGGTTGCTGCTCCATGGGTCGATACTAGGAGCGCGCGGGCGGCTTGACTTCGTCGGGTGTTCGCGGCGGCTTGGGCGGCACCGGGCCGTCCTGGTCAGAGTCAGCGTCAGCGCCGGTGAACTTCACCTCGACCTGCTGCTCGTTCCGGCGCTGGTTCTGCAGCGCCTGCAACGCCAGGCTGTGCCGGTCCGCGTCGGTGAGCGGCGGCTGCACGATTGAGCGCGGCCAGAGCTGCCGGGCCAGCACCACGTTGATCTCCGCCGCGTACACGGTGATCTGGACGGCCAGGTAGATCCAGGCGATGAGACCGAGCACGGTGCCGAAAACGCCGTAGGCGGAGTCGCTGTGCAGGAAGTGATGCACCAGGAAGGTGCCGAGCACCTGGAGCATCGTGTACACGATGCCGCCGATCGCGGCGCCGGGCAGCAGAGCGCGGGTCGGTACGCCCTTCGGGGTGAGGATGCGGAACGCCGCGATGAACATGCCCACGTTGGCCGCTCCGGCCACGATCTCGGCCCCTGCCACCAGCCACGCGCTGTTGTGGCCGTAGGTGTTGAGCGAGGCCAGCAACGTGGTCACGATCACGGCGATGCCGAGCAGGCCGAGGAATATCAGAGCCCGCAGCAGCCGGGGGAAGAACCCGGGCCGGCCCGGACCCGGCACGTTCCATACCTGTTCCATGGTGAACAGCCCGGCCTGGGCCAGGCCGGTCGCGCCCCAGATCAGGCCGAGCAGGCCGACGATCAGCCCGATCACGCTGTTGCGCTGAAGCTGGTGGACGTTCTCGGTCAGCGTGTGCCCGATGATGGGCACCTGGTCGGATACGGCGTTGATCACGTCGGTCTTCACCGCCGGATCGGCCGAGGCGACCAGTCCGAGGATCGTTATCAGTATCAGCAGCAGCGGGAACAGGGAGATGAAGCCGGAATAGGCGAGGTTCGAGGCCAGCACGCCGCCGTTGTCGTCGCCGTACTTCTTGACGACCCCGAAGATGAACGCTGTTGGTGTATGCCTTTGCTGAAAGGCATCGATCCGCCGGACGGTCCGCTCAACAGGATTCATCTGCGCTCACCACCTGCCGCTGAGCAGAAACTGCCCGGTCAGCGGCTACCCAAACGTGGCTCAGAAGGGCGCGTCAGCCTGGCCGTCGGAGTCGGAGTCGGCGGCACGGCGCTTGGCCATGGCGGCAGCCAGGCGGGCCCGGGCGCCGTCCAGCCACTCCTCGCAGATGGTGGCCAGCTCCTCGCCGCGTTCCCACAGCTTGAGAGATTCCTCCAGGGTCAGCCCGCCGGCTTCGAGGCGCTTGACCACCGCGGTGAGCTTGTCCCGGGCTTGCTCATACGAGAGCGACTCGTCCGCCACGTCAGCAACACTATCTGTCACGAACCGTCACGGCCAGCTGGTCCGTCGCGAACCGCACGGTCAGGTCTTCCCCCGGCCTGACCTCGGCCGCGCTGCGCACCACGCCATCATCGGCGTGCTGCACGACCGCGTAGCCGCGGCGCAGCGTCGACGCGGGGGACAGCGCGAGCAGCCGGGCCCGGACATGGGCGAGGTCGTCGGTGCCCCGCCTCAGGCTGGCGTCCAGCGACACCCGGGTCCGCTCCAGCAGGCCAGCCACCTGTTCGGACTGGCGCTCTATCTCCCGGACCGGGTCGGCCAGCGCGGGCCGTGACCGGGTCGACGAGAGCCAGGCGATCTCCCGGTCCAGCCATCCGGTCACGCACCGGCGTGCGCGGTCGCGGAGCTGGCCGATCAGCGCGAACTGCTCGGCGACATCCGGCACCACCCGCTTGGCCGCGTCGGTCGGTGTCGACGCCCGTACGTCCGCCACGAAGTCGAGCAGCGGCGTGTCCTGCTCATGCCCGATCGCGCTCACCACCGGAGTACGGCACGCCGCGACGGCCCGGATCAGCGACTCATCGGAGAACGGCAGCAGGTCTTCGATGGATCCGCCGCCGCGGGCGATGACGATCACGTCCACGTCGGGATCGGCGTCCAGCCGGTGCAGCGCGTCGGTGATCTCCGGCACCGCGTACGGGCCCTGCACCGCGGCCTGCTCCACCCGGAACCGCACGGCCGGCCAGCGCCGCCCCGCATTCTCCTGAACGTCTCGTTGAGCGGCCGATTCACGTCCGCAGATCAGGCCGATGACTCGAGGCAGGAAGGGAAGCAGGCGTTTTCGTTCGTTGGAAAAGATCCCTTCGGCAGCCAGCTCGCGCCGCAGCCTTTCCAGCCTGGCCAGCAGCTCACCTACGCCGACAGCGCGGATCTCCAGCGCGGTGAGCATGAAGGAGCCACGACTGGCGTTGAAGTCGGGCTTGGCCCACACCACGACGCGGGCGCCCTCGACCGGGGCGCTCGCGTCGTAAACCGGCCGGGTGGCCACCACCTGAACCGACACGGCCGCGATCGGGTCGCGCACGGTCAGGTACACGGTGCCGCCGCGGCGGTTGCACTCCGCGATCTGGCCCTCTACCCACACCCGGCCCAGCCGTCCGATCCAGCCCGCCACGAGCTGTAGCACGGTCCGGACCGGCACCGGCTGCTCCGCCGACGTCTCCAGCGCCACAATTCCCCCCTCCCAACGGTGCCTGCCGGGGCAGGCACCGTTGGCACCCTAGCCGCCTGCTTCGAGCTTGGCGATCCGGCGCTCGAACATGGTGACGACCTCCGGCCGGCCAGCGTGCGACCGCTCATACTCGGCCAGCACCGTGACCTGGGCCGCGGTCAGGTTCCGCAGCCGGGCCCGGAGCGAAGCGACCGAGAGCTCGTCGTAGTTGGCCAGCGGGAGCGCGGCGGGCTCGTCGGCGGTCGCCTCGGTCGCCTCGGGCGCTTCCGCGGCCGGTGTGTCCGGCTCGGTCCCCGTTTCGGCGATCAGGCGGACGTTTCCCGTCTTGTTGAGATCACGCCGCTTGGGTGTTTCCGCCTCGGGTGCCTCGGTCACCTCAGCGGCCACGGACGCCTCAGGGGCTTCGGCTGGCGCGGCGGCTTCGGGTGCGGCGGTCGCCGTAGCTGTCGCGGCCGAGGACGCGGGTTCCGGGACGGTTTCCGATGCGGCGGGGGTGCGGGCCTGGGGGACGTCGTCCGCCGGAGCCTTGTTCCGCAGCTTGTCGGTTACGAGAAGCAGCTGGCCTACGCCGGCGAGTACGCCGCGGAGCGCCACTGCGGGGGCTTCCTTGATCCGATCACTGACGTGCGGGACGCGCATCTCACTCTTCTCCTATCGCGCTGGTTCCCTGCCGGGCTATCTTCGCGCCTTCGCCCCGCACCCGCAACAACATCCGCTTGTCACACCATGCACCCTGATACCGGACACGCTCGCCTACCATGGGAGACATGGCTGAGAGTCTCCGCCGGGTCCTGCTCGCCAAGCCGCGTGGCTACTGCGCTGGGGTGGACCGGGCCGTGCAAGCCGTCGAGACGGCGCTCGAGCGGTACGGTGCTCCCGTCTACGTGCGCAGGCAGATCGTGCACAACACCTACGTTGTGAGCGAGCTGGAAAGACGGGGCGCGGTCTTCGTCGCCGAGCTCGACGAGGTGCCGGCGGGCGCCGTGACCGTCTTCTCCGCGCACGGGATCGCGCCCGAGGTTCGCGAGCAGGCGCAACGCCGCGAGCTGCGGGTCATCGACGCGACCTGTCCGCTGGTCACCAAGGTGCACAGCGAAGCGCGGCGCTTCGCGACCAAGGACTACGACATCCTGCTGATCGGCCACGCCGGACACGAAGAGGTCGTCGGGACCGCCGGCGAGGCCCCGGAGCGGATCCAGCTCGTCGACGGGCCGGAGGGAGTGGGCGGAGTCCAGGTCAGGGACCCGAGCCGGGTGGTGTGGCTGTCGCAGACCACGCTGTCGGTGGATGAGACCATCGAGACGGTTCAGGCGCTGCGCGCGAAGTACCCCGCGCTGCTCGACCCGCCCAGTGACGATATCTGCTACGCGACGCAGAACCGGCAGGCCGCGGTGAAGCAGATCGCCAAGCAGGCTGAGCTGGTGCTCGTCGTCGGATCGCCGAACTCCTCCAACTCGGTCCGCCTCGTCGAGGTGGCCAGGGATGCGGGCGCGGCGGCCGCTTACCTGGTGGACGACGCCAGCGAGATCGACCCGGGCTGGCTGGACGGGGTCAGCACGGTCGGGGTGACCAGCGGGGCTTCGGTACCCGAGAACCT
Source organism: Streptosporangiaceae bacterium (assembly GCA_019245115.1). Classification (GTDB taxonomy): domain Bacteria; phylum Actinomycetota; class Actinomycetes; order Streptosporangiales; family Streptosporangiaceae; genus JAFARZ01. The sequence goes on along the minus strand of JAFARZ010000051.1, from coordinate 23,783 downwards.
GGTCGCTGATGTGCTCTCAGTGCTCGCGGAAAATGGCTTCGGCGCCGTGGAGGAAGTCGAGGCGGTCGAGGAGCGCGTGTCGTTCGCTCCGCCCCGGGAGCTGCGCGCGGGACGCTAGCGGATCGTTCCGCGGTACAGCGCTACGACGAGGACGAGCGCGGTGCCGAGGAACAGCCATGGCGCCGAGGTGCCGAGCGTGACGAGGATCCTGGTCAGCGTGGCCAGGTTGCCCGACGTGGTGAGCGACTCGGCGCACACGCTGGCGGCGAGGAAGATCGCTGGCGGGCTCACCGCCACCGCGAGGAGCGCGCCCCGCTTGCTGTGCCGGGCCGCCGCGCCGCCTGCCGCGACGAAGGCCAGGTCGGCCAGCGCGGTCCAGCCGGTCCAGTTGGCGAGCAGTATGGCCACAAAGCACGCGACGAACAGGCCCAGCACCGCACCGCGCGCGGTGAGCTGGGTACGGCCGGCGGGCTGCCTCCGGGTATCCATGACGGCCACACAGTGTAGTCGTGCAAATACAGTGTGGCGCTACCGGGCTTTACCTGAGGGAAGCGAGCTCGTCCCCAGCCGCCAGCTCTGGCGCGGTCAGGGCCCGGGCCTGGTCCTCCACCACACCCGGCGTGGGTAGCTCGGCGTCCACCACGCCGAGCTCGTTCAGCCGCCGCGCGCTCACCAGCACCCGGCTCTCCAGTGACCCGACCGTCTGGTTGTACGCGGTCACCGCCGAAGTCAGCGTGCGACCGAGCCGATCCATATGGCGTCCGAGTCCGGATAGCCGGTCATACAGCTCCCGGCCGAGGTCGAACACGGTACGGGCGTGATCGGACAGCGCGGCTTGCTGCCACGCGTACTGCGCGGTGCGCAGCATGGTGACCAGCGTGGTGGGCGTCGCGATATGAACCCGCCGGGCCAGCGCGTACTCCAGCAAACCGGGGTCGCGCTCCAGGGCCGGAGCGAGGAAAGCCTCGCCCGGGATGAACAAGATCACGAATTCCGGCGAGGGGCTGAGCGCGGCCCAGTAGGCCTTTCCGGCCAGCCCGTCCACATGGTCGCGAAGGTGTCGCGCGTGCGCGTCCAGCCGCGCGGACTTTACCGCGTGATCGCCGGCCTCGGCCGCCTCCAGATATGCCGCCAGCGACACCTTGGAGTCGACCACGATGTTCTTGCCTCCGGCCAGATGCACGACCATGTCCGGCCGCATCACCGAGCCGTCGGGAGAAGCCATGCTGACCTGCTCGTCGAAGTCGCAGCGCGCGCTCATCCCGGCGAGTTCGACGACGCGACGCAGCTGCATCTCGCCCCACCGGCCCCTGGCCTCGGGGCGGCGCAGCGCGGTTACCAGCGCCTGGGTCTGATCGCGCAGTTGCTCGGAAACGCCGCGGGCCAGATGCACCTGCTCGGCCAGCGCCGCGTGCGACCTGGTCCTGGCCTCGTCGGATTCCCGTAGCTGTGCCTCCACCCGCGCCAGGGTTTCCTTCAGCGGCTCGACCAGGTTCTGCACCGCCGCGCGCCTGTTTTCCAGGCGGCCCTCGGCGACATCGAGGAACCGCGCGGTGCTGGCGTCCAGCGCCCGCGCCGACAACGCCTCGAATCGCTCGGCGAGCTGGCCCTCGATCAGCGCCACCTTTTCCTCCGCGGCACGGGCACGCTCGCCTGCCCCCGCGAGACGGGACTTGGCCAGCAAGTACCCGATCACGCAGCCGATGACGATCCCGATCAGGAGTCCGGCGAGCAGGTTCATACGTCCAGTATTGGCGCATCCGCCGCAGGAACCTCTGGACCGACACGCCGCCACGCCATTACCCGCCGAGGTCCTTGATCTGCCGCTGGATGAAGGCCTGCTCGGGCCCGGGCGGCTCGAGCCGCAGCGCGGTCCGGTACGCGTCCGCCGAATCGGCGTCCCGGCCAAGTCGCCGCAGCAGTTCGCCCCGGGCGATGTGGAATTGCGGCCAGTTCGCCAGCCGTGTGCTCAGCTCGTCCGACTCGAGGATGGCCAGTCCCGCGGCGGGCCCGTCGGCCATCGCGACCGCCACCGCCCGGTTGGCCTGTACCACCGCCGTGGGCTCGTAGCGGACGAGCTGACCGTACAGGGCGGCCACTTCGTGCCAGTCGGTGGTCTCATCGCACGAATGACACGCCGCAATCGCGGCATGCAGCTGATACGCGCCAGGGCGCCCGGCCAGCAGCGCGCGCTGCAGCAGCGCCTCGCCCTCGCGGATCTTGGCGTGATCCCACTTGCCGCGATCCTGATCCGCCAGCAGCACGAGGTCCCCGGCCGGATCCACCCGGGCCGCCCGGCGCGCGTCGGTGAGCAGGAGCAGGGCGAGCAGCCCGGTCACCTCCGGCTCATCGGGCAGCAGGACGGTGAGCCCGCGGGCCAGCCGGATCGCCTGATCACAGAGGTCGCCGCGGACCAGCACCGAGCCGTGCGCGGCCCGGTGCCCGGCGGTGAACACCAGGTAGATCACTCGTAGCACCACGCCGAGCCGTCCGGGAAGGTCGTCGCGAGCCGGCACGCTGAAGGCGATCCCGGCCTGCTTGATCTTTCGCTTGGCCCGGACCAGCCGCTGCGCGATCGTGGCCTCCGGCGCCACGAACGCGGCGGCGATCTCGGCCGTGGCCAGCCCGCACACGCACCGTAGTGTCAGCGCCACCCGGACCGCCGGATCCAGCGCGGGGTGACAGCACATGAAGACGAGCGCCAGCTCGTCGTCAGCACTGACGAGCGCCAGCTCGTCGTCGGCACTGACGAGCGCCAGTTCGTCGTCGGCGCCGTGGCCGGAGGCCCAGGCCAATTCGGCGCTGGCGAGCGCCAGCTCGTCGTCGTCTCCCGCGTCCTCCGGCCGGCTCAGCTCTCGCATCGCGGCCGCCTCCTTCTCCGCCCGTCCCGCTTCCCGTCTCAGCCGGTCCAGCGCCTTGTGCCGCGCCGTCCCGGTCAGCCATGCCCGCGGGTTGGCCGGCACCCCCGTTGCCGGCCATTTCTCCACCGCGAGCGCGCATGCTTCCTGAACGGCGTCCTCGGCTGCTCCCAGGTCGCCGAACATCCGGGTGAGGGTGGCCACCGCACCCCACCAGCAGTCCTGGAACACGTCGCTGTAGTCGTCGCTCATATCGGGGATTACCGGTTCAGGTCGGAATGACCGGCCGCACCTCGACCCGGCCGTCATGCGCCGTCGGCAGGGTCGCCGCCCACTTCAGTGCCTCGTCCAGATCGCCGCATTGGATCAGCGTGAACCCGCCGAAGTGCTCCTTGATCTCGGCCGCCGGGCCGTCAGTGAGCAGGGTCTCGCCGTCGCGAACCTGGACGGTGGTGGACGCCGTGACCGGCTGGAGCGGGGCGCAGTCGATCAGCACGCCCGCGTCGTCCATTGCCTGCTTCGCCACGGTCCAGTCATCGATCAGCTTCCGCGCTTCCGCCGTCCCCTGTTCTGGCAGCTCGGGACCGTAGAGCAGGATCATGTACTTCATCGGTATCGCCTCTCGTCGTGAGGGTCTTTCCCCGTAGTCGAACGGCACCACCCCGAATCGACAGCCCGGCCGCTGAGTTCGCCTAAACTCTCGGGGTGAGCCTGTCCATCGGCATTGTCGGCCTCCCCAACGTCGGCAAGTCCACCTTGTTCAACGCGCTGACCCGGGCTGGGGCGCTCGCGTCCAACTACCCGTTCGCGACCATCGAGCCGAACGTCGGCGTCGTCGGCGTTCCCGACCCTCGCCTGGCCGAGCTGGCCAAGCTCTACGACAGCGCCAAGATCATCCCGGCCAGCGTGCGGTTCACCGATATCGCCGGCCTGGTCCGCGGCGCATCGCAGGGTCAGGGCCTCGGTAACCAGTTCCTCGCGCACATCCGCGAGACCGACGCGATCTGCCAGGTGGTCCGGGTGTTCACGGACCCGGATGTCACCCACGTCGACGGCGACGTGTCGCCGGAACGTGACATCGAGACGGTGGTCACCGAGCTGATCCTCGCCGACCTCCAGACGGTCGAGAAGGCGCTGCCCCGGCTGACCAAGGAGACCAAGTTCGCGAAGGATCCGCAGCGCGCCCAGGTGGCCAGGTCGGCGGCCGCCGCGCAGGAGGCACTGGACCAGGGCATTACCTTGTCGGCCGCCGCCGCCTCCTCTGGGACGAGCGGTTTCACCGCCGCGGACCTGGCCGCCGTACGCGAGCTTCAGCTGCTGACCGCCAAGCCGTTCCTGTACGTCTTCAACATGGACCTGGCCGAGCTGGGAGACGAGGCCCTGCGCAAGCGGCTGTCCGAACTCGTCGCTCCCGCCGAGGTGATCTTCCTCGACGCGAAGACCGAGGCCGAGCTCGTCGAGCTGGACGAGGACGACGCGGCCGAACTGCTGGCCGAAGCCGGCCTTGGCGAACCCGGCCTGGCCCAGCTTGCCCGCGCCGGCTTCCGCGCGCTCGGCCTGCAGACGTTCCTCACCGCCGGGCCGAAGGAGAGCCGCGCCTGGGAGATCAAAGCCGGAGCCACGGCGCCGGAGGCGGCCGGCGTGATCCATACCGACTTCCAGCGCGGCTTCATCAAGGCCGAGGTCATCTCCTACGACGACCTGATCGCCGCCGGTTCGGTAGCCGCCGCCCGCGCGGCGGGCAAGGCCCGCATCGAGGGCAAGGACTACGTGATGCAAGACGGCGACGTAGTCGAGTTCCGCTTCAACGTCTAGCCCCCGGGACCTAGGTTCACTTAGAACGGAGGCGGATGGAGACCCAGGTCTGACCTGCTCGCATCCCCGCCCTCGTGCCACTCTGGCACCACTGGTAACGTCGCAGCCCGGAGCCCGCCGACACCACTGATAGCACAAGCACCACTGGTAACGCTACAACTGTTCGTGTGGCGGAGAGCCGCTTCCGCGTCCGGTATGTGCCGGTTTGCGGGGCGGTCCGCCATACAAAGACGTCCGTAGCGATACAACTGTAGCCCTAACGGTCGCATGAGAGACCGTAGCTGATACGTAAATAGGTGCCGAGCGAGACTCCTGTGCCAGGTGTGGCGTCATTGACACGCCGTACGGCGTCTCGAGAGGGGGCACCGGTGGCCAGTCACCAAGTGTCGTGGGCTTGTACCGGCCCGGCAGGCCCTGGCGCAGGGAGCTCAGGTACACATGTCGCCACTCTCATCCCTCCTGCATCAGGGCGCACCGGGACCGCGACCGGATGGATGTGGCAGTCACCCGGTTATAACCGGGTGACTGCCACATCCATCCGAACAGGATCCGAATTCAAACCGCTGACGCTGTCCCGCCGTCCTGCCGGTCCCGCTGGTCCCGCCCGTCCCGGTCCCGCTGGTCCCGCCCGTCCCGGTCGCACTGGTTCGCCTGTCCCGCCGTCGTGCCGGTCCTGCCCGTCCCGCCCGTCCCAGTCCACTCCCATGCCCGTCGCGCTTATCGCCCCCGTCGGCTTAACCGACATTTCGGGACATGCCCTATTTGTCCGCGTGGAGATGTGGATGAAAAGGGCCTTGTGGAGGATTGGGCGCTGGTTTACGGCGCCTTTTCTTCCGAGGGGCTCTTTGCTTCCACGGAGGAGGTAGGGGGCGGCAGCAGCAGCCTGACCAGGCAATTTGTCATATATAGGGCATATCGGACAATACGTTAGCGCTGCGCTGGGGGCAGTTCACGAAAGAAATGCGTAATGAATTAATCCGAACCCCGGGCGCGTCCGCCACGTATATCAGGGTGCAGGTCACTTTGTCCGTGCGAATGTCCAGGTGATTGCCTGTAACAGGTCGCTCACCGAGGTCTTATGTCGCACAATGGACCACGAGACCGGCGCGAAGGGACGGGCCGCACCTCGGATCTCCGGGTGCGGAATCGTGCGGAGGTGCGGATGGTTCGTATGCCGAACTTTGGCGACAGAACGTGGTCGTCCGCCTACACTACAGGAACGGCGCGGCATCGTGGGCCGGCAAGCCCAAGAGCCCGCCACGCGGAAGCCGATCTGCGGATCTATGAGCTGTCCGCGAAGCGGTCCTGGGCGGGCGCGGGCGGCCGGTGGCTGATCTGGCCATTGCGGGCGATTCTGTGGGCGGCTCTGATCGTCATCACGTATCGCGGCATCACCGCGATCGCGCTGAACAACAGCCCGGCGACCACCGCCGCCAACCCGTCGCCTGCGGCGGCGTCGAGCCAGTTCCCGGTCACCTTGGCCGAGGCGTACGCGCTCGACTTCGGGCAGGTGTACCTGAACTTCAATCCCCAGACGCAGGCCCAGCGCGAGCAGCAGCTGGCCGGCTTCGTGCCCGCTGCCGTCGCCACCGCCAACCCGGACCTCGGCTGGAACGGATCCGGTCAGGCGCACCTCCAGTCGGAGCAGGTCGCCGGCATAGCCGTGCAAGATGCGCAGCACGCGGTGGTGAACGTGCTCGCCATGGTCAGCGGGCAGCTCATGGAGCTGGGCGTGCCCGTCTATGTGTCGGGCGGAAGCGTGCTGGTCACAGGCCAGCCCGCGTGGCTATCCGCCCCGCCCGTAATTTCCCCGCCATCCCCTGCCACGGTGAGTTCGGACCCGGCCACTCAGGCCGTGTTGATGAATCAACTTCCAGCGTTTTTTCAGGCTTACGCTAACGGTGACGCTGCCGCCCTTAACCGATTCCTTGTTCCCGGCACGTCGCTGACCGGTCTGGGGGGCGGTGTAGCGTTTGACTCCATCACCGGCCTTGTGGTTCCGCGCGGTGGTTCGACCCGGCACATAACCGTGACCGTCGTTTGGCAGGTCCTAAACCAAGGAAACCCGACGACCGCGAAACTCACCATGACTTACGGCGTGTCGGTCGTCGACCTTCAAAGCGGCAAATGGTACGTAAAAGGAATCAGTGCGTCGACTGAGGCGGTGGGAGGCCAATGACCTGGTCAGTGATGGCTGGCACCGTCATGCCCTCATGCCCCCAGGTCGCGGTCATCGGGTCTGGTGGCGACCCCGAACGGGCTCGGCCGGATGACCCGTGGCGAGAGGATCCGTGGCCGGCGGCCAGTCGCCGGTGGCATGCCAGGCCCGGTGCCGCAGGGGCTCGGCGAGCCGTAAAAAGGTCAACAAATCCCGGGAGGGACAACTTATGTCTCACTTCGCTGCTGCGATGGGCCCCGTCGCGCTCAGCACGCAGAACCTGGTCACCTACCTTCAGGGACTGTTCGGGCCGCTGTTCCTCGGCATCGTGGGGATCGTCGCCATCTTCTTCCTGTTCACCCGGGAAATCACCCGGTTCGTCCAGTTTCTGGTGCTTGCGGTGGCCATCGGTGTTGTGTTCTATACGCCGGACATCGTGCAGTCCCTCGCTACTGGTATAGCAAAGGCGCTGGGAGTCCACTGATTCTCCGTCCTGGTCGAAAGGGTCCAAAGCAGTGGATCTTCCCACATATACCAATATATGGCGTATCGAGAAGCGACTATACAAACTGTACGATTTTCGCCTGCCAGCCCCGCTGCCCATTACCTGGATTGCGGTCTTTACCGGCATTACGGTGCCGTACGTGGTATTTCTTGTCGCGGTTGGACTGCCTTTTGATCATAACTTGGTATGGCTTTACGTATTGCCGCCCGGAGTGCTGACGTGGCTTACCACGCGGCCCGTTATTGAAAGCAAAAGACTACCCGAGTTGATCGGATCCCAAATGCGGTACCTGGCCGAACCGCGGGCTTGGTGCCGGATGGCTCCCAGTAGCGAAAAAGACGACATCATCGTGTTGATCCGGGTATGGCACAGGGATCCGCCGAAGGCTCGCCGGAAAGCCGCCAAGGCGGCTAAGACCGCTAAGACCGCCAAAACCACTCAGGGCGCCAAAGTCGCGAAGGCCGGCAAGCGCGGTCGGCGAAAGGCGCAGCAGGTAGGGCCGCCGCATGTCCGGCCCTCGATCGCGGTCTCGGCGGCAGAGCATGGCCGGATCGCCACTCCGCACGTCGCCCAGCGGGCCCCAGATGCCGCTCAGCACGCCGCGCCGCAGCGGGTTCCGGCGACGCCGGGCCGACCACACGTCGTCGTGCCGCCAGGAGCGGAGATGCGGCCGCCCGGGCACATGCCGCCCGGGTCCGGGCACACGCCGTCCGGGCACACGCCGTCGAGGCAGAGCCCGCCCGCACCCAGTGCCACGCCAATGCGGATGACCTCGTCGGTCGCTCCCGCTCACGTCACGCCCCCGCCCGCCCTAGCCGCGCCCAACCCGCCCATACCGACCGCGTCTGCCGCCGCTGCTCCGGCGACGCCCGCATCCGCGGCGCGGCCGGTGCGGGTCATGCCGACAATACGGTTCCAGCAAGCTCAGCCCTGGCCGTCGGCACCGGAGCGGACTCCGGCCGATCCCGCGGACGGCAACCGGCGGCCGCGTCCGTGGCCCGACGTCGAAGCCCGCGAGCCAGCGGACAAGCCGCCCGCCGTGCCCGTTTCCGATGTGGCATCCGAGGTAGCACCGGCATCGGCGTCCCCGGAGGATGGGCAGGCGACTCCGGCCAGGAGCCTCGACGACGTCTGGACTCCCCGGTCAAGGCCCGATCAGGGCCGCTGGCCCGCCACCGCGGCAAGGCCGGTCATCGGAGGCTGGTTGCCGCGGCCCGCGCCGATCCTGCCGCTGGCTCCACCGGCGGCGGCGGCCGGAGACCCAGGCCAATCGAGCACCGCGCCCGCTCCGGCTCCCGCCGCGCCCGATCCGGCTCCCGCCGCGCAAGAGCCCGCCCCCGCGGCGCCGCCCACGCCGCCCACGCCGCCCACGCCGTCGATGCCGGAGCCCGCGCCGGCTCCCGTCACACCCGTACCAGCTCTTGTCACGCCCGGGCCCGCTCCCGATGCGCCCGAGTCCGCTCCCGATGCACCCGCTCCCGAGGACCCCGAGCCCGAGCCCATTCCCACGCCGCCGCCTGCAGTCGAACCCGCCGGCCGAAGCCTCCCCGAGGCCACCAGGCCGAGCGAGCCGGACTTCGCGCGAGCGCTGGAGGTCTCGCACGACGCTCCTGAGAACGCGGCCCAGTGGTACGCCGGCGCCGAGCTGCCGCTGGCGCGCGCCGCCGCCCCCCGCCGGCCCGCGACGACACCGCCGCCCGCGACGACACCGCGGCCGACGCCGACGTCTCCGCCCCGCCCGCCGAGGATCGTGGACCTGGACAACGAACGCCCGATGCCTTCCATTGAGCGTGCGCTCAGCGCTCCCAGTTCCCGGCGTGACCTGAGCTGGCGCCGCCGGGTTAAAGTGGTCGCGGGCGGCCAGGGACCTGGCAAGCGGGATATGGAGAGCCTGGACCGCGACCGCGCGCGGCTGCCGCTGCCCGGCCCGCGATGCGTCGTCATCCTCGGCTGCCATGGCGGTGCCGGGCAGACCGTCACCACGCTGATGATCGCCCGCATGCTCGCCTCGCTGCGCAACCACCCGGTCGCCGCGCTCGACCTCGGTGCCGCCAACTCGGGGACCGCTACCTCAGCGGCGCCCGGCACGAGGGTCTCGGGCGGCCATCTCGACATCATCGCCACCGGCCAGAATCCTGATTACCAAGAACTCGCCGCGCAGTACCCGCTGGCCATCGTCGACCCCGTACCGGCGGCGCTGACCCGTGTGCTCAACCTGGCCGACCAGCTGGTCCTTGTCGTCCCGCCGACGCCGGAGGCGGGGACTTCGCTGGCCAACACCCAGCAGTGGCTCGACGCGCACGGCCACGGCGACCTGTCGGCTCGCGCCGTCACCGTGCTGAACGGCGTCACCAAGGAGGCCATGAGCGACGTGCTGCGTGCCGAGTCGGTGGCCAGGGGCCGATGCCGCGCGATCGTACGCGTCCCGTGGGACGAGCGGCTCACCGTCCCGCCGAAAAACCCGCAGGTCCCGCAGGCTGCGCAGACCCGGCTGGCCTACACGGCGCTGGCCGGCGTGGTCATCGCGGGCATGGCCGCGCCCGCGCCGCAATCAGGCGCGTCACCGCAAGCGCCCATTCAAGCAGTGCCGAAGGAGTCCCGGTGAGCACGAAGGCCAAGGCCAGACTGGGCATCCGGTACTTCGACGACCGGATCCTGTTGTCCGACACGCATGCATGGGCGTACTACCGCGTGCCCACGGTGTCGTATGAGTTCACCACCGGCGAGGAGCGCGAGGCGCTCGCGACCAACCTGACCGTCGCGCTAGCCGCGATCCGGATGCAGGACGCCGAGGTGCACCTGCGCATCGCGCACCGCGCCTACCCGGCGCACGCGTGGGCGACCGGCCTCGACGCGACATCGGACGGCGGCCCCGGCTGGCGTCCCTACCTGGAGCAGTCCTACCAGCACGTCTGGACGAAGGACTTCTGGTGCAAGGAGGTCTACCTCGGTGTCCGCCTGGGGCAGCGTGGCATGCGCGCTCAGCTCTCCGGCGGTGTGCTGAGCCAGTTCATCTCGCTGTACCGGCTCACCGAGCCCCGGCTGGGGTTGGGTGATGAAGCTGTCAGCACCGCCGAGATTTCAAAATGGACAGAGATCTCCGAACGGCTGGGGCGCGCCCTTTCGGCAAGTGCTTTGGCTGCCCGGCATGCGAGCGCGGGGGAGATCGCGTGGCTGGTTAAGCACAGCCTGAAAGGGTCGGCGGGGGAGCCGCCGCCGTCATCGACCAAGCGGCGGAAATGGGGCGCCGGGGAAATCGAGGCACTGTACGAAGGCCAGGTGCACAACGGCCGGACCGTCCTGCGCCTGGAAGACATGACCGGTGAGTCGTACGCGGCGTTTGTGTCGTTCGCCCGCTTCCCGGACGTGATGTCATTCCCGGACGGGGAGCCGTGGCTGCATTTCGCGGACTCGTTGCCGTTCCCGGTCGAGATCAGTTCGCGGATGAAGCTGATCCCGCCGGCGAAGGCGAGCAAAGACGTGAGCCGTAGGCTCGCGCACGCCCGGGACATGGACGCCCATATTCGCGAGGCGGGGGCCGAGGCGCCCATCGCGCTGGCGGAGCAGATAGCGGCCGCGCGAATGCTCGAGCACGGCATCACAAAGGAGCGGCTGCCGTTCGTCTATGGCTGGCATCGGCTGGCAGTGACCGCCCCGACAAAGGAGCTGTGCATCCGCCGGGTGGAAGCGGTCGTGGAGCATTTCCGGGACATCGGAATTGACGTCGTCAACTCGACCGGCGACCAGTTCTCGCTGCTGTGCGAATCGCTGCCGGGCGACCGGATAAGGCTGACGTCGTACGTGCAGCGTCAGCCGCTGTACACAATCGCGGGCGGGATGCCGACGGCGACCGTGGAACTCGGCGACCGGATCGACAATGGCGCGGGCTGGATCGGCCCGTACGTCGGCGAGACGCTGGGCCGGGCCCGGTCGATCGTGCACTTCGACCCGCTGCTCGCCGCGGCGCGGAACCGGCCGACCGCGATCGCCATCACCGGCGAGCCCGGCGGCGGTAAGACCACGCTCGCCCTGCTGCTCATCTACCAGCTTGCCCTGCGCGGCGCGACCGTCGCGGTGATCGACCCGAAGGGCGACGCGGAATCGCTGGTGGAGTACCTCAAATTGCAGGGGAGGAAGGCAAGGGTGCTGCCGCTGGGCGCGGCCGCACCCGGGCTGCTCGATCCGTTCTCGTTCGGCGTCGACCTGGCCGAGAAACGCACGATGGCCACCGAGACGCTGCGCCTGCTGCTCCCGCGGATGAGCGAGGAGCGGGAGAGCGCCATGATCCAGGCGGTCGGCGCGGTGGCCGGCGGCGACCGGCCCAGCCTGGGCAAGGTCGTCCGCTACCTGGAGGAGTCCGAGGATCCGGCCTGGAAGAACACCGGCGCGGTCATGCGGTCGATCTCCGAGATGCGGCTGGCCAGGCTGTGCTTCGCGCCATCGGTCGGGCAGCAGATCGAAGCGGAGGGCTGGACCACCGTGTTCACGCTGGCCGGGCTCACCCTGCCGGACACCGCCATCAGCCGCGACGATTACTCCTATGAGCAGCGTCTGTCGGTCGCGCTGCTCTACCTCGTGTCGCAATTCGCCCGCAAGCTGCTGAACGGCATCGACCGCACCCTGCCCAAAGCGATCTTCCTGGACGAGGCCTGGGCCATCACGTCGACTCCCGAGGGGGCGAAGCTGGTCCCCGAGGTGTCCCGGATGGGCCGGTCGCGGAACACCGCGCTGATCCTGGTCTCGCAGAACGCCGGCGACCTGCTGAACGAGCAGGTGACGAACTGCCTGTCCAGCGTGTTCGCCTTCCGGTCGACCGAGCGGGGCGAGGTGGCGAACGTCATGTCGCTCCTCGGCGTCGCGGCCTCAGATGAGCACAAAGCGGTATTGCGTGCCCTCGGCAACGGCGAGTGCATCTTCCGTGATCTGGATGACCGGGCGGGCCGTATCGGCATCGACCTAGTCTCCGAGGAACTACGCGACTGGATTGACACAAACCCCACCCATATCAGGTCACGTAATGCACAGCCAGCCACTGATATAACCTCCGGCGCCAGGTCTCAGCCGGCGGTCAGCACACCAGCGGCCGAGCCGCCGCGGCCGGAGGCCCAGGCCAATTCGGCACCGTCCTAACCGCAGACCCACCGGAGCCGTTCCCGATGTTCAACCCACGTCCCGCCAATCCCGCGTCTCCGACCGTCGGCTCTTCGCCGCGGAGTCGCCCCTCCCGCAAGGGTGGTGAATGTGCCAGCGCACCCCCTCCAGGGGGGACGATGGCACATTCACCCTATGCCGCCGAGCGGCGGCCGGAGCACCTCCCGTGGCTGTCGCGTTTGCAGTGGCTGAAGGGGCTGCGGTGGGTGGGGGGCGCGCTGGTGATCGCGGGCGCGATGCTCGGGATCGGTGCCCCGGCGCTCGCGGCCACGCCCGCACCGAAGGCGGCGGCGCCCCATGCGCACCGCGTTTCGCTGATCACTCATAGTGCCGCTACGGTCACATCGGCCACGTTGACGGACAAGGTGACGCCGGGGCGGCCGGACGGGGTCTGCCAGGTGCCGGGGATCGGGGACATCGGCGGGCTGGTCGGGCTCTGTTCTCAGGGGTCGAGCGGGATTATCGGGGACCTGAACAACATCTGCCAGCCATCCCTGCCGCAGCCCGAGCAGGCGACCGGCGGGCTGAACTCGATGATCGAGCCGCCCGCCGCCGCGGCCGGCGGGAAGACGCTGTACGACAACTACGGAGTGGCCGGCCAGTTCTGGGCGGCGCACGACATGCAGTGCTCCGACATGACGTCGCTGGTCGGCAACAATGTCGCCGGAATGGTCTTCGACGCATCAAAGGCGCTGGACCGGGTGACGATCACCGTGTACCAGTCGGCGGCCGGCGACGGCATCCTCACCTGGCTGCGCAACGCGGTGGACCGGCTGATCTCGGCGCTGGGTAACGCGATCTACTTCCCGTACCTCGCTCCGGTCGTGCTGCTGGGCGCGGTGTGGCTGGCCTGGCAAGGGCTGGTGCGGAAGCGGGCCACGCGGACGATCGAAGGCACGCTGTGGATGGTGGTGGCGGCCACGGCGGCGATAGCGCTGATCGGGCGGCCCGCCGACTTCACCGGCGTCGGTACCGCCGTGTCCAACGGTGCCACGCAGGTGCTCAACACGGCGTTCGCGAAGCTACCCAATCCGGGCGGAGCCGACTGCCTGCCGGTGAAGGCCGGCGACCAGCAGAGCGCCGTCGGCAACTACAACTTCACCTCCGGCAACGGGCTGGTGGACCAGAACGCCGACGAACTGTGGTCGGTCCTGGTCTGCAAGCCGTGGTTGTACGGCGAGCTGGGCACCACCCAGTACAACAACGGGAAGGGCGCGCCGACCGTGGTGGACACCTACGGTCGGCAGTTGCTGTGGGCGCAGGCCATCGCCGCGAACGAGAAGCCGTCCGCCTCGTTGATCAGCGCCAAGCAGTCCATCTATAACGGCATCGCGGCGGACATCAAACAGAACAACCCGGCTGTCTATCCCCTGTTCCAGGGCAACCAGTGGACGAACCGGCTGGAGATCGCCTTCGCCGCGTTGTTCGCGGCTCTTGTCGCCGGCATGCTGATCTTGCTGATCGCGCTGACGCTGATCGTGCTCAAGCTCGGCTTCCTGCTGCTGCTGGTGGCCGGACCGTTCTTCCTGATCATCGGGACGCATCCGGGATTCGGACGGATCATCGCGATTCGCTGGTTCGAGATGCTCGTCGGCGTCCTGATGAAACAGGTGGCGATCGCCATCGTGCTGAGCGTGCTCCTCTACTGCTACTCGCTCATCATGGGGACTACCGACAACGTGCTGCCGTGGGCCTTGAAGATCCTCATGATCGCGCTGGTCACGGTGACCGTGTTCATCTACCGCAAGCCGTTCCAGCACCTGTTCTCCGCGGTTGGCTACGGCTCCATCGGATCGCAGGAGCGGGCCGAGATCAGCTTGCGCGAGGCCAGCGAGACGTTCCGGCGCTCCACGATCACGGCGGCGACCAGCGCGATCCCGGGAGTCGCCGGCTACCGCGCGGCGCGCTGGGCGCGCCGGAACCCGGCCCAGGCCGCGGCGCTGGCGGCGGGTGCGGTTGGTGCCGCGGCCGGAGGCCCAGGCAAATTCAGCACCGCGGGCGCGGGCGCGGCGGCAGGCGCCGCGGCCGGAGCGACCGCCGCGGGCCGGACGGCAGGGACCGACGGGACGGTGGCGGTGGGCGTCGACCACGCCGTCACGGCCGGGGAGGCCTACGGATCCCGGATGCGGCCCGACGCCCCGCCGGCGATCGACACAGAAGGCGCCGGCCGCCGGGGAACCGGCGGCGCATCCGCGGCTCGCGCGCGAGCCGCGGCGGAAGCGACCGACAGTACCCGCAACTCAGCCAGCGGTGGCCGCGCGGCGCCGCCGCTGGAACTGCCGTCCCGCTCCGCATCCGGCTGGTCCCGCGGCGCGGGCCGATCGGCTCCCGCCTCGGGTGCCCGACCTCCGGCCGCCGGCGGGGGACCTGCGGCGTGGCCGACCAGCAAGTGGTCGGGTTCGCGGCAGCGATCGGGTAGCACAGCCAAGCCCGCTCCCCCACCCGCCTCCCCTCCCCCCTTCCCTGACGGCGGGTCGGCCGGGAACGGCGGTGGTGGCCAGGCCAAGGAGGGTAACGGCGACGGCGGGGAAGCACCGATGCCGTTCTGGTTGCGTCCGCCGCGGCGGGACGAGTAGCGGGCGGCCACCATGGAACTGAGCCCAGGCCGGCAGAAGCTGCTGTTCATGGCCATTGTCGTAATGCTGGCGGCGGTCGGTTACTTCCTCGTGGTTCCGGCGCTGCACAAGAGCCCGGCCGCAAAGCCCGCCGCGGCACCTAGCACACCGGCCGCCCCGGCCGTTACCGGCGCGCCGTCCACCGCGTTGAATCAGCCTGGGCCTTCGGCCGCGGCGGCGCCCAGCGGGAGCCAGGCGCCGGCCGGGACCGTCGACATCTACAACTGGCTGCCGTTCACCCAGCGGGATCTGGCCAGCGCGGCCGCGGTGGCGGACCAGTTCAGCGTGGACTACGACACCTTTACCTATACCGAAAGCCCGGCCAGCTACGTCGCCAAGATGAACGGCCTTATCACCCAGGGACTGGCCGCGCAGCTCCAGAACGCCTACTCCACCCCGGGCACGGCCACGTTGCGCACCTCCCAGCGGCAGGTGTCCACCGCGACCGCGGCGATCGTCTCGCTGCGCGCCTTCGGTGGGGACAGCATGACGTTCATTGTCAACATCGGGCAGCGGCTGGTCAGCTCGCAGGGCAATAGCAACAGCAGCACGCAGTACGCGGTCACGCTGACCGGCTCGGGCGAGAGCTGGCAGGTGAACGACGTGGAGCTGCAGCAAGCGGGCAATACGTGACGTCGAGGCTCCTCGAGCGGCGCGAGGAAATCAGCTCCGGACGCCGCGGCGGCCCCCGGATCGTGCTGTTCGGCGCGATCGGCCTGATCGGCGCCGGACTGCTGGCGCTGCTGGCCGTCCCGATCCTCATCGGCGCGAACATGTTCTTCGCGGAGAACGCCGGATGCTCGGGCCAGCAGACGGGGATAACCGGGCAGCCCCAGGCGGCCGCCAAGGCGAAGAACGGGATCCCGGCCGATTACCTGCACTGGTACAAGGCGGTCGGACAGCAGTACGGCGTGCCGTGGACACTGCTGGCCGGGATCGGGACGGTGGAGAGCGACAACGGGCAGTCCACGCTCCCGGGCGTGCACAGCGGGGCCAATGCCTTCGGCGCGGCCGGGCCGATGCAGATCGGAATCGAGGGAAGGGCGACCGACGTCTGGGGCGGTGCGGCGATCCACCCGGCCAGCGAGGTGGTCAGCGGCGTCGCGACCGACGAGGATGGCAACGGAATCGCGAACGTGTACGACCCGGCCGACGCGATCGCCGGGGCGGCCAAGTACCTGCTCGACGCGGGGGTGCAGACCAACCCGTCCGCGGCGGTCTTCGCGTACAACCACCTGCAGTCCTATGTGCAGAGCGTGCTGTACTGGGCAGGAGCCTACGCGGGCGGCAAGTACACCACCGTGTCCGCCCAGCTGCCGTCGGCCGCGTGTGCCGGGACGTCCACCACCCTGCCGAGCATCGACGCTCCCAACCAGGCGGTTTCAACGGCCATCGCGTTCGCGGAACAGCAGATCGGCAAGCCGTACCTGTGGGGCGGCACCGGACCGGACGCGTTCGACTGCTCCGGCCTGGTGATGATGGCGTACCGGGCGGCGGGTGTCTACATTCCGCGGACCTCGGAGTACCAGTGGACGTTCGGGCCGCGCGTCCCCGCGTCCCAGGCGGAGCCCGGCGACCTGGTGTTCTTCCCCGGGTCGGACGGCACCGTCACGTCACCGGGGCACGTCGGGCTGGTGATCGGCAACGGCAAGATGATCGAGGCGTTCGCGACCGGTACCCCCATCCGCATCGCCCTCATCACCGCCGATGGCCCGCCGGTCGGCTACACCCGCCCGTGGGCCAACCCCTCGGTCGCCCAGGCGACCACGGCCGGATAGTAACGGAAAGTATTGGGGTCTTCCCACTGGGTGAGGTGACATGGTACGTATTGTCTTGTCTAAATGTAGGTGCTTGATCACGATAAGTGATCACTGGAGGGAGTCTTCGGATGTGGGAAGACTTCATGCGGGGTAACTGGCCAGTGGCCGCGTGTGCCACCCCGGTCTCGCTGACACCACCCCAGGTCGTCGACGTTGTCACAACGAGCGCCGAGCCCCGGGCCAAGGCATCGCCGGCACCCCGGAGAATCGCGGTGAAGGCCGCCTTCGTGGCCGGCGCGGCGATGCTGCTCGGGACGCTGGTGCCGACCGTTGCCGTCGCCGACGGCACCGCGGCGCACGGTCACCATGCCGCCCACGGCTCGCGCGGGAACGGGCTCGACGGCCCGTAAGCGTCAGCTGATCGTTGACCGGCTGGCGGCGAAGCGCTCGTGGCGGGCGTGGTTGCGCTGACCGAGGAACGCCTTGAAGCTTCCCAGCCGGTAGCCGATCCCCTCGGGCATCTCGGCCGACTCCAGCTCGAAGTCCTGACCGAGGTTGCGTAGTTGCCGCACCACCTCATCCGCCGGCAGCGCCGCGCGCTCCGCGATCTGGCCCACGGTGAGGAACGTGGTGCGGGACCGCAACACCCGGAACACCGGATCGTCCGGGGCGTCCACGGCCTGCGCCGGGGCTCCGCTGTGCGCCAGCGCCCGCCGGATGGCCGTGCCGACCGCGGCCGCGACCGGGGGCGGGAACGCGTTGCCTATCTGCCGGTAGCGTGCGGTCTTCAGGCCGCTGAACCGCCACTCCCAGTCATCCCGCCAGCCCTGCAACCGGGCCACCATCTCGCAGGTCAGCCGGGGCAGCAGGGTCGGGGGAGCGGCTGCGTCCGGCGCGAAGTCCGCGATACCGAGCCCGTCCACACCCAGCGCGGCCCAGGCGCGTTTGGCGCGAGTGGGCCCGAGGTCCGCACCGCCATGCTTCTTCGATCCGCCGACGATGGTAGGCGCGATCTTGTCCGCGCGGCTGGCCCACGCCGCCGCTCCGCACCAGCCGCGGGCCGCCATCAGATCGCCCAGGGTCTCGCCGACCGTCGTGGGCGGACGGTCCGATCCGGAAGGCCAGCGGAACCACGGCGCGTCCTGTTCCCGCAAGGCCACCAGCACGGTGCGCGGACGCAACTGCGGCACGCCGAAGTCGGCGGCTTGCAGCAGCCGCCAGTCAGGCACGTAGCCCAGCTCGCGGAGCCGGTCCAGGACGTGCTGCCGGTAGGCGCTGAAACGGAGCGTGCTCAGCCCGCGCACGTTCTCCAGCAGCAGGACACGCGGCCGGATGATGCCGCACAGCTCCACCGCCCACGCGTACAGGTCACGCTCGTCGGTAGCGCCGAGCTGACGGCCGGCCACGGTGAACGGCGGACACGGCACGCCGCCCGCCAGCAGCGCCACGCCGCGATAGTCGGCCGGACGCCACACCGCCGGATCCGCCACGTCCCCCTCGGCGATCTTCCAGGCCGGGCGGTTGGCGCGCAGCGTCGCGCAGGCCGCCGGATCCAGCTCCACCGCGAGCGCGTGCTCGAAACCAGCCTGCTCCAGCCCGAGCGCCTGGCCGCCCGCCCCGGCGCAGATCTCGACCACGTCAAGATCCGCCACGCCGGCCTCCTCCGCAGGTATATCCCGTCGTATCCTTCCGGCACTTTAGCGCCAGCCGCCGACATTCTCCGGGAGGTCGGGGAGGGTGTCGGGGTGATGGCCGGGGCTAGCCGGAGCGCGCGTGGCGGGGGGAGCGGCCGCGCTTCCTCGGCGGCGCCTGCTTGCGGGCCAGTTCATCGGGCAACTGAAGCAACGGGTTGGTGGCGCTGTCGACGACCGTCTCCGAAACATCGATGACGCGCCGGCCGCCGGCTCGCGCCACCCTCCGGAGCAGGTCGAAGGCCTGCCGCGGCCGCAGCCGGTGCCGTTCGGCGAGCACGCCGATGGCCTGCTCGACCCGCACCCTGGCGGTCAGCGCGTGCTCGAGCTGGGCGACGGTCACCGCCAGCCGCGCGGCCTCATCTTCTTCGGAAACCCGCTCGGGCGGCCTGCGTCCCGGGCCGCCGACATCGGCGGCGAGCAGGTCAGCGAGCACCATCGCGCTGGTCAGGTCCGCGGTATCCTCGCCCGCCACCTGCCAGCCGGACTCCGACCGGCGGACCACTACCGCATCGGACGGATCAACGTACTCGCTCTGTTCGACGATCTCCCCGCTCATCTCCCCCCACCTGTCGGTGTACCCAAGGCTCGGTGTTCCCCAGACTTAGTGTGCTCCAAGCTCAAGACTCGCACCACAGTTCGTTCGTGATTAATTCCGTTCTTCCGAACAGTGGGCGCGTGCGGTTACCGGGGACTCAGCATGGTAAGGCGCTGCTTCACCTGAGCGGCCGAGGGGTTGACCATCGTGCTGCCGTCCGGGAAGAGGATCGTCGGTACCGTCTGGTTACCGCCGTTCACCGACATGACGAACTCGGCGGCGGCCGGGTCCTTCTCGATGTCAACCTCGGCCATCTCGATGCCAGCATAGGCGAGTTGCCGCTTCAGGTTCCGGCAGAAACCGCACCATGAGGTCGTGTACATCGTCAGTTCCGGCACCAGCCGCCTCCTAAGGGTGAGAATTACTGGTTCGTGTAACACCGCGGCGGGCAAACGCGTTCCCGGTGCGGGAGGATGAGCGGATGCGTGCCGCTGACCTGCTCGATGCCCTGGACCCGGAGCAACGGGAGGTGGCGCTCGCGACCCGGGGCGCCGTCTGCGTGCTGGCCGGCGCTGGCACCGGTAAGACCAGGGCGATCACCCACCGGATCGCGTACGCGACGGTCAGCGGGGTGATGGATCCGGCGCACGTGCTCGCGCTGACCTTCACGGTACGGGCGGCGGGCGAGCTGCGCGGGCGGCTGCGCCAGCTCGGTTCGGGACAGGTGCGGGCCTCGACGTTCCACGCCGCGGCGCTGCGGCAGCTCAACTACTTCTGGCCGCGGATCGTGGGCGGACCCCCGCCCCGGCTGATCGACGCCAAGGGCAGCCTGATCCGGGAGGCGGCGAAACTGGTCCGGGTCCGGCTGGACGCGGTCTCGGACGCCGCCTCGGAGATCGAGTGGGCCAAGAGCATGCAGGTGCGCCCGGACAAGTACGCCACGGTGGCCGCGGCCGAAGACCGCGCCGGCACAGCGGCGGGCGGGCTCGCCGAGTTCGCGGCCCTGTACGACACCTACGAACGGCTGCGGCGGGAACGGCAGCTGATTGACTTCGAGTCGGTGCTCGAGCTGACGGCGGCCATGCTGCTGGAGAACCGCGCGGCCGCCGCCCACGTGCGGGATGCGTTCCGGTACTTCGTGGTGGATGAATACCAGGACGTAAACCCGCTACAGAAGCTGCTGCTCGACGCGTGGCTCGGGGACCGGGACGAGTTGTGCGTGGTGGGCGACCCGCACCAGACGATCTACTCCTTCACCGGGGCGACGCCGGAGTACCTGACCGGATTCACCGTCGAGTTCCCGGCCGCCAGTGTGGTGCGGCTGGTCCGGGACTACCGGTCCACGCCGCAGGTGGTCGCCGTGGCGAACCAGCTCAGCCGGGCCGCTGCGCCGCTGGTCGCGCAGCGGAAGCCGGGGCCGTCGCCGCTGCTCACCGAGTACGGCGACGAATCTGACGAGGCCGCGGGGGTGGTGGTGCAGATCCGCGCGCTGATCGCGGGCGGCGTCCCGGCCCGCGAGATCGCCGTGCTGGTCCGGATAAACGCGCAGACGGAGCGGTTCGAGCAGGCGCTGGCCGATGCCGGAGTGGCCTACGTGGTGCGGGGTGCGGAACGGTTCTATGACCGGCCTGTGGTCAAGCAGGCGCTGGTACTGCTGCGGGGCGCCGCCCGTGCCGAGACCGCTGCCCCGGGAACTCAGGAACTGCCGGACGCGGTTCGGCACGTGCTGACCGGGATGGGCTTCACCGCGGCCGTCCCCGGCCCCGCCCCGGCGGCGCGGGAGCGGTGGGAATCGCTGGCCGCGATCGCCCAGCTCGCCGAGGACGTGCACGCCCAGCAGCCGTCGGCCACGTTGAGCCAGTTCGCCGCCGAGATGACGCAACGCGCCGAACTCGGCCACGCGCCGGTCATCGACGGCGTGACGCTGGCTTCCATGCACGCGGCCAAGGGGCTGGAGTGGGACGCGGTGCTGCTGCCGGGACTGGTGGAGGGCGTCGTGCCGATCGTGCACGCCAAGACTCCGGATGCGGTCAGCGAGGAGCGGCGGCTACTGTATGTGGCGGTGACACGAGCGCGTGAGTACCTCTACCTGTCGTGGTCCCCGGCTCGCGCACCGGGTGCCCGGCCGTCCCGGTCACGCTCACGCTTCCTGAACGAGATTCGGCTAGGTGGGCGTCATGGGTGAAGCGCTGGACCGGCTGCTGGACCTGCTTGACCTCGAGCAGATCGAGGTCAACATCTTCCGCGGGCGAAGCCCCAAGGAGCGGCTGCAGCGGGTGTTCGGCGGCCAGGTGGCCGGGCAGGCCCTGGTCGCGGCCGGGCGGACCGTCCCCGCCGACCGGCCGGTCCATTCGCTGCACGCGTACTTCATCCGGCCGGGTGATCCCACGGTGCCGATCGTTTACACGGTGGACCGGGTGCGTGACGGGCGTTCGTTCACCACCCGGCGGGTGTCGGCGATCCAGCATGGCCGGACCATCTTCACCCTGTCCGCGTCATTCCACCTGCCGGAGCCGGGACCGGTCCATGCCAAGCCGATGCCTTCGGTTCTGCCGCCAGAGGCGATCGAGCATTCGCGGGACCGGCTGGCCAGGCTGCTTGACGTGGACCTGCCGCGGGAAGCCATGGAGAACCCGTTCGACCTGCGCTATGCCGGGCCACTGTCGATCGAGGCGCAACGTGACCCGTCGCTGCGAACCACCCGGAACATGGTCTGGCTGCGAGTCGACGGCGAACTGCCTGACGACGCGCTACTCCACGTGTGCCTGATGACCTACGCCTCCGACATGACCCTGCTCGACACGGTCCTGATCGGGCACGGGCTGTCCTGGATGGACGGGCGCACCACGGGCGCGAGCCTTGACCATGCGATGTGGTTCCACCGGCCGTTCCGCGCCGACCGGTGGCTGCTGTACGCACAGGAGTCGCCCATCGCCTACGGAGCCCGCGGCCTGGTCCGCGGCGAGGTGTTCACCGCAGAGGGTGATCTGGTGGTTTCTGTGGTCCAGGAAGGTCTGATCCGGACCGTCCCCGAGGGTGCTTGAGCCGGGTCGCGTCTCGCCAGGCGAGAATTGTAAAAGGCCAGGTCAAAAATATATTGCCCCACTCGGTGGGCATTACGTAAGCTGCACACATGTCCGTGGGACGGTTGTCGACGCTCCAGGAAGGGGGTGTCCCGCGTGTCGAAGATTGAGATAGCCACTCAGCCTCCGCATTGGCGTGCGCAGACGGACACTTCCCTCCTGCTCACGAGCCTCTCGGCTGCCAGCCTGCTGGGCACCGCTGTGTCCGGTGTCACGCGTGGCACAGGGCGCAATTCCGTTGCCATGCACGACGGCCTGCGCCGTCGGCCCGCTGCCGCGCTCATGGTGGCCCCGGGTACGGAGCTGTTCGGGGAGCCGACCAATAACCAGACCTACATCGAGAAGCAGTACGTGACCACGGTCAACGCCTCCGGCGTTGGCGCAGCGGGTCCGCCTCGAAAGCGGGAACCGGCCTAAGCCCAGGCCGGCTGAGAATCCCCTTCGAGGCCGCGGACCCGCACACAGGGTCCGCGGCCTTAGATATTTCAAGGGCCTAGGTCCCGGGGACAGGCGAGAGATCGCATGAGGACAACTAGGACCGGCAAGCGAAAGGGGATGGCACCGATGCAGTGGCGCGATGCCACCGTCAGCGGGGTGGGTGACACCCGGGCGGCGCGGCAGGAGCCAGATGTCAGTCAGGTAATCGGCCAGTTCGGCCAGGCCAGCTACGAGGGACCCGGATACGAGGGACGGGTCAGCGGTCAGGTCGGCCCGGCAGACGAGTTCGGCATGGCCGCGGCGCTCTCCGCGCCGCCCCTGCCGGTAGGTCTGGACCTGCCGTGCACCGAGGATCCGGAACTGTTCTTCGCCGAGTCGCCAAGCGATGTCGAGCAGGCGAAGGCCATGTGCCGGGGGTGCCGGGCGCGCCTGGCCTGCCTGACCGGTGCGCTTGAGCGTAGGGAGCCCTGGGGTGTCTGGGGCGGTGAGCTGCTCATGCGCGGCGCGATCGTGCCGCGCAAGCGTCCGCGAGGAAGGCCACGCAAGTCCGAACAGCCGGACAAGACCGAGGTAGCCGCGTAATCCGCGACACGCACAGTCCAAGAACGTTCCACACAATGGAGACCAGCGATGTATTTGACAGAGGAGCTGGCGAGCGAGCGAATACGCAGCCATCTCGAGCACGCGAAACAGATAAGGTCCGCGCGCAAGTACCGGGCGCTGAGCCGGGCAAGGCGCACGGAGCAGAAGGCCGAACGTCGTCTCATCGAGGCATGGCGCGCCCGCGCCGCCCTAGAATCCAAACTCCACATGTACTAAATTTCGGGGGGCCGCGCGGAAACGTCCGGCCCCCGCGGCGAGCGAAGCGAGCTTCGCGGTCGCCCGGCTCGCGGAGGGCCTGAAAGGCCCTCCCGGCCGGGCGAAACTAACGGCGAGAAGCGTCGCAAGCCGGGGGGTCCGGGGGGTTGGTTTTTACCCCCCGGGATAAACAAGACGGAACATCCATGCTGAGTGGAAATTAAATGTACGAATAGAGGCTGTCGCGTAACTCGTAGCCGTGGGGTGTCAAGTGCCGCAGCCGCACTTGATGACGCCGGGCAGTCATGCTACCGGACAGCCGGTTCGTCCTGTATTCCCGGGCGGTGGCGGCGTCCTCGCATGGTTGTTTCGG
>JAFARZ010000262.1 GCA_019245115.1 Streptosporangiaceae bacterium | reverse complement strand
ACCGTCACGATCGGACCCGCGACGGGAGAGCTTGGTCCCCAGGCGATCATCCCCGGCGCGACTCCCGAGGCGGCGATTAACCCTGGCACCAGCACTCCCCCGGGTACCCCCAGCACGCCCCGGCTGGTCAACCCGATCGGCAAGGGGCTGACTCCGGGAAGGGTTGACATGGGGGTGGATTACGACGGCTCCGGCGTGCTGTACGCCCTCGAGGACGGCACGGTCACCAGTACCACCAATGCGGGCTGGCCCGGCGGCACGTTCATCTGCATCAGGCTAGATGACGGGAAATATATCTACTACGCGGAAGACATCACCCCGGCCGTCAGTGTCACCCAGAGGGTCACCGCGGGGCAGGTCATCGGGACGGCGACGGGCGGTCCCAGCGGGATCGAGGTCGGCTGGGCGGCAGCGCCGGGCACAGGCACCACGATGGCGGCGGCGACGGGCCAGGACGCCGAAGGGCTGGCGACCGGTGACGCTGGCAACTTCGCCACCGGCTACGGGGTTGCCATGTCGGACCTGATCAAGTCCCTCGGCGGTCCTCCAGGGAACTTCAACGGTCCCGTCCAGGGCTCGGTTCCAGCTGGGTACGGATAGGAAGCCTAGCGCAACCGCATGCCGCCGCCGATGGGCGCGCGCATCCTGACCATCGGACTGACTGCCGCCGCCCTATTCGCGGAGCGAAGGTGCCAAGGATAGATTCGCGTGTTGCCGCCGCGGTCGAGGACCCGCCGCTCGTCCGTATCCGGCCACGGTTGGGAGTATTCGGGGCCCAGGCCCGCCCCAATGGTGCCTACGCCGCCACGATGTCCAACGGCCTTCGTGATCACACGCGGGCGATGCCCAGGCCCGTAGCGAACATGGTACGCGCCTGCGTCTGTGTGACGTTCTGCACGGCGCTAGCAACCTTCGGTCGCAGTACTTAGCACCGATACGAGAGATCCATACCAGGTCCACCTGCTTGCTCGGTGTTGTGTCGACGGCTTGACGCTAGTCAAGATGTGCTGACAGGCGCCCGTCCAGCTCTCGAACTTATATTCCCCATAAGATCATCCTCTGTTAAGATCATCGAAACTGCCGCGGGAGGCCCTGATGACGAGCAGCGCCACAGACTGGCCCGAGTCGGTCCCATACTCCGAGCTCAGCGAGCGGCAGCAGGAGATCTTGCAGTTCCTCTGGAACTGCCCGTCTCCCTACCCGCCTTCTTTCCGGGAGATCGGCAAGGCGGTTGGGCTCAAGGGCCCGAGTGCTGTCCGCTACCAGATCTGCGAGTTGGAGCGCGAAGGGTGGGTGCGACGACACCCAGGGCGCCCACGGGCGCTGGAAGTACGACGGCGCGATGGGCGGCTCCCTGTCCATCCCGAGTTGCCGGGAACTGACTACATTCCGGTTCCCACGTGGGGGTTCGTCCCCGCAGGCGGTTGCAAGGAGGCCATACAGATCAGGGACGACGATTGGCAGCTGCCCGCGGAGCTTGTCGGCAGCGGACAGCTATTCCTCCTACGGGTCCGCGGGGACTCCATGGTCGACGCCGCGATCCTCGACGGTGACTGGGTGGCAGTGCGCCAGCAGAAGACCGCCGAGAACGGCGAGATCGTCGTCGCCATGATCGATGATGAGGCCACGGTCAAGACCTTGCGCCAGGCGGATGGGCGGGTCTGGCTGATGCCGCAGAACCCCGTGTACCCGCCGATCCCCGCCGAGAGGGCCACCATTCTCGGCAAGGTTGCTGCCGTACTGCGGCGCCTTTGACCGGTGAGTTTGGCCCGTAGCGGGAGCGCCAGCGGAAGCGAAGGCGAGCGCGTCGCGGCGGCGGTGCGAGCGGCCCGGCGGGCCGCCTTGAAACCGTACAGAAAGCTCAGTTCTCACATCACAGCGCTAAGCTGGCGGCAGATGCTGGAGGCAACGATGCCCCGCCAAGTCTCCGACCAGCCGGGGCGTCTCGGAGCTAGTCGACGTGCGGCCAGGCCTTGGCCAGCCAGTCGCGGAGCTGCCGCCACTGCGTCGGGTGGATGTCCAAGCCCTCCAGGCCTTCCGGCGCGACCCAGCGGACATCGCTGGCCTCGTCGTTCGCCGTCGGCGCGCCGCCGACTGGTCGGCCGAGGAAAATCAGCTCCCATTCTTGCCGGACCTCGCCATCAGTGTAAGCCACGATATGGCCTGGGTCGGAGTAGACGCCGAGGATGCCGGTCAGCTCGGTGAGCACGCCGGTCTCCTCGAGCGTCTCCCGGATCGCGCACTGGCTGGGGGTCTCTCCTAGTTCCTGCTTGCCCATGGGAATCGCCCACTGGCCGGTGTCTCGGCGACGCTGCAGTAGCACCCGGCCGTGCTCGTTGACGGCCAAGACGCCGCAGGCCGGTACGAGGCTGTTCGGCTTGGGTGCCGCCGGGTCGTTCCAGTACTCCACGCGGCCCATCGGGGTCAGACCTCCTCGCCGAACCAGGGCTTCGCGGTCTCCCACACTCGGTCGAAGCAGGCCATGTAGTGCTCGGCCAGCTGGCCGCCGTCCAGGCGCCGCAGGTGCAGCGTGGGGTTCGCCGAGGCGGGTTCGCCGTAGGCGTGGGGGTTGACCATGATCTCGTCGTCGTACCGGAACAACGACGCATACAGCGTGGTGGCGTGCAGCCGCATCTGGCAGCCGTCCACGCCGACCAGCGGCCGGTAATAGGTCAGCGCCGACCGGATCTTCGCGGCGAGAGTGCCACCGAGGCCTTCTTCCCGATCCCTGGTCGCCACCGCTTCGCAGGCCGGGTCACCGAAGCACAGACGGACCTCGACGCCGCGTGCGGCTGCGGCGGCGAGCATCGAGGCGACCCGCGGCTGGGTCTGGGCGTAGAAGGTGCCGCTGAACACCAGGACGCCGACGCGGGCGGTGGCGTCGGTCATCATCCGCAGCCACACTTCGCGGGGCACCGAGGCGCGGTCCGCGTACAGGCGCA
>JAFARZ010000326.1 GCA_019245115.1 Streptosporangiaceae bacterium | reverse complement strand
AGTGGCTGAGCAGCCGGGTGTCGACACCGGTGCCGTAATGACCAAGGGCACCCAGCGCGCCGACGCGGTCGATGCTCGAGGCGGGGTCGAGCCGATCAACCCAGGAGAGCAGCTGCTCACGGTCAGGGTGCGCGGCTGCGTTGAGCTGCTCGCGCGGCCAACTCTGCTGCTGCGGAGAGCGCAGGATGGCCTGGTCGAGCAGCCACGCGGCAAGCGCGGCGGGTTTGCGGGCGGTGGGAATCCCGCTGGTGTTAAGCCGGCTCAGCAGCGCGGGCAGATCCTGTCCGTGGTGCTGAGCGGCGGCGAGCTTGTCGGCCAGGGTGGGCCAGGCCGGGCATCCCAGGACCGCGGCGGCCACCTCTGGCCAGGCGCTCTGGACGTGGGCGGCCATCGCGGCGCGGTCGGTGGGCGGCATGCTGGCCTGCACCTGGGCCCGGTGGGCGTCGGCTTGCTCGGCCAGCGCGACGTGGGCACCGAGGCGATAGACGATTTCGGGCTGTCCGCTGGTCACGATTTCCCGGGCCAGCTCCCGGGCCAGGGTCTCATCGCGACACGACACCCACACGTGACCGACGGTGGTGTCGTCGTGCCGGGCGGTGGCGTGCAGCGCCCACCGATCATTGATCGGGGCGACCTCGGCGCTGACCGGCCCCGTTATCGTCTCGGGGGTGTGGTCGCTGGTGCTGGTGGGCCAGTGGGCGATTTCGTCGGTGGTCATGGCGCGCACTGCGGGCTCGATCGCCTCCCGCAGCTCGGCGAGGTCATGCGCGCGGGCGGCGTGTTCGCCCTCCGACCAGGCCAGGCGATCAAGTCGTTCCCGTCGTGCCGCGAGCTGGGCAGCCAGTAGCAGTGCCAGCTGGCTCCACTGCATCAACGCCGCGCTGGGCAACTCCAAGGTGGGCACGGGCTCGGCGGGCGCGGTCATCGACTTCTCCCGGGTTGGGGGCGGTGATCAGGTGCCGGGGCCACCACCGGCCCGGGGCGTGGTCCCGGGGGCGGTTGGACCGGGGTGGACCCGCTGGTGGTGCCCCGGGGACGGCCCAGCATGTCGGCTGCCCGCTCCGGGGATCGGCGCACCCCGCGTTGCTCGCCGGGTCGACCCAGAGTCTGACCCCGGGCAGGCCGGGTGTCCGGGGGTCGGGAGGCCACCAGTTCGCTGTGTGCTCGGCGCGCGGCGAGGGCTTGGGCATGCCGGGCGCGGGCCTGGTGGTAGGCGGCGACTTCAGCGGCCAAGGCGGCCAGCGCGGCCAGCAGCATGGCCGTGCCCCCGGCGTCTGAGCCGCGCACCGACAGGGATCGGACGGCGGCCAGTTGCCAGGCCGCGGTGCGCAATGCCTGCGCCGTGCTGTCCCAGGCCACCGGTTGGCCGACCCGGGGGGTGCGCGTGGCCCGGTCGTAGGCCTCAGTCACCCCGGCCAGCTGCTCCCGCAGCGCCGCTGTGGCGGCGGTGTCCGGGATGACGTGCGCCAGCGCGGTGAGCACATCCCCCGCCGCATGCGCGATACCCCCACCGTCGCCCTGCCCGGCCGCCAAGGCCTGCGCAGCCTGGTCGGCCGCCGCGGTTGCATTGGTCAAGGCGGCGGCACGTTCAACGCGGCCCACACTGGCGTGCTCGGTGGGCTCGGGCGGCACCTGCTCGGGTGGGGCGGGGGCGCTTTCCCACCGCTGCGCCAGCTGCGGCAGGGACAGGTCGCGGGCCAGGGTGCGCCCGGCGTACCACACCGGCTTGCCGTCCGGGCTGATATCGCCGGGCTGGGCGACGGCGTAGCCGATTAATTGTCCGTCGGGGTCGTGGCGGGGCCGGACCAGCATTCCGTGCTCACGCAACCGGGTCAGGAATGTTTCGGGGGTGCGGGATTGGACGGCGGCGGTACGCACCGCGCGACGCAGCCAGACCCGCGTCGGCTCTCCCATTCCCCGCCGGGTCGCTTTTTCGGTTTCCGCCCGGGTCGCCGCGGGCAGCGCGGTGCGGTCCACCGGCGCTGTCTGGACCAGTCCATGGGTTTGTTCAGCGGCTAGGCAGGTTTCTCGGGCACGCAGGTAATCGTTGCGGGGGAAAAAGCGCCGGCCGGTGTCTTCGCGCACCAGGACCGCGGCTATGTGGATGTGGTCGTCAGCGTGGCGGACCATCACCCAGCGACAGGCTCCCGTGTCACCGCGGTGGGCGATTCCGGTGCGGTGCAGTAAATCCCGCGCAACGTCTCGCCATTCGTCATCGGACAGAATCCGATCGCTGGCGTCATTACGCAGGCTGCACTGCCACACCGGCCCCGGCGGCACTTTTCCATTAGCTCCGGGCGTGGGTTCGTGCAGGGGAACACCGGCGGCGACGGCGGGATCGGTTAATCCTACGACTAAGTCCCGCAGATCGAACTCTCCTGGAGCGATTTGCACGGGTTGGTGGGCGGGGATGCCGTCCCAGGTATCCAGCACCCGCGGATTGAGGTGCTCATTGTGACGGCCCGGCCCCATCAAATACCGCAACAACCCCGCCGGCCGCCACCCATGCGTAATCTTGGCGATCATTTACCGTAACCGCGCCCGGGCCCGCGCGGTCACCACATCCACATCGGTGACAATCCGCTCCACCATCCCCAACACCCGCCCCGCCTGCGGCGCCAACTCCCCCGTCGCATTCCACCCCGCCGCCACCTGATTCAACAAACCGCCAATCGTGCGGGCCTGACGACGCAACGCCATCAACTCCCGCATCACCAACCGCCAATCAGCATCCAGCGGCTCGGCTTGTTCGCGCGCCGCGCGTAAGGCCACCGACGAACACCACGCCCCGACCGAGGTCCCCTCCCCCACCGCCGCCTCGCGAATGGTGGCAATCTCGGCGTCGTCAAACAGGCACTGCACCGGGAATTTGCGCCCACCCGCCACGCGGGCCCGGCGTCCCTGATGTGCCTCGACTCCCGCCACCGGCCACTCTCCCCTCGCGCCGACCCCCCATAGGGGGCTGACGTCCCTATCGCCCCGGGTACGGGGCCCGCTGCCGGCGGCAGCATCCCACAGCCACGCTCCGTGGCCAAGCGTAACCTATGGTTACGCCATATCTCGCTCCGCTGTTGATCTTCCTGCTGCTGTGGAACTGTTGTGGAACGCCACGAAAGTGAGTGTGGAGCGCGGCAAAAACTGCAGTGGAATACGCGGGATAATTTGCAGTAGACGCGACGAAAACTGCAGTAGTTGTGGATCTATGAGACAAGTACGTGCAGGAAGCCCACACTGCGCGTGAGGCGGCGGACGGGCGTCAGTTGCTACGTCGGCATAACCACTGTGATCTGGCCAACCAGGCCAGCTGCTCGGCACCAGGGACGCGGCGCTCGTGCCAGACCACCGGCGGCGACAGCAGCAGAGCCAGATCGCGATAAGCCCCCACACCGCTGTGGCCTCGGCCTGTTTTAGGCGCAGCGTCCAGTAGGTAATAGCGATCATCGCACGTCCACTGCCTGCGGGAACACAGCTACTGGCCGGCCCATAACCTAGGGCCTCCCCCAACCCCAGCGGACTGTAGTAAAACCCTCGTGATCAGCCTGAAATGACACACAGAAACCGACACAACATTTCGCGACAAGGCGACCTGCGCAAACACCAACGAAGATCACCAGTAGGGGTTGTGTCGAATACGACCCCAAACGGCACAACATCGTTCCGCTGACGCTCCACAGTGAACAGTGGCCCTGACCTGGTAGCGGTGGGACGCTGACGCGATGAGCCGTGACGGCTCTAGCGATCAACTCACCCCAGCGGAGCGGGCCCGGCAACGCGCCAAGTCGGCGGGTGCGCGTGCAGCTGAATTAGCCACACGGCCGCAAGAAGTAGTGAACAAACAAATCGGCCACCAGACCGGCTCGACAACAGAGCAAGCCAGACAGGCAGCTCAAAAGCTACAAACAGCGCGCACTCACGCAACAATCGCAGCGGTACGCGCAGCATCGGCCCGCCAGTCGTCTGCTCGGGCCCACGACCGCGCCGCAACACTGCATGACCAGCTCGCCAACGCCGGTCATGGCGACGTAGACCAGCATCGAAAGCGCGCCACCGAGCACCGCCGCGCCGCCGAAGCTGACCGGCATCTCACCAACACCAGCCCCGACAACGACCCACCGGCCGACACCTTGCTCTAACAGCGATAGAACCCGACGATGGCGGCCCAAGACCACCAGAAGCGCTACTGCAATTTTCGCGACGCCAGTGCACTGTCGATCTCCCGTCGCTTCACAGAGTGCGCCGCCCACGCCGGAATCACCACGTCCACTTGGCGCGACTACGTCGCCGACCACCGAGCCCCCGCCCCCTCCCCCGGCTACGACCCCCACACCGGACGCAAAACCTGGGACCCCACCGCCGTGCGCACCTGGCACGCCCAGCGCCCCGGCCAAGGCGCCCGCACCGACCTGACCTACCACCCCGACCCCCAC
>JAFARZ010000253.1 GCA_019245115.1 Streptosporangiaceae bacterium | reverse complement strand
GGGTGCTGTTGACCGCGGCCGCGCTGGCCACCAGCCGGATCCGGCTCGGCACGATGATCACCCCGGTGGCGCGCCGCCGGGTCGCCAAGCTGGCCCGCGAGGTCACCACGCTGGACCGGCTGACCGGCGGCCGGATGATCCTCGGGGCCGGGCTCGGCGCTCCGCTTGACGACGAATATGGCACGTTCGGCGAGCCGACCGATGCGAAGCTGCTGGCCGCGCGCCTTGATGAAAGTCTCTTTGTAACGAACGAACTGTGGTCCGGTGAGCCAGTGACCTTTCACGGCCAGCACGTCATCGTGAACGATGTGGCCTTCGCGCCGGTACCCGTGCAACGCCCGCGGGTGCCGATCTGGGTGGGGGGCAACTGGCCGGCCAAGCGGCCGATGCGCCGCGCGGCCCGCTGGGACGGCGCGGCGCCGATTCTCAAGGTGCAGGGCCTGGACCCGGCCGGAAATCGTGAGCCGCCGCGGCCCGACGCGGCCTTCGTCCGCGAGGTGAGTGCCTTCCTGCGGGATTGCCGGGCCGAAGCGGGCCGGGCCGCGGAACCGTTCGACCTGCTGATCTCCGGCACCAGTACGCCGGAGGACGCCGCCGAGACCGTTGGGCCACTGGCCGAGGCAGGTGCCACCTGGTGGCAGGAGTGCGCCTGGGACGACAAGCTGGAACGGGCCGAGCCGATGCTCCGCCGGATTGAGAGCGGGCCCCCGGAATGGTAGGCAGTGTTTCATGAGGCTTCTTGTCCTCGGCGGCACGCATTTCGTCGGCCGTGCCATCGTCGAGACCGCACTGGCCGACGGCATCGATGTCACCGCCCTCAACCGCGGGCTCAGCCACATACCGGATGCGGATGTCCCCACGCTGATCGCGGATCGTACCGATCCGGTCGCGCTGCGGAAGGCGATCGGTGGCATGGACTGGGACGCGGTCATCGACACCTGGAGCGGCGCGCCCAGTGTGATCGCGGCCTCGTGTCAGCTGCTGGCCCGCCGGACCGGGCACTTCGGCTACGTGTCCACGCAATCGGTCTACGCCGACCCGATGCCGCGAGGTGCCGACGAGACCGCCCCGGTGGTGAGCGCCGACCCGGACAGTCCGGATGGCAGCGACTATCCGGCCGCCAAGCGCGGCGCCGAGCTGGCCGTGCAGCGGATATTCGGAGCCGGCGCGCTGCTGGCCCGTCCCGGGTTGATCCTCGGCCCCTATGAGAACGTCGGCCGGCTGCCATGGTGGCTGCGCCGGATTGAGCGCGGCGGCCGGGTGCTCGCACCCGGCGATCCGGACAGCACGGTCCGGTATGTCGACGCCCGCGACCTGGCCCAGTGGATGCTCCTGGCGGCTCGCCGCCACCTGAGCGGCCCGTTCAACGTGGTGTGCCGGCCCGGCAGCACCACGATGGGCGAGTTGCTGGCGACGGCGGTCCGGGTGACCGGCAGCGACGCCGAGCTGGTCTGGGCCCCGGAGGACGTGATCCTGGACGCCGGTATCGCCCCTTGGACAGAGCTGCCGATCTGGATCCCGCGTGGCCCGGACTTCGATGCCCACAGCAGCGTCGACGTCTCCGCCGCGTTCGCCGCCGGCCTGACCTGCCGTCCCGTCCAGGAGACGGTCGCGGACACCTGGGCATGGCTCAATGCCGAGGGCGACCCCAGGCCCCGCCCGGACCGTCCGTCCCACGGCCTCGACCCCGCCAGGGAGCGCCAGGTGCTGGACACCCTGACCGGCGGCCCCGCCTTATCCGGCGCACCTGCCATGGGATCAGCTGACGGCAGCGATGTGAAAGCGATCTGGAGGTGATCGAGCGGGCCGTCGACGGCGTGCAGTCGGCTCTCAGCTCATTGATCGGGGCCATCTCGGCGAGTTACGAGCGGCTTCTTGGCTTCGCTCATTACGTGGCCGTGATCAGGGCTGAGCCGGATCTGCCGGTCGCCACCGCGGGCGGTCTTCCCGGGCTCGCCCAGGGCATCGAGTTGCGGGACGTCTGGTTCCGGTACAGCGACGACCATCCGTGGGTGCTGGCCGGGATGAACCTGAAGATTCCGCGGGGACGACCATCGCCCTGGTCGGCCTGAACGGCGCGGGCAAGACCACGCTGGCCAAGCTGCTGTGCCGGATGTACGACCCGGTTCGCGGGCAGATCCTCTGGGATGGCACGGATCTGCGCGACATCCCTCCGGCGGCGCTGCGTGATCGCATCAGCGCCGTGTTCCAGGATCACATGCACTACGACATGACCGCCGCCGAGAATATCGGCCTCGGGGACCTGCCGGCCCTGGACGATGCCGCCCGCCTCGTCGGCGCCGCGGTCCGGGCGGGCATCCACGACAAGATCGCCGGGCTGCCCTGGGGGTATGACACACCGCTCACGCGCGTCCTGGTCAGCGGGAACGACAGGGACGATCCGCGAACCGGGTCGTGCTGTCTGGCGGGCAGTGGCAGCGTCTCGCCCTGGCCAGGGCCCTGGTGCGGGACAGCGGGGACCTGATGATCCTCGACGAACCAAGCTCCGGCCTAGATCCCCTGGCCGAACATGAGATCCACATGCGGATGCGCGAGTACCGGGCCGGGCGGACCAGCCTGCTGATCTCGCATCGTCTCAGCGCCGTGCGCGACGCCGACGCCATCGCGGTGCTCGACGGCGGTCAGATAGCCGAGTCCGGGACGCACGACGCGCTACTGGCCGCCGAGGGTGGCTACGCCCGGCTGTTCCGCCTCCAGGCCGAGGGCTACCAGGACGTCCGATGAGGCGAGCCCGGTTCACCGCACTGGCGAGCGGCGGGCTGCTGGCGGCGGCGATGCTGTGCTGGGTCCGCGCCAGGTACCTGGTTACCGAGGTCAAGGGCCAGAGCATGGAACCGGCGCTGCACCCCGGCGACCGCCTGCTCGTCCGCAGGACGAAGCGGCTGCGGCGAGGGCAGATCGCGGTTATCCAGTTCCCGGCGCGGGGCTCGGTGAAGCAACTGCTGGTCAAGCGCGTTGTAGCGGTGCCCGGCGACCTGGTGTCCGGGGCCTGGCGCGGACCCGGGCTGCGGGACCTGTCCGGGACCGCGGTTCCGCCGGACTGCGTCGTGGTGCTCGGCGACAACCGGCCGGTCAGCTGGGACTCCCGGCACTATGGTTTCGTGACCAGCGACCGGCTCGTCGGCGCCGTCCGGCGGCGGCTATACGGGTCGGCCGGTCCTCAGACCGCCACGATCACGAAGGTGTTGCCGTCGGGGTCGGCGATGATGGCCTGCGTCCCCCCAGGCCGTCGCCTCGGGCTCCTCCTCGAAGCGCACCCCTCGCTGGCCAGCGCGATCACCGTTTCGCCCTCGCCAGCCCGGCTGGCCGACCGGCTCCGTGAGCTGTGCGCCGCATCATCACATGGTCCGGTGACGCCGGCGCAACCTTCGAAAGACCCCAGACGAAGGCCAACGCTGGACCACCGCCCACGGAGTGAAGCACGACTAGATCGTTCAACCGGTCGCGGTAGGCCCCGGGCGGGGAGAGCTGGCGGCAGGCCAGGTGCTCTGCCGCGCCGCGGGTTTGATACTGGTCACCGGTTAGGGCTTCCTGCCCGGGGCGGGTCACCCGGGGCGGGCTGGCGGTGGCCGGGTGTGCTCGGTGTAGACCCTGCCGTCGGGGGAGGTTGCCTCCAGGGTGCCGTCCGGCCGGGTTTTGATGGTCCAGCCTTTCTGGTGGACCAGGATATGATGATGGTAATAGCACAAATCGTACAAGTTTTCGACAGCGGTCGGGCCGTGGTCCGCCCGGTGGGTCACGTGATGCGGCTCGGTCGCCCAGGTCGGCTGTCCGCATCCGGTCGGCCACCGGCACTTCTGGTCCCGGGTATGCACGGCCCGGCGGATCCACCACGGGATATCGTCCACGTCGCCGACATCGAGCGGGAGGGACGGGCCGCCCAGGCTCATGCCGCCGAGCAGGTTCCGGCGCAGGAACGAGGCTAGTCCGGCCTCGCCGGACAGCAGGGCGGCGGCCTTGCCGATGATCTCCAGGACCAGTTCCTCGACCCGCCGGGCGTGCGCGGCCCGGTCGGCGGCGACCTCGCTGTGTGCGGCCTGGGCGGCATCGTTATCGCTGCGGTGGAGGTGGCCGTCGAGGTCGACGCACAGCTTGACCAGCTCATCCAGCACGCCCACGTCGGGATCCCCGGTCACGACCGGGAACAGGGCCGCGTCGCAGGTAATGCCCCGGGCGGCGGGCCCGGTAATCCACGCGGCCCCGTCCCCGCCATGATCTTCGCTGCTGGCGGCGCGGTGCCCGGCCCACCGGGCGGCCAGCCGCGCGGTCCAGTCCAGCTGCAGCGGGGACGCGCCCGGCAGGGCCAGCAGGTCCGCGAGGCCGATGTGCACCACGGCCTGGGTGGAATGGCTGTTCTTCTTCGGCAGCAGTTCCGATCCGAGCAGGCGGCGCATCGCGTCGTACAGGCCATCATGCAGCCGCTGGTCCTGGGTCCGGTCATCCTCGGGCCCGCAGCGGGCGGACAGCGCCCCCAGGACCGCCTGGACCGCCGCCGCACATTCAGGAGTGAGCTCTCCGGTCAGCACGCCTGCCCCGTCCAGCGTGGTCTGCAGGTGCAAGGTCCCGTCGGGATACTCGCCGCCGTCGTCGTCATCGGCGGGTGCGGTGCGGGTGAGGATCTCCGCGGCCAGGAACATCAGCTCAGACAGTCCCGCCCCGGCGCGGGCGGCCTCGGCCAGGATCTTGTCCGCGTCCTGCCGGTGCGGTCCGGGGATCTTCCCCGTCACGGCGCACAGCTTGCGGGCCCGCGATTTCGACATGACCGGGCTGTCATCGTCCAGCCGCTCACCCATCGCCGCCGCGATCAGCGGGTGCCCGGTCACCAGTTTCCCCCACGACCGGTGCGCCCCGGCCTCGGCGCGGGTCACCCCGCCGATGTTGGCCAGCCACGCCCCGGTGGTTTTCTGCCCGTCGTCCTCGTGCCCGTCTTTGGCATCGAACGCGTTCAGAGCACGGCCCCGCGCGACCGCCCCGGCCGCGTCCGCGCATTCCAGTGCCAGCAGCACCGCCCCCACCGTGACGGCGGGGAACTCCGCGTAGTCCGCCGCCTTCAGGTACCCGGCGGCGGCCTGGAGCATGCTGAGCGCCTCACCCGGGCTGGCCGGGGCTGCTGTACCCATGTCTAGTCTCACCTCCCCCGTGCGACTGGTTCGACTATACCATATGTAGCGCTTGATGTGATCGAATTCCTTATGGATTTCCTGCCATCTTGCTGTGGCGGGAAATATACCGAAACTTCGGACACGGGAAGGGCTGGGGTGGCTGCGGACGCGGCGGGCACAGCTAGGGTGCGGGGGTGGCGCGGCTGGGCGGGACGAGGGTGCGGCCGGGTGGCGCGGTTGGAGTCCTAGGGCGCCTTTGTGAGCTGGGTTCTCGTTCAGGTTGCCGACGGGGGCTGCCGCGCGTAGGCCTCGATCTCGATCTTCATGCGGGGGTCGGCGAGGCCGCATACGAGCATCGTGGCGGCGGGGCGGACTTCGCTGAAGTAGCGGCGCAGGACCGGCCAGCAGGGCTCGAAGTCGGCCCGGTCCGGCAGCAGGTAGCGCACTCGTACCACGTCGGCGAGGGTGCAGTCCGCCTCGGCCAGCGCGGCCTGGATGTTGCGCAGGCACTGCTCGGCCTGCTCCACCACGTCGTCGGAGATCGTCATGGTGGTGTAGTCGAAGCCGGTCGTTCCGGATACGTGTACCCAGCCGCCGTCAGCCACGGCGCGGGCATAGCCGATCTGCTCCTCGAAGGCCGATCCGCTGAGGATCGCCTGCCGCGGTGTGCTGCGCGGGCCGCTATCAGCGCTGGGTGGCCGCCAGTCCGGGGACCGGCCGAGGATGGCCACGATCTGGTCCAGGCGTGATCCGCCGGACCACGCGACTCCCGGTGCGAACGCGGCTCCCGGTTCGAGCCGGGAATTGCCGCGGGGTACGGCCCGCGCCACGGTGAGCGCCACGTCGAGCAGGGCGGGGTCGAAACGGACCGGAAGGCCCAGCGTCCTGGCGACATCCCAGGAGTGCACCACGTAGTCGATGAAGTGGAAGCTGACCGCCTGCGGCCCCGGAAACATCAGGCCGCGCTTGAACTCCGGCAGCGGGAACTCCCGGTCGAGCACGCCATCGGCGGCGAACGCGGCCAGCACGCACTCGGCCGCGGCGCGGTACGCGCCGACCGGGTCGTCCCCCAGCGGGCGCAGCTGCCACCGCGCCATGTCGCCATCGCCAGCCGATGCGGCCGCGAACCCGTAATGCTGAGTGGCCATGTGCCTGAGCAGGCCGTGCAGCGTCCAGTCGGAGCACGGGGTCGGCCGCGCCATGTCCGCCGCCGTCGCCTGCGCCACCAGGCGGACGCTCTCGCTGACCGCCTGCGCGTCGAGCGCCACGATGCCAGGATCCAGGTTAGTAGGCATACGCTGATCATATGTGCCCGCTTATGATATGTCGACGTGTATCTTAATCGCATGGCGGGTCAGGACGGCCGCCGACGGGATCTCGCGGCGATGCTCCAGCCCTTCGTGCGCGCGCTCATCGCGGCTGAACTGCCGGTGCTCGCCCGGCACGGGATCTCCATGTGGGGCTATGTCGTGCTCAATGCGCTGGACGGCGGGCCGGCCCGCACCCAGGCCGCGCTCGCGCAGACGATCGGCGCCGACAAGACACGGATAATCGCCACCCTCGACGAACTCCAGCAGGCCGGGCTCATCACCCGCGAGCCAGACCCCGCCGACCGCCGCGCCAGGCTGCTGTCGATCACCCAGGCCGGCCAGCAGACCCGTCTCGCCGCGCAGGCCGAGATCCAGGCCAACGAGAACCGTATCCTCGCCCGGCTGCCCGCCGGCGACCGGCAGGCATTCCTGCGCGCGGCCCAGACGCTGTCCGCCCTGCCACTTGATGAAATCTAGGGTGGGTCGGCGATCGCCCGCTGGTAGCGTCCGGACAGTTCGCGCAGCGCCGCGACCAGCTCGGGCGAGTCCACCACCGTGAAGTCGGCGCCCAGCATCCCCAGGTACAGGGCAAGGGTCTCCGGATTGTCCGACCCTGGTGTGAACGCGCACCGGTCGTCGCCCAGCGGCTCCACGTCCACGGGGATCGGCAGCCGGTCCCGCACGTGGGACGCGGGCGCGGCCACGATAATCCGGGCCCGGAACCGCCAGGTCGCCTCGCCGACGCCGCGGGCCACTCGGGCGGCGATCTCCCGATCAGGGGGTAGCTCCCGCGGCGTGAAGCGCGGGCCGGCCGGTGTCCGTGGCTCCATCCGGTCGACCCGGAACGTGCGCCAGTCGCCCCGGTCCAGATCCCAGGCCACCAGGTACCACCGGCGCCGGTCGTTGACCAGGCGATACGGCTCAACCGACCGTCGGCTGGCCGTCCCGGGGTGCGTCTGGTAGTCAAACCGGAGCCGCTCATGGTCCCGGCACGCCGCGGCGATCACGGTCAGCACGTCGGGATCCACGCGCGGGCCGGGGGCCGGCATGGGCAGGGTGTACGAGCCGAACGCGGTGACGCGGTGGCGCAGCCGTGCCGGGAGCACCTGCTGCAGCTTCGCCAGGGCACGGATCGAGGTCTCTTCGATTCCCGCGACCGAGCCGCTCGCGGCGGTGCGCAACCCGATCGCCACCGCCACCGCCTCGTCGTCATCGAGCAGCAGCGGTGGCAGGGCGCCGCCCGCGCCGAGCCGGTACCCGCCCGCTACACCCGGCCGGGCGTCGACCGGGTAGCCGAGGCCCCGTAGCCGCTCGACGTCATTGCGGATGGTGCGGGTGGTGACGCCGAGACGACTGGCGAGCTCGGTACCGGTCCAGTCGCGTCGAGCCTGCAACAGGGACAGCAAGCGCAGCAGCCGCGCTGAGCTGGATTGGCCCGGGCCTCCGGCCGCGGCGGTTTCCGGCATTCTTCGATCCTGGTGGCAATCTAGGAAAGAATCTTTCCGCTATTGCTCCTAGCTTACTGATATGGACACAGACTCCTTCCGCATCGAGATCCTCCAAGCCGACCTCGACTACCTGCATGACCGGCTCGCCAACGCCCGCTGGCCGGGAGAACTGCCCGGCGTGGGGTGGCAGCGCGGCGTTCCGCTTGGTTACCTGAAGGAGCTTGCCGAGTACTGGCGGACGGAATACGACTGGCGAGCCGCCGAGGCACGGCTCAACTCCTACCCGCAGTTCACCAGCGAGATCGACGGTCAGCGCATCCACTTCCTGCACATCACGTCGGCGCGGCCGGACGCCAAGCCGCTGCTGATCACGCATGGCTATCCGAGTTCCATAGCCGAATTCCTGAACCTGATCGAACCGCTGGTCGATCCCCCGTCCGGTCAGGCGTTCCACGTCATCGCGCCGTCCCTGCCCGGATACGCGTTCTCGACTCCGCTGAGCGCGACCGGCTGGACAATGGGCCGGACCGCACGTGCCTGGGCCGAGCTGATGCGCCGGCTCGGCTACGAGCGGTACGGCGTGCACGGCGGCGACATCGGCGGCGGGGTGTCCGGCATGGTCGCCGGCCTCGACGGCGAGCATGTCATCGGCATGCACGTGGTGACCGATCCGCTGACCGCCGCGGCCACCGCCACGTTCCTGCCCGGAATGGCCGACCGCCTCGATTCCGGCGACCCGGTTGACAAGCTGATCCTGGAGCGGATGGACGCGTTCAGGAAAAACGGGTCGGGCTACCTGGCGATCCAGAACAGCCGGCCGGCGACGATCGGCTACGGCCTGACCGACTCACCGCTGCTCCAGCTCGCGTGGATCGCCGAGAAGGTCGACGAATGGACCGATCTGCCGATCGACCGTGACCAGCTGCTCACCACGGTCAGCCTGTACTGGTTCACCGGCTCCGGCGCCACCGCGGCGCACACGCTGTACGAGCAGGCACACTCATCCGACTGGGGCGCGCCGCCTGCCGTACCGCGGGGCTTCGCGGTCTTCGGCGCCGATGAGACGGTACGCAAGCTGGTTCCCGCGCCGGCTGGCGCGCACTGGACCGAGTTCGCCCACGGCAAGCACTTCCCGGCGATGGAAGCCCCAGCCGACCTAGCGGCGGACCTGCGAGCCTTTTTCGGTCCGCTTCGCTGAGTTCGCGCGTCTGGGACGGACGCGGCGGCCCAGCGCGCGCATGGGTCCGGTTGAGTCACTCCGGTACGGCGGGCGTCCCGGATCGACCCCGGAATTAGCACCGAGGCGGGCGGGCTCCAGTTCGCTGCGCAGCCGGTCGACGTGATTCAGGATCTCGCCGCGCAGCGGCCAGCCGTCCGGGCGTTCCTCGGGATCGGTGCGGAGCAGGTGGTCCAGCTCATCCTGGCGCCGGCGCGCCTCAGCCAGATGCTGCTGCAAGTGTGCCGCGGCCGAAGGCCCAGGCAAATTAGGCACACCGGACGGGACGGCCTTGGCGCGTACCGATGGGGCGGCGACATCAGCGGGGCTCCCGACCTCGGCGGGAGTACCGGCCTCGACGAGCTGGCCATAGGCGCGGACCGCCGCGCTGAGCTCGCCGAGGACCGCCGCGAGCTGGGCCCGGGTCTCGCCGTCGCGGACCGGGCTGTCTTCGCTGTCGATCCGCACGCTGTCGGCGACCGAGCGGGCGAGCACCCGCATGTCGGTCGCGGCCCGCTCCAGCGTGTCGACGCCCTCCCGCAGGCCCGCTGCCGGATTGGGTAGCAGCAGCAAGCGCGGGTTCAGCCGGATACTCTCCTCGGCCTGGCCGAGCGAGTCGTCCAGCCGCTCGATCTCGCCGCGCAGCGCGCGGGTGGTCTCCAGCCACTCGGTGGCACGCCGCGGCTCAGGGACCTCGGCCAGGCCCGCGGACATCTCGCCGAGCAGGTCGGACATCTGCCGGGTGAGGTCGCCGACGGCTTCCTTGGCCGACTGGACGCGCATCGGCGCGAACAGCAGCCCCGCGGCCAGTCCGGCCCCGGCGCCGATCAGCGTGTCGGCGATCCGGCTGGTAGCCGCCGCGTGCGAGTCAACGGAGAAGATCAGCATCGCGCTGATCGGCACCTCAAGGAGCTCCGAGCCCAGTCGCAGCACCATGCCCAGCGCCAGCGTCGCGGCGGTGAGCAGCCCGAGCACCCACCAGCTGAACGGGACGTAGGCGGCCACGGCGACGGCGGCCAGGACTCCGGCGGTCACCGCGCCCACGCGCTGCGCGGCGCTGCGGATGGTCTGGAACAGCGTCGCCTGCGCCACCAGCAGCGCGGTCAGCGGGGCGAGCACCGGACGGAACGAACCGGTCAGCTCCAGCGCGAGCAGGTACGCGAACACCGCGGTGCCGGTCAGCCTGGCGATGTACGCCGCGGCCGGCTGCGCGCGGCGGCGGACGAGCATGAGCTGATCGCGCGCCGTGGCGCGCGCGGAATCGCCTGCGCGGAATGGGAATCGGATCATCGGCTCAGTCCGGGTAGTCGGGGCGGGACGTTTGCGCATGGGGAACCGCCCCCCGAAACGCTCTCGGATAGAGCAAAACCCCTCGCTAGTGGCAACGCACGCGCGGGCTGGCTATTCCATTGTCAGGGGTAAAACCACCGTCGTTCCATGATGTGGTTAGAACTGCGGTACCGGGCCGACGGGTCCGGTGACCGGCAACACCAGCAGGCAGGGGACCTGCACCGGCGCTGCCGGGTCGAGCGCGTTCAGGACATCGGCCAGCGCGACAGGGTCGGCGGCGATCTCCACGTGATCGGTCTGGTCCAGCGGGCACTGGTCCTGCACGGTGATGTTGGTGACGCCGGGTCCGGACAGGAACGCCGAGGTGTACGGGGTGACCACCTCATCGTCGCGGGATTCGATGACCGTGTAGCTGACCCCGGGCACGGTGTCGCCGCCGGCGTTCAGGTTGGCGAGGAACGGTGAACCTGCCTCCTGCTCGGCGCACGCCGTGCACAGCGGGCTGATGGCGCTGTTGACCAGGCCGATGAGATTCAGCGTATGAGCGAGTGAGGTGAGGCCGTCAAGGGTGGTGCCGTGGTTGCTGGGTGCGAGCCCGACCAGCGTGCGCACATACTGAGCGCCGCCCAGGAACTTCAGGTAGTACCGCGGCATCATGCCGCCCTGGGAATGGCCCACGAGGTCGACCTTCGCGGCACCGGTCGCATTCCGCACCTGGGTGACGAATGCGGCTAGTTGCTGGGCGGACACCGCGATGTCGCCGGTCGACGTGACCACTCCGGTTCCGCCGTAGTTGAACGTGAAGACGCAGTAGCCATGGTTGGCCAGTAGCGGCGAGGCGGCCTGCCAGTTGTCGTCCTGGTTCGCAAACGTTCCATTGACCAGGATGACCGGATCCGGGTGCGTGGCCGTAGGGCGGCAGCCGAAGTTGTCCGCACCGGGCGGTGGCGTGCCGGGGAAGAGGAAACTGCCCAGGGCTCCAGTGGCGAAATCCCAGTTGACCGGCAAGGGTGTCTGGGCCGTGGCCGACGTCGTCAGCAACGCGCTCGTGATCATCGCCGTCGTTGTGACGACGGCCGCGGCGGACCTGAGGGGGGTTAGGAAGCGTCTCATGCCAGGGAGTAGACGCTGGTGGCGACGGGGATCATAGGCGCTGCGGCAACGAATAGTGATGGCTAATTGTCACACAGTGATAATGCCCGATCGTACCGAACCCCTTGACGGCGAAGTTACTTGCCGGTAACACGGACATTGAGATCGAGTATGGTGCTGGATTGGCACAGGGTCCTGGCGGTGAGCGATGGCGCAACAGCCCACGGTGCCGAATTGGCCTGGGCCTCCGGCCGCGGCCCCCACGACGGCGCCTGCCCCGGCGTCTGCCTCGGTGCCTGCCGCGGCCGAGGCGGTTCAGCCGATGCTCTCCAGCCGGACCAACGGCGTCGTGCGGGCGCGGCTGGGCGCGGCTGTCCCGCGGATGATCGAAGTCATCAGGCAGGGCGTCCCGGAGTACGCGGATCCGCGGCGGCCCGACTACCAGCAACGGCTTGCCGACTCGGT
Source organism: Streptosporangiaceae bacterium (assembly GCA_019245115.1). GTDB lineage: Bacteria > Actinomycetota > Actinomycetes > Streptosporangiales > Streptosporangiaceae > JAFARZ01. The sequence continues at coordinate 2,482 of JAFARZ010000253.1, read as the reverse complement.
GACCCACGTGGTGGCCCAGTTCATCGAGCACATCTCGGAGCCGGATGGTTCCACCGCGGACGTCACCGCCGAGTTCCGGCGCATCGGGTCCGCGGCCGCCCGCGAAGGCCGCACCCTCGACCCGGTGCAGAACGCGCTCCGTCTCGGGGCCCGTTTCGCCTGGCAGTGGCTGTGCCAGGCGGACGGCGGGTTGGACATGCGGGAACTCAGCCGCGTCGGCGAGGCGATCTTCGCGTACCTGGACGAACTAGCGGCCGCATGTTCGGCCGGATATGAACAGGCGAACGCGCAGGCGGAAGACAAGCGGGAGGCCCACCGGCGGCGCCTGCTCGACGCCCTGGTCGCGGAACCGTCGCCATCTCCCGACCTTCTCGCCAGCCTGGCCAGCGCCGCCGGCTGGGTGCTGCCGAGCCGGATCGCGATCGTCGTCCTCGGCGAGCGACCGCTCAGGCCGTTGCCGGGTGCTGCCGAGCGGGGGGTGTCGCGGGGAGTGCCTTCGTTCGGCGCGGATGTGCTGACGGCCTGGGAGCGTGCCGAGCCATTGCTGGTGCTGCCCGATCCGGACGGGCCGGGGCGGGCGGCCGCGATCGATCGCGCCCTGACCGGACTGAGCGGACCGAGCGGACCGAGCGGACCGAGCGGCTTGAGCGGCTTGAGCGGCTGGCTGGCCGCCATCGGGCCGGCGGTGCCGGTCGGGCGCGCGGCTCAGTCGCTGCGCTGGGCGCGCCGGGCGCTGGCGCTCGTCCGCCGCGGCGTCATCGCTATCCCCGCCGAGGGGCCGATCCGCTGCCAGCAGCATCTGTCCACGCTGCTGCTTCTGGCCGATGAGGACCTCGCCCGCATGCTCCGCTCCACCCGGCTCGGCCCACTGGAGCGGCTGCGGCCCGGCCAGCGGGATCGGCTGGCCGAGACCATGCTCGCCTGGCTGCAACTCGGCGAGAACGCCGGTGAGGTGGCCCGGCGGGTGCACGTCCACCCGCAGACGGTGCGGTACCGGCTGCGGCAGATCCAGGATCTGTTCGGCGATCAGCTTGCCGACCCGGACCGGCGCTTCGAGCTTCAGCTGGCCCTGCTGGCGCGCCAGTTGCTTCAGGCCGCGCCGCGCGAGCCCGGGGGCCCGCGCGAGCCCGGGGGCCCGCGGGAGACCGGGGGCCCGCGGGAGACGCGGAGTCCAGGGGAGACCGGGAGCCAGCGCGTACGGTGAGGGCATGAAGTCCTACGAGCTGTGGTTCGCCGAGATGTGGCGGTTCGTCGAGCCGGCGCTGCCGCCCGCCCCGGCCTCGGTTCTGGAGATCGGCTGCGGCCGGTTCGGCGGGTTCGTGCCCAGACTCGCCGCCGCTGGCTACGACCCTACCCAGGCAGCGTCTCGCCGCCGATGGGCGCGAGCACCTCGCCGGAGTAGTAGCTGGACAGCCGCCCGCTGGCGAAGAACACGAACGACGGCGCGATCTCGTCCGGATGCGCCGCCCGCTCCATCGGCACCTGCTGGCCGAACGAGCCGACCTTTTCCCCCTCGAACGTCGACGGGATCAGCGGGGTCCACACCGGTCCGGGCGCGACACTGTTCACCCGGATGCCACGGTCCTTCAGCGACTGGGCCAGCGAGTAGGTGAGTGCCAGCACCGCGCCCTTGGTCGCGGAGTAGTCGATCAGCGACTTGTTCCCGCGCAGCCCGTTGATCGACGCGGTGTTGATGATCGCGCCGCCGTCGGTGAGGTGATCCAGCGCGGCCTTGGTCGTCCAGAAGTAGCTGTAGATGTTGACCTTGAACGTCCGGTCCCACTGCTCGCTGGTCAGCTCGCTGAGATCCTTGACCGGCGACTGGGTGGCCACGTTGTTGACCAGGAGGTCAAGCCCGCCGAGCTCGCCCACCGTCCGGTCGACCGCCTGCTGGCAGTTCTCCTCGACGGCGAGATCGCTACGCATGGTCACGCACTGCCGGCCCGCCTGGCGGATCAGTTCGGCGGTGTGCCGGGCGTCCTCATCCTCCTTCTCGGACAGGTACGTGATGGCGACGTCCGCGCCCTCCTTGGCGAACGCGATCGCGACGGCGCGGCCGATACCCGAGTCACCCCCGGTCACCAGCGCCCGCTGGCCGGCCAGCAGGCCGCTGCCCTGGTAGTCACGCATCTCGTCGCGAGGTTTCGGGTCCATGTCGCCGGTCCGGCCCGGATACTGCTGCTCCTGGGCCGGCGGCGGATGCTCCGCTGACGGTGTGCTGCTCACGAACGTTCCTTTCTCTCGTCTGGTTCGTCGGGCTATTCGAGCTGGATGTCACAGGCCGGCGTGGGGCCGACTGTGCGTCACGCGGTCCAGAAGCTGGGCCAGGTGCAGGCTCTCGTGCCCGGTGTGCCCGGCGGCCAGCTGGGTGCGGCAGGAGAACCCGTCGGCGAGCAGCACGGTGTCCGGGTCCGCGGCACGGGCGGCAGGCCACAGGCCGCGTTCCGCGCAGGCCGCTGATACCTCGTAGTGGCCGCGTTCG
>JAFARZ010000299.1 GCA_019245115.1 Streptosporangiaceae bacterium | reverse complement strand
ACCTCATCCAGTAGCGCTTCGGCCTTGTCCTCGTTGGTCTTCTCGGCGAGCGCGAGCTCGCTGACCAGGATCTGCCGCGCCTTCGCCAGCATGCGCTTCTCGCCGGCGGACAGACCGCGCTCCTTGTCCCGCCGCCACAGGTCGCGGACGACCTCGGCGACCTTGTTCACATCGCCGGACGCGAGCTTCTCCAGGTTAGCCTTGTATCGCCTTGACCAGTTCGTCGGCTCCTCGGTGTGCGGCGCCCTGAGCACTTCGAACACGCGCTCAAGTCCCTCCGCGCCGACTACATCCCGAACGCCCACCAGCTCGGCATTGTCCGCGGGAACGCGTACTGTAAGGTCACCTTTATCGACCTTGAGGACAAGATAAGTCTTCTCTTCGCCCTTGATGGTGCGAGTCTCGACCGCCTCGATGCGAGCAGCCCCATGATGGGGATAGACGACGGTATCGCCGACCTTGAAAGACATGTGGCAAGTACCCCTTCCGCTGAAGGCCATCTTACCATGCCTGGCGGTGTCGATAAAATGCCTATGAGGGCAAATATGCAGGTCAGCAGGCAAATACCAGGCAGCGCCGATAGCGGCCACGGGGCCATAACAATGGCCTTGGGCTGGCCGCCGTATGCGCCGGGTAGGCCCACGAGGGCTGACGATGCAATTGCCAGTTTACCCGAGCGGATCGCTCCGGCGGCTCACTTCCGCGCCGACTGGCCATGGTGGGTGCGTACATACCCCGGCGAGGGGCTCATACTGGATAGGTGGAGTCAGGCGGCGACGCGCGCTGGGATGAGCCTCCGCTCGATGTCCAGATCCCCGATGACGCGCGTGAACTTGAGCGGGACGTACTCGCCTACCGCCGTGAAGTGCGTGCCGCCAGGCGGAAGCGGCGGCTTCGCCGCATCATGCCGTCGCAGGCCGGCATCATGCCGCTGATCGCCAGCATCCTCGCGGTGTGCCTGGTGGCGGGCATGATGCTCTCGGTGTTCACGATCAGTCCGGCCGACACGCCGGCCAGGCCCCACCCGAGCGTCACGGCCTCCACCCCGTCGGCTGCACCACGCCCCAGTTCCCGCCCGTCACCGAGGCACTCACCCACGCCGACAAGATCCCCGCGCTAGTTTTCCCTCCGCGCCTAGGCCTCGCTGCGCTCGGCCGGCTTGGGGCCACGGCGGGAATTGCCGCCCCTGCGGGACGGCAACCGCCGCGGCGCTCGCTCTCGCTCGCCCCTGGACCGCGGGTTTACTCCCCCCGGGCGCGGGTGACTGACGGCTCCCGCTACGCTTTGTCTACCTACAGGCTGTAGTGGATCGAGGAGGCCGTTGCCGTGCCGCGCATCAACCGCCGCTGGCTGCACAGCGGGCACCGCCCGCTCAAGACCGCAGCGCTCGTGTGCGCCGTGGCGATCCCGGCGCTGGCCGGGTGCGAGGCCGGCGCCAACGCCCCGGCACTCCAGTTCCACCCGGCGGCGAACGGCGCCGCCACCGTCGCGGCGGGCGGGATCACGATAAACGACGCGTTCGTGCTCGGGCCCGCGCCGAATCAGACGTTGCCGGCCGGCGGCCAGGCCGGCGTGTTCCTGTCCATCACCTCGGCCAACGCGGATCAGCTGGAGTCGGTGAGCGCTGACAAAGCGGCCTCGGTGCGGCTAACCGGCGGCCCGATCAACGTGCCGGCCGCCGCCGATGGGGCCGTGAACCTGACCGGGCCCGTCCCGCGCATCATCCTGACCGGCCTGAATACCCCGCTGATGGGCGGCCAGACGGTCGCCGTGACGTTCCACTTCGCCAACGCGGGCGACATCAGCCTTGACCTGCCGATCGAGCCGCACGCCTACGAGTACGCCACCCTCGCGCCGCCGCCCAAGCCGACGCCGACCGCCACGGCGAGCCCCAGCACGAGCGCGAGCACCAAGGCCGGCAAGAAGTCAGCCAAGAAGAGCGGCGCGCACGCCTCCGCGACCGGTTCGGCGAGCCCGGGTTCGTCAGCGAGCCCTTCGCCCACGCCGTGACCGCCCTGGCGGTGAGCGTGCACGGGGGAGCACCACCGCCGTTCATGCTGCTGATTCGAATTTGTATCCCAGGCCACGTACGGTCACGATGTGGCGAGGCCGCGCGGGATCGAGTTCGATCTTGGCCCGAAGTCGTTTGATGTGCACGTCCAGCGTCTTGGTGTCCCCCACGTAGTCCGCGCCCCAGACCCGGTCGATGAGCTGCATCCGGGTGAGCACCCGGTCGGCGTTGCGTAGCAGCACCTGAAGCAGCTCGAACTCCTTCAGCGGGAGCTGAACAGTGCCGCCGCGGACGGTCACCACGTGCCGCTCGACGTCCATCCGGACCGGACCGGACTCCAGCGCGGCCTCGGTGGCATCCTCGGGCTCGCCGCGGCGACGCAGCACCGCGCGCATCCGCGCGACCAGCTCGCGCGAGGAGAACGGCTTGGTCACGTAGTCGTCGGCACCCAGCTCCAGGCCGACCACCTTGTCGATCTCGCTGTCCTTGGCGGTCAGCATGATCACCGGCACGTTCGACTTCTCCCGCAGCGAACGGCACACCTCGCTGCCCGGCAGACCGGGCAGCATGAGGTCGAGCAGCACCAGGTCGGCGCCCGTCCGGTCGAATGTGTCGAGCGCATCGGGGCCGGTCGAGCAGACGGCGACCTCAAATCCCTCCTTGCGGAGCAGGTACGAGATGGCGTCGCTGAACGAATCCTCGTCCTCAACCACCAGTACGCGTGTCACTTCAGGCCCTTCTGCCAGGGGGGTCCGGGGGGATGGCTTCCCCCCGGATTGGGACAGATACATGCTCGTTCCTCAGCGGTAGGAACAGCGTGAAGGTCGATCCGGCACCCTCGACGCTGCGCACCGTGACCCGGCCGTTGTGCGCGGCGGTCACATGTTTCACGATGGCGAGCCCGAGGCCGGTGCCGCCGGTCGCCCGCGAGCGCGCCGGGTCGACCCGGTAGAAGCGCTCGAAGATCCGTTCAAGATCCCGTTCCGGGATGCCGATCCCCTGGTCGGTCACGCTGAGCTCGGCGTAACCGTCGGCGGTCCGCTTGTTGCTGACCACCACCCGGGTCCGTTCCGGGCTGTAGGCGACGGCGTTCTCCAGCAGGTTCCGCAAGGCGGTGATCAGGAGGTCCTCATCGCCGAGCACGGACAGCCCGCGAGTGCCCACCGTGGCCAGCGTTATCCCGCGCGCGTTGGCCTTCATCCGGCACCGGTCGAGCGCCTCCGCCATCACCGCGTCCAGGTCGACGGGCAGCGGGTCGGGCACCGGCTCCGCGGCCTGGATCCGGTTCAGCGTGATGAGGTCCTGCACCAGGCTGGTGAGCCGCTGGGCCTCCTGCCGCATCCGGCCGGCGAACCGGCGCACCGCCTCGGCGTCGTCCGCCGCGTCCTCGATCGTCTCGGCGAGCAGCGCGAGGGCGCCAACCGGCGTCTTCAGCTCGTGGCTGGTGTTGGCGACGAAGTCACGCCTGACCTCTTCCACCCGTCGGCTCTCGGTCTGGTCCTCGGCGAGCACGAGCACCAGCCCACCGCCGCCCACCGCTGCGCCGAGCGGGGCCACCCGGACCGCGAAGCTCGTCGTCCGACCGCCGAACCTGGGGACCGGGACCTCGAACTCGCCTTCCCTGATCTCGCCATCACGGCGTACCTGGCGAGCCAGGGCGGCAAGCTCGGGGACCATCAACCGGTCGCCCTTGACCAGCCCGAACGCGCGAGCGGCGGCGCTGGCGCGGAGCACGCGGTCGTTGCTGTCGAGGACCACCGCGGACGAGGAGAGGACGGAGAGGACCGAGGCGATACCGGGCGGCAGCCGGGTCGGCTGGCGGGCGGCGCGCAGCCGCGATCCACGTGGTCGCGTCGCGGGAGCGCCGGTCCTGGTTCTTATCGCCATGCCGACTCCAATGGCGCTGACCAGTGATAACTCACATCTGTAGATGGTATGCGGGATCGCGAGACAGAAAAAAGGAGGGATGCCAGCGGACATGACGATATTCGAGCGATGTTCACCTATGCGTAAACAGTCGTTAAGGCCCCGTTCTGCCCGTTTTCGGCACACCGGTCCCGATCAGCGACCCTGGTTCTTGACCGCCTCCGCCGCCTCGGCCGCGGCTTTCGGGTCCAGGTAACGGCCCGGCTCAGCGGGCCGGAAGGACTCGTCGAGCTGGTAGAGCAGCGGGATGCCGGTCGGGATGTTCAGCTCCGCGATCTCCGCGTCGCCGATCCCGTCCAGGTGCTTGACCAGGGCCCGGAGCGAGTTCCCGTGCGCCACGATCAGCACGGTCCCGGCGGCCAGATCGGGCACGATCACGTCATACCAGTACGGCAGCAGCCGCGCCACCACGTCCTTCAGGCACTCGGTCCGCGGCCTCAGCTCCGGCGGTAGGCCCTGGTAACGGGGATCCGCGGCCTGAGACAGCGGATCGTCGTCGGAGATCGGCGGCGGCGGGACGTCGTAGGAACGCCGCCACAGCATGAACTGCTCGTCACCGAACTCCTCCCTGGTCCTCGCCTTGTCCTTGCCCTGGAGGGCGCCATAGTGGCGCTCGTTCAGCCGCCACGAGCGGCGGACCGGGAGCCAACCCAGCCCGGCCTCCTCCAGCGCGATATTGGCGGTCTGAATGGCCCGGGTCAGCACCGAGGTGTGCACCACGTGCGGCTGGACGCCGGCCTCGGCGAGCAGCTTGCCACCATCGAGGGCCTCCTGCCGGCCGGCGGCCGACAAGCCGACGTCCACCCATCCGGTGAACAAGCCTTTGGAGTTCCACTCACTCTCGCCATGCCGAAGCAGCACCAGGGTTCGCATTCTCGCAAGCCTATCTTTTCTCCGCGCCAAGGCCTCGCTGCGCTCGGCCCGGGAACACCGGATGGCTGATTTGAGTTGAGTTAGAGCGTGCACGAACAGCCGCGGGATGTCCGGGACAGGCCCAGGGACCCGCTCAGGCGGATCGCGACCATCAGCCTTCACACTTCTCCGCTGGACCAGCCGGGTACCGGTGACGCGGGCGGGCTCAACGTCTACGTGGTCGAGGTGGCCAAACGCCTCGCCGAACGGGACATCGAAGTAGAGATATTCACCCGGGCCGTCTGCCGCGATTCGCCACCGGCGACCGAGCTCGTCCCCGGCGTCCTGGTCCGTAACGTGATAGCCGGGCCCTTCGAGGAGCTCGACAAGAACTCGCTTCCCGCGCAGATCTGCCCGTTCACGTTCGGCGTGCTGCGCACCGAGGCCGCGTACGCGCCCGGCCGGTACGACCTGGTGCACGCGCACTACTGGCTGTCCGGCCAGGTGGCCGCCACCGCCGCGGAGCGGTGGGGGATCCCGCTGGTGCAGTCCATGCACACGCTGGGGAAGGTCAAGAACCTGGCCCTTGCGGACGGCGACAGCGCCGAGCCCGCGGCCCGCATCCGCGGCGAGCACGAGGTGGTGAGCGCCGCCGACCGCCTGGTGGCCAACACGACCGAGGAGGCCAGGCAGCTCGCCGGGCTGTACGGGGCCGACGAGTCGCGGGTCCGTGTGGTCAGCCCGGGAGTGGACCTGTCGGTGTTCCGGCCGGGCTCATCGGCGGCGGCCAGGCGGCGGTTCGGCCTGCCCGCGGACGCGGTGGTGCTGCTGTTCGCCGGGCGCATCCAGCCGCTCAAGGGACCGGACATCGTGCTCCGCGCCGCGTCGCTGCTCCGCGAGCACGCGCCGCATCTCGCGTCCAGGCTCGTGGTCGTGTTCGTCGGCGGCCCGAGCGGCTCAGAGGTGGGCGCGCCCGGCCGGCTGACCGCGCTGGCATCGGGACTGGGCATGGCCGGCCGGGTCCGGTTCGAGCCGCCATGTCCGCAGGCCGAGCTGGCCGAGTGGTACCGTGCGGCGTCGCTGGTGATGGTGCCCTCGCATTCGGAATCATTCGGCCTGGTCGCGCTCGAAGCGCAGGCCTGCGGAACACCGGTGATCGCGGCGGCCGTCGGCGGGCTCCGCACCGCGGTGCGGGACGGTTTCTCCGGGGTGCTGGTCGAGGGGCACGACCCCGCGGACTACGCACGGGTGGTGGCGGAGCTGGCCGGTTCCCCGGCTTGCGCCGCGCGGCTGGAGTCGTTGTCACGAGGAGCCGTGGCGCACGCGTCGGCGTTCGGCTGGGCCGCGACCGCGGACGGGCTGATCGACGTGTATACAGGTGTCATGAACGAGGCAGCCGCAGCGCTGAGCGCGTGACCGGGCCCTTGGACGCGCCGGCCCTCATCGAGCGGTCCCTGAGCGAGCTCGGCCTGGAGTACGAGAACCCGCGACCGGGGGCGTACCTGGTCAAACTCGTCGGCCAGCACAAGCTGGCCACGATGACCTGGCTCATCGCCGACCAGTACAGCCTGCTGGTCGAGGCGTTCTTCTGCCGCCAGCCAGACGAGAACCACGCGGAGTTCTACCGCTTCCTGCTGGGGCGTAACGGCCGGATGTACGGCGTCCACTTCGCCCTTGACCCGGTCGGCGACGTGTACCTGGTTGGCCGGCTGCCGCTCAGCGCGGCGGGCGACGTCGACCGGTTGCTCGGCTGCGTCCTGACCTACTCCGACGAGAACTTCGACAAGGCGCTGGAACTGGGCTTCGCCACCGCCATCCGCCGCGAGTGGGCGTGGCGGGCCAAGCGCGGCGAGAGCCTGGCGAACCTGCAAGCCTTCGCCCGTTTCGCCGCTCCCGAGTAAGGGGTACATTGACGACCGTGAACCGGCTAGGCGAACTTGAACGCGCGATCATGGAAGTGCTCTGGCAGACGGATGTTTCGCTTACTGTCCGCGAGGTAAGTGCTAGGCTGCCCGAACGTAACCTGGCTCACACGACGGTGATGACCGTGCTGGACCGACTCGCCAAGAAGGGTTTCGCCAGACGGCAGCGCGATGGGCGTGCCTGGCGGTATTGTCCTTCCGCGACACGCGAGGCATACGTCGCCGAGTTGATGCTGACCGCGCTGGATCAGACGGGGGATCGGACCGCCGCGCTGACCCGGTTCGCGCGCTCCGTGTCCGGCGTAGAGGCCGAAGCGTTGCGTGAAGCACTAGAGCAAATCGGCGGAGGAGATGACGGGACTGGCTGACGCGGCGCTTCTCGCCGTAGTCGCCATCGGGAGCGTTGCGGGCGCCTCGGCGCTGGTGGGAGCCAGCTGGCCGCGGCGGTCGCCGGCCGCCGCCATTCTGCTGTGGCAGGCGCTTGGCCTGGCCGCGGGCATCGCGGCCGTAGGCGCCCTGCTCGGCCTGGCTCTGCCCGTCGACCGGACCAGCGTGGCGAGCGCCCTGTGGCGGCTGCGGAGCCTTGCGCTAGCCGGACCGCACGGGCCGCCGGTCTTGCTGGTGGTCCGGATGTGCTGCCTGACCGCCGGGCTGGCGCTGCTGTCGCTGCTGTGCTGGGTGCTGGTCGCGGCCACCGCGGCTCTGGTCCAGGCCAGGCGCCGCCAGCGGGAGCTGCTGGCGCTGCTGGCCCACGGCGATCCGAAGGTGCCCGGCGCGCTGGTGGTGGATCATCCGGCCGCCGCCGCATACTGCCTGCCGGGGCTGCGCTCCAAGATCGTGGTCAGTGCCGGGGCGCTGGAACTGCTATGCCCGGCCGAGCTCGCCGCCGTGCTGGCCCACGAGCGCGCGCACGTGCGCGAGCGGCATGACCTGGTGCTGCTGCCGTTCACCGCGCTGCGGCGCGCGTTCCCCAGATCGGCGCGGTGCACGGACGCCTACCAGGCGGTGGCCCTGCTGGTCGAGATGCTGGCCGACGATCGCGCGCTGCGCGCCCGCCCGGCCCGCGAACTGGTGTCCGCGCTGGTCCGGGTGGGTACCGCGGGTCAGGTACCGACGGGGGCGCTGGCCGCCACGACCGGCCCGGAGGGCGAGGTGGCGGCCCGTGTCACCCGGCTGCTGCACCCCGTCCGCCCGCTGCCCGCTCCCGCCGTGGCCGCGATCTGCCTGGGCTCCGCGCTGATAGCGGCAGCCCCCGTCGCACTGTTGCTCTTTTAATTATCCCGAACGGCTGTGGTGGCTCTACCAGGGACCGTACGGTCCGTTGCTGGTGCCGCCGCCACCGCGGAAGTCCTTGACCTTGGGCCGGACATCGGTCAGGTAGACGGCGGCCGCGACGAACGCCGCGACGGTCAAGATGGACAGCGGTCCGACTTTGTAGACGGCCGAAGCCAGGCCGACGACGGCCGCCACGCCCAGAATGATCAGCCACAGTTGCTTGGTCTGCTTGCCGGTGGCGACGAAGGCCTGGGTGGGCCTGCCGATGGCGTCAATGAGGGCCCATGCCTCGACAAGGAACGCGGCGAAGCCCAAGGCGATGAAGAAGTCGTTGAGCGGGGTCAGGTTGCCGAACACAGCTTCACGCTACCCTTCCGCAGGGGGTGGGGTCACAGTTTCCGTGGCCGCCAGGGCCGCGTTCTCTTTCCGGAATGACTCGTAGATCTCGATGAGCACCTGCTTCTGGCGCTCGTTCAACTCGGGGTCGGTGAGCAGCGCCGACCGGACACCCGAATCGGCCGGGCGGTCTTCCAGGATGCCGGCCTGCACGTACAGCCGCTCCGCGGAAATCCGCAAGCCCTTGGCGATCTGCTGGAGAATGTCCGCGCTGGGCTTGCGGAGGCCTCGCTCGACCTGGCTCAGATACGGGTTCGACACCCCGGCCTGCTGCGCGAGCTGACGCAGCGAGATCCGCGCCTGCTCCCGCTGCTCCCTGATGTAGTCACCGATCGAATTAGCCATGCACTTAGTTTATCCACCCCGCTTGCAGTTGCAAACGCCGAGCAAGCGGGGAGGCACAGTGGCCCTCGCGGCGAGCGCGAGCGAGCTTCGCGATCGCCCGGCCGCGGAGGTCCGAAGGGCCTCCCGGCCGGGCGAAACTAACGGCGAGACGCGTCGCAGGCGGGGGGTCTGGGGGGTTGGTTTATACCCCCCAGAAAAACACGGGCTTCGCCAGAAGCCATTGGGGGGCGCTGGGCGATCGTGGCGAGCTGGGCGGCTCGCTCCACCAGTTCCGCGTTGCGGGCCACCGGGCGGCCGCGGGAGTAGCTCAGCGTGTCTTCCATGCCCACCCGCAGGTGACCGCCGGCCGCCAGCGCGCCGAGCATCACCGGCAGCGTGGTGCGCCCGATGCCGGTCGCCGACCAGGTCGCCCCCGCGGGCAGCGCGGCGACGGCCGCGGTCAGCGTGGGCAGGTCCCCCGGCATTCCGCCTGGCACGCCCATCACCAGGTCGCAGTGCACATGGCCGCCCGCGGGCGGCCCGAACTCGGCCAGCAGCCGGTGCAGCGTGGCCACGTGCCCCAGGTCGAACAGCTCGAACTCCGGCACGACCCGGCGTTCCTGGGTGAGCTGGTACAGGTCCTTGATGAAACCCCACGGGTTGGCGAACACGTCGTCACCGAAGTTGACCGTGCCGCAGGTGAGCGAGCACGCGTCCGGCGCCGCGTCCAGCACCCCCAGCCGGGCCTCGAAGGAGTCGGTCACGGCGCCGCCCGTGGACAACTGGACGATCAGGTCCGTGGCGTCGCGCAGCGCGGCGACCGTATCGGTCAGCCGGGCCCGGTCCAAGGTGGGACGAGCCTGCTCATCGCGTATATGCACATGGATGACGGCAGCCCCGGCCGCCTCGCACTCCTTGGCCGTGGTCACCAGTTCGTTCGTCGTAACGGGGAGAGAAGGGGCAGCGGCCTTGTCAGCTTCTGCACCCGTCGGTGCCACAGTGATAAGGGTTTTCACCATGCTCGCAGCGTACCTAGGTCCGCAGGTGCTCCCGGGCGAAGGTGAGGGATTCGGCCAGGTCGGCTACCCTGTCCTGACTCGTCGAAGCCCGGTGGGTCTTGACCTCGACCACGACCGTTCCCGGGTAGCCGGTGGCGGTCAGACGTCGCAGGAGTTCCGCGCACGGCTGGCTGCCGCGGCCGGGCACCAGGTGCTCGTCCGGTATCGGACCACCGGGCGCCCCGGTGCCGTCGGCCAGGTGCACATGAGACAGCTTGTCACCCAGGGCCGCGGCCATGGCCATGGCGTTCGAGCCCGACGCGGCCGTGTGCGACAGGTCGAGCGTCACGTGGCCGACGTCGAGCCTGGTCGGGTCCCAGTGGGGGGCATATCCGGTGACTTCGGTCGCGCCGGCCCGTAGCGGGTACATGTTCTCGACCGCGAAGATCACATCGGTCTCGTCGGCCATCTTCGCGATGCCCTCTTCGAACCCCCTGGCGTACTCACGCTGCCAGCGGAACGGCGGGTGGACCACCACCACGCCGGCGCCCAGCGCCTCGGCGAGTTCCCTGGCGCGGCGCAGCTTGCCCCACGGCTCGCGCCCCCAGACCCGCTGGGTCAGCAGCAGGCTCGGCGCGTGCACGGACAGGACCGGCATCTGGTGGTAATCGGACAGGCGGCGTAGCACGTCAGCGTCCTGGCTCACCGGATCGGGGTAAACCATGATCTCGACACCGTCGTAACCCAGCCGGGCGGCGATCTCGAACGCGTCCGGAGTCCGCTCCGGGTAGACCGACGACGTTGATAGCGCCACCCGGATGTTACTCACGCTTGAAGCTTATCCGGGCCAGGGTGGCGTCCCCGTAATTGTCAGAGGTAGCCGCTAATGTGCCGCCATGGCGAAGTCGACGGCGAGCACCTCCGGTTACCGGTGCTCGGAGTGCGGGTGGCAGACGGCCAAATGGACCGGCCGCTGCGGGGAGTGCCAGGCCTGGGGAACGGTGACCGAGTCGGGCACGTCGCGGCCGCGTACCGTCTCCGTGCGCGACGCGGTAGTGCCCGGCACGCCGGCGGTACCGATCGCCAAAGTGGACGCGGCCACCGCCAGCGCGCGGCCCACCGGTATGGACGAGCTGGACCGGGTGCTCGGCGGCGGCCTGGTGCCCGGAGCGGTGCTGCTGCTGGCCGGAGAACCGGGCGTGGGCAAGTCGACGCTGCTTCTCGAGGCCGGTGCACTGGTGGCCGAGTCGGGGCCGGTCCTGTACATCACCGGCGAGGAATCGGCGGCCCAGGTGCGGCTGCGGGCGGACCGCATCGGGGCGCTCCACGAGCGGCTGTTCCTGGCCGCGGAGACCGACCTGGACCTGGTGCTCGGCCACGTGGCGGCGGTCGAGCCGCGGCTGCTGATCATCGACTCGGTGCAGACGATCGCCGCCGCCGGAGTGGACGGGGTGCCAGGCGGGGTGACCCAGGTCCGCGAGGTGGCGGCGGCGCTGACCGCGGTGGCCAAGGAACGCGCGCTGCCCACCATCCTGGTCGGGCACGTCACCAAGGACGGGTCGGTGGCCGGCCCGCGGACGCTCGAGCATCTGGTGGACGTGGTGCTGCATTTCGACGGCGACCGGCACTCACGGCTGCGCATGGTGCGCGCGGTGAAGAACCGCTACGGGCCGACCGACGAGGTCGGCTGCTTCGACCTCGGCGAGTACGGGCTCATCGGCCTGCCGGATCCGAGCGGGTTGTTCCTCTCCTCGCACCACGAGCCGGTGCCCGGGACCTGCGTCACGGTCACGCTGGAGGGCCGCAGGCCGTTGCCCGCGGAGGTCCAGGCCCTGGTCGGTCCCTCGGTGCTGGATGTGCCACGGCGGGCCACGGCGGGGCTCGACGGAGCCAGGGTGGGCATGGTGCTCGCGGTCCTGCACCGGCGGAGCGGGTTCAAGCTCGGCAAGCAGGACGTGTACGCGGCCACGGTGGGCGGGATGCGGTTGACCGAGCCTTCCGTGGACATGGCCGTCGCCGTCGCGCTGGCCAGTTCGGCCGGTAACCTGACCGTGCCGCACGGGGTGGTGGCCATCGGGGAGATCGGGCTGGCCGGAGAGGTCCGCCGGGTGACCGGGCTGTCACGGCGGCTGGCCGAGGCCGAACGGATGGGGTTCCGCCGGGCTGTGGTGCCCGCTGGATCGGCTTCGCTGTCCGCGGATGACGGGGGGAGCCGGACCATCGAGGTCGCGGAGGTATCGGACCTCAGGCAAGCGCTGGCCGTGGTCCTCGGCCGGAGCTAGCCGGTCAGTCTGAAGGCGCGGACGGGACTGCGCACGGTGCCGGTACGGGCCTGGACCGTGTAGCTGCCGTCACGGGCCGCCGGGGCCAGCACCTGGCAGCCGGGCAGGGTGATGGCCCGGTTCCAGGTGACGGCGGCCTCGGCCGGGACTCCCCTGGTCAGGTTCGCGATCCGCTGGCCGGCGCGGTAGCAGTCCGCCGAGTCCCAGACGATCCGGCCCGACGACAGCACGACGATCTGCATCTGGCCTGGGTCGAAGGCGCAGCTGCCCGAGGACGTGGAGACCGCGTAGACCTCGAACCGGGGATACTGTGACGGGCCGTAGCTGGTGCGGTCGGTGAACAAGCTCAGCACGACCGCGCTCGGCGGACACCGCCGACCGGGCGGAATCGCGCCTGCCGGGGTCGCCGACGCCGACGGATGCTGCGTGCCATGGGCCGTGGACCTCGGCCGCGACGAAGACCGCGAGATGGCGGGAATGCCGGGTACGCCGGATCCGGTGCTGGCCGAGGCCCCGGTACCTGAGGAAGCGGCGTCCGAGGGCAGGTGAGGCACGGCGGTGCCGATGGCGCTGACCGGGAGCACGCTGGCCGATCCAGACGGGCTAGGCTTGGCGCCTCCCCCGGAGAACGCCCAGGCCAGTGCCCCGAGGAGGCCCAGGCCGAGCGCCAGGGTGATAACGCGGCGCCGCCAGTAGGCATCGGACTGGTCGGCTCTTCCGCTGCCTTCGTCACGGTAGGCATTCCGATCCATACGGAGAGTATGCAAGGAATCGCTGCGCCGATAGCGCAGACCCGCCGGCCGAGCCGGCACGCGGATGCGATGATGGGTGCTCGATGCGATCCTCAGACCCCTCAGCCCAGGAACAGCTCCTCGCCTGGTACGCGCGAAGCGCGCGGGAGCTGCCGTGGCGGCATCCTGACGCCGGGCCCTGGTCGGTGCTGGTCAGTGAGTTCATGCTCCAGCAGACGCCGGTGGCCCGGGTGCTGCCCGCGCACGCGCGGTGGCTCGCCCGATGGCCGGTACCGGCCGCCCTGGCCGCCGAAGCACCGGGCGAGGCGATCAGGGAGTGGGGCAGGCTCGGCTACCCCAGACGCGCGCTCAGGCTGCACGAGACGGCCAGCATCCTGGTGACCCGGCATAACGGTCAGGTGCCGGTCGCACTGGCCGAACTGCGGGCATTGCCGGGAGTGGGCGGCTATACGGCCGCGGCGGTGGCCGCCTTCGCGTTCGGTCAGCGGCACGCCGTCCTGGACACCAACGTCCGGCGAGTACTGGCCAGGCTGGTCGCCGGTCTCGCGCTGCCGACGGGATCCGCCATGTCGGCCGCCGAGATCCGGATGGCGGAGTCGCTGCTACCGGATGAACCCGCTGTCGCGGCTCGCTGGTCGGTCGCGGTGATGGAACTGGGAGCGCTGGTCTGTACTGCCGCGGCGCCGCGCTGCGGCGATTGCCCGCTGGCGGCTCGGTGCGCGTGGCTCGCCGCGGGCCGACCCGCGGCCGCGGACGGGGCGCGACGCCCATCCCAGCGCTACGACGGCACCGACCGTCAATGCCGGGGACGGGTCCTCGCCATGTTGCGCGACTCGGGCGCCCCGGTGGCGCGCGCGGCGTTCGACGCGTTGTGGCCCGATCCGGTCCAGTTGGCCCGGGCCCTGGACGGCCTCGTCAGCGACGGCCTGGTCGACCCCGTCACCGACGACACCTACGCCCTACCCAGCGGCGTGATCCGCCGGGATCCGCCGGGGGTGAATGTGCCATCGCACCCCCTGTAGGGGGGACGATGGCATATTCACCACCTTGCCCAGAGTGCGGGATGCGGGTGCGGGGTGCGGGGTGCGGGGTCAGCCCATCGCGGAGGCGGTGCCGCCGCTGTCGGCCGTGCCGCCGCCGGTGCCGCCGATCGACGTGCTGCCGACCGCTGGCGTCGTCACCGGGGTCGGCTCGGCCGCGGGCGACTCCGGCATCGAATCCGGCTTGGCCACGCCGGTGAAGGCGAACTTCGCGGTCTCACCCTCGCCCTCGGCGTCCACGATGACGATCTGGCCCGGCCTGAGCTCCCCGAACAGGATCTTCTCCGACAGGTTGTCCTCGATCTCCCGCTGGATCGTCCGGCGCAGCGGCCGGGCGCCGAGCACCGGGTCGTAGCCGCGCGCGGCGAGCAGGTCCTTGGCGGCGGGCCGCAGCTCCAGCGCCATGTCCCGGTCCTTGAGCCGCTCGTCCACCTTGGCGATCATCAGGTCGACGATGCTGTGGATCTCGTCCCGGTCGAGCTGGTGGAAGACGATGATGTCGTCGACCCGGTTGAGGAACTCGGGCCGGAAGTGCTGCTTCAGCTCTTCCTGCACGCGGGTCTTCATCCGGTCGTACGAGCCGCGCGCATCACCCGACCGGGCGAATCCCACCGAGACGCCCTTGGAGATGTCCCTCGTGCCGAGGTTGGTCGTCATGATGATGACCGTGTTCTTGAAGTCCACCGTGCGGCCCTGGGCGTCGGTCAGACGGCCATCCTCCAGGATCTGCAGCAGCGAGTTGAAGATATCCGGGTGCGCCTTCTCGATCTCGTCGAAGAGGACCACGGAGAACGGACGCCTGCGCACCTTCTCGGTGAGCTGTCCGCCTTCCTCGTAGCCGACATATCCCGGCGGTGAACCGAACAGCCGCGAGACGGTGTGCTTCTCCATGTACTCGCTCATGTCGAGCTGGATCAGCGAATCCTCGTCACCGAAAAGGAATTCCGCCAGCGTCTTGGACAGCTCGGTCTTGCCGACACCGGACGGGCCCGCGAAGATGAACGATCCGCCCGGACGCTTGGGATCCTTCAGTCCCGCACGAGTACGCCGGATCGCCTGCGACAATGCCTTGATCGCGTCGTTTTGACCGATCACCCGCTTGTGCAGCTCATCTTCCATGCGCAGCAGCCGCTGCGACTCCTCTTCGGTGAGCTTGAAGACAGGAATTCCGGTGGCGGTGGCCAGCACCTCGGCGATGAGTTCCTCATTCACCTCGGCGACGACGTCCATGTCGCCGGCCTTCCATTCCTTCTCTCGGGCCGCCTTCCTGGCCAGGAGCTGCTTTTCGGTGTCCCGCAGCGCCGCGGCCTTCTCGAAGTCCTGGGAATCGATGGCGGATTCCTTGTCCCGGCGGACCTGGGCGATCTTCTCGTCGAATTCGCGCAGATCCGGCGGAGCCGTCATGCGACGGATCCGCATCCGGGAGCCGGCCTCGTCGATCAGGTCGATGGCCTTGTCCGGCAGGAACCGGTCGCTGATGTACCGGTCCGCCAGTTGCGCGGAGGCGACGAGCGCGCCATCGGTGATCGACACGCGGTGGTGTGCCTCGTAGCGGTCCCGCAGGCCCTTGAGGATCTCGATCGTGTGCGAGATCGTCGGCTCCGCGACCTGGATCGGCTGGAACCGGCGCTCGAGCGCGGCATCCTTCTCCAGGTACTTGCGGTACTCGTCCAGCGTGGTCGCGCCGATCGTCTGCAGTTCGCCCCGGGCGAGCATGGGCTTGAGTATCGACGCCGCGTCGATCGCTCCCTCAGCGGCACCGGCACCCACCAGGGTGTGGATCTCGTCGATGAACAAGATGATGTCGCCGCGGGTGCGGATCTCCTTCAGCACCTTCTTCAGGCGCTCTTCGAAATCACCGCGGTACCGCGATCCAGCCACCAGCGCGCCAAGGTCAAGCGTGTAAAGCTGCTTGTCCTTGATCGTCTCGGGCACCTCGCCCTTGACGATCTTCTGTGCCAAGCCCTCGACAACCGCGGTCTTCCCGACACCAGGCGCGCCGACAAGAACCGGGTTGTTCTTGGTCCGCCGGGACAGCACCTGCATGACCCGCTCGATTTCCTTCTCCCGGCCGATGACGGGATCGAGCTTGCCCTCCCGCGCCCCCTGAGTGAGGTTACGGCCAAACTGGTCGAGCACGAGCGAGGTCGACGGCGTGGACTCGGTGGCGGTACCGGCCGAGGCGGGCTCCTTACCCTGGTAGCCGTGCAGCAGCTGGATAACCTGCTGACGCACCCGGTTCAGGTCGGCACCAAGCTTCACCAGCACCTGAGCGGCGACCCCGTCGCCCTCCCGGATGAGGCCGAGCAGGATGTGCTCGGTGCCGATGTAGTTGTGACCAAGTTGCAGCGCCTCCCGCAGCGACAACTCGAGCACCTTCTTGGCACGCGGCGTGAACGGGATGTGTCCCGATGGCGCCTGCTGCCCCTGGCCGATGATCTCCTCGACCTGCTGGCGCACAGCGTCCAGGCTGATCCCCAGCGACTCAAGCGCCTTCGCCGCGACACCCTCGCCCTCATGGATGAGGCCGAGCAGGATGTGCTCGGTGCCGATGTAGTTGTGATTGAGCATCCTGGCTTCTTCTTGCGCCAAGACGACAACCCGCCGCGCCCTGTCGGTAAATCTCTCGAACATCTTGTCGCTCTCCTCACAGCGCGGGCCAGGTCCGCAGTGCCAACCTTCTACTGGCACCTCGCCTACTTCGCATGGTAGCCGCGTGTCCAGCGACCTACTTAATGCGAGTACTGCACTCACGACTAGACGTTCCCCGGACACGAGGCGTTCATCCTCATCCAACCCCCCGGATGCGGGAACATGTTCCCACTACGCCGCAAGCGAACACCGCCCTGCCCGGGCTGGGACCGGCGCCCTCAGAATCCGGAGACGCCGGTGCTCCCCGAAGACGCGGCGCTCCCCGAAGGCCCAGTGCTTCCCCGAGGACCCGATGCTCCCAGAGGACCGTCGCCCGGCGCAATCCCCTATGCCCCCAGATTCCCCCTATGTCCCCGCCGGAAGCCTGCTGCCCCGGAGCCCGACAGGCACCGGGGCAGCAAAGACCGCGCGGACAGAGCTGCCGGCCTCGTGGGCGCAGTGCCTGCCTCGGGGACACCCTCTCGGGGTCCCCGGGCGAGGAACTGCCCCTGGCGGCGTTCTCGTCGGTCATCCACCTGTCCAAGGCCGGCCCCTCCCCGAAGCGACCGGGAAAGTCCCACGACGGAACAAGCCTTGCCAGATTGCCCGAACCCGCTCACCCTCGTGCTGGAGCACGCCAGAAAGCGGAGCCGACGCCCTATCCGCGCGGCCTCTTGCGCGGCTGCACGGCCAGTTACGGCCGATTCTGCTGGCCGACGTTGCTAGTGTGCGGCTTCGTACTCCGCAACGATGTTGGCCGGAATGCGTCCACGCTCATTGACCTTGTATCCCCGCTGCTTCGCCCACGCCCTGATTTGAGCACTGCGCTCACGCCCGGGTCCGGTGCGAGTACGGCGGCGGCGGGGCTGCCCGCTGGCTTTCCGCGCATGCTCCACATAGTGGGCGAGTTCTTTACGGAGCTTGCTCGCGTTACCGGAACTTAGGTCGATCTCATAGGAACTTCCGTCGAGACCAAACGTGACGGTCTCTGTCGCCTCCGTCCCATCGAGATCGTCGACGAGAAGCACCTGTACCTTCTGTGCCATCGAATCAGCCCTTCTGCCTTGCTGTGCAACCTATTCGGGTTGCAAAGATATACCAATCAGTTGTGGCTTGACAATTCCGCGACTGGCGATTCTCCGATTTAGATGCTTGCGCCTTCAGGCACTACTCAGCATCGGTAACCCTCCGTAATCAGCCCCGTTAAGTGTCCCACATCCCGGGACAGATCTGCGGAAAACTGGTTGTTCCGCCGATATGTCAAGACCTCGGGTCCTGCGCATCGTTACCCGACTTACCGCCGTTAGCCTGCGCATCCGTTCCGGACTTGCTGGCCGCGCGCCGCTTGGGCGCCAACTGGTGACGTAGGAAGAGCACTAGGCCGACGATGAAGGCGATACAAACAACCAACGGCGGCGTCAGTGCCGCGAGATCCGCCATCATGACGCGCTCCAGGCAGCGCATACCGTTCTGTACAGTGCAGTTTTTCTTACAGTCCTAGCTGGCACGGTTCTTACCGTCTTCTGTCGCTTGGTTCTTACTGCACTCCGCAACGCGCTTCTTGCCGCGCGACGGCAGATCCCCACCGTGGACGGGAAGACCCTTGCCGCCGCCGCGTACGGCAAGAGCTGAGCATTCGACCTGGCACCAGCGATCCCGGCGACCGCCGCAAGCGTTCTACCAGGCTCGCTATCCCACCGGACGAACCCGGGCCGCCGACGACCCGGCGCGCTTAGCGCAAGACCGGACTGACTTCGCAACCGTAGCGACTCCGCCGCCGGCACTGACTGATTCGCCACGTGGGTAACGCGTATGCACATTCTTCCCGGTCCCGTAACAGGTGCAACAGCATGCGGGTGTTGCCGAGTGTGTTGGGCTTTACCCGGCCCAGATCTAGAAACTCCGCGACACCCTCGTCATAAGAGCGCAAAAGTTCGCGGTACACCTCCGCGGCAACAGGGGTGCCCTTGATCGGCATGAATCCGTGGCTGGCGAAGAAGTCCACCGCGAAAGTCAACACGAACACGCGCCGCACCCCGAGCTCCCGCGAACGCGCGATCAGGTACTCGACGATCGTGTGGCCTATGCCATGTCCCCGGTAGTCATCATGCACCGCGACTGTCCGGATCTCGGCCAGATCCTCCCAGAGCACATGTACCGCTCCACAGCCGACCGGCCCCGAGTTTCCTGGCAGTTCTGCGTTCCCTGGCAGTTCTGAGTTGCCGGCAGGTTCGGCTATGCAGAACTCCTGGATGTCTTCATAGAGCGTGACGGTGGCCTTACTCAACAACCGCCCGGATTCGACATTCGCGTCGACCAGCTTCCGGATCACGGGCACATCACTGGTACGCGCAGGCCTGATCGTGTATGACATCACGATCCACGATAGTCGAAGCTTCGCCGGTCGCCGCGGGCGAACTCGTCTGGCCACTGCGAACGAACTACCCTGCCACTACGGGAGAAGTCACCATGCCACTACGGACGAAAGTTACCTGCTACTGCGGGCAAGCCTCCTTACTACTACGAGCAGAACTCATCCGGTTAAGTCATTGCATCGCAGTCCGATAAGCAGCTACGTCGTCGCTCATGAAGTCAGCACTCGGCGCCCGGCTATGTCAGCATGTTGCCGCATCGAACCTGGTGGCCACCGCCTGGCAACTGGCGGGTCGCCGCGAGCGAACTCAGCCGGCCACTATGGGTGAGCCCGCGGATCGTAAGGAAAACTTCCACCGAGTTGGCTGACAAGTACACCACGATTCCAATATCCTGCTTCGCTGTGCGCAAACTGACCGGAGTCACCAGCCTCGCCGTCGTCGCCTCCGCACTGGCGCTGGTCGTGCCGGGAGCGGTGAGTGAGGCCCAGACCAGTGCGCCGAAGCCCAGCCTTTCGACGCTGCTCGCGCAGGCGAAGCAACTTGAGTTTCAGATCAACGCGCTGAGCGAGCAGTACGACGGCCTGCGGATCCAGCTCAGCCGGGCCCAAGCGGACGCCAAGATGGCGCAGCAGGCCGAGCAACGGGACTCCGCCGCTCTCGCGTCCGGCCGTGCCGCGATTTCTCAGCTCGCCGCGGAGAACTACATGGGCTCCGGGCTGGACCCGACGATACAGGCGCTCACCATCTCGGATCCGGGATCGTTCCTGCGCCAGGCGTCGACCATCACGGAGCTTGACCAGTCGAGCGGCAGCCGGGTCAGCGTGCTCGACCAGGCGGAGGCGCAGGCACAGCGCGCCCGGAAGACCGCCCAGCAGCAGATCGCCAACGTGCAGGCGATCCAGGCGCAGATGAACGCCAAGAAGAAGACCATCAACGCCGAGATCGACAAGGTGAACAGCGCCGCGATGTCGCAGGCGATGGCGATCTACACGGCGACCGGGCAGTACCCGAACGTCACCATTCCCACCGCGAACACGGTCGGCGCGCAGGCGCTGCAGTATGCGCTCACCCGGCGCGGCGCCCCCTACGTGTGGGGCGCGGCAGGCCCATGGCAGTTCGACTGCTCAGGCCTGGTCGTCTGGTCCTTCGCCCAGATCGGCATCTCATTGCCGCACTACACCGGCTCCCTGTGGAACTCCGGCGTGCACGTCTCACGCAACGACCTGGAACCAGGGGACCTGCTGTTCTACTTCGCCGACATCAGCCATGTGGCCATATTCCTCGGCAACGGACTTCAGATCGAGGCGTCGACGTTCGGCGTGCCGGTGAAAGTGGACGCGGTGAACTGGGGCGCCTTCGTCGGCGCGGTACGCATCCAGTAGCGCCGTCGAGGGCTACGCCTCGGCCAGCGGTGAGTTCTTTTCGTAGACGAGCCGTAGGCCGATCAGGGTCAGCCAGGGCTCGTAGGCGTGGATGACGCTGACTTCGTCCAGCAGGAGCGGAGCGAGGCCGCCGGTGGCGATGATTGTCACCTTGTCCGGGTCAGCCGGGGACAGCTCGTGTGCCATCCGCCGCGCGACCCCATCGACCTGGGCCGCGAACCCGTAGATGATGCCGGACTGGAGCGACTCCACGGTGTTCTTGCCGATGACGCGCGGTGGCTTGGTCAGCTCGACCTTGAGCAGTTGCGCCGCGCGCCGGGACAGCGCGTCGACCGAGATCTCGATGCCCGGCGCCAGCACACCGCCGACGAATTCACCACGGGCGCTGACCGCGTCGAAGTTGGTCGACGTGCCGAAATCCACGACTACCGCGGGGCCGCCATACAGGTGCACAGCCGCCAGCGAGTTCATGATCCTGTCGCTGCCCACTTCCTTGGGGTTGTCGGTCCGCACCGGCACACCTGTCTTCACGCCCGGCTCGACGATGACCGTGGCCAGCCGCCCGTAATAGCGCTTGCACATCTCGCGCATCTCATGCAGTACCGACGGCACGGTCGAGCACAGCGAAATCCCGTCGATCTCCTTCTCGTCGAACGCCGCGCTACGACCGAGCAGACCGTGCAGGACGACGGCGAGTTCGTCCGCGGTCCGGTCCGGGACCGTCGCGATCCGCCAGTGATCGATGACCTGATCACCATCGAACACCCCGAGCACCGTGTTCGTGTTCCCTATGTCGATGGTCAGCAGCATCACGCACCTCCGATCCGGACGTTGTCGATCAGGCGCGTGGCGCCGACCCGCGCCGCGACGGCGAGTACCGCCGGGCGGGAGTCAACGGGACCGGTGAACGTCTCAGGGTCCACCAGCGCCAGGTAGTCCACGGCCAGCCCAGGCTCGCCGTCAAGCTCCGCGCGCGCCGCCGCCAGCACCGCGTCAGGGCCGGCCGCGGCGGCCGCGGCACCGGCCCGCAGCGCCCGCGACAGCGTGAGCGCCCTCGCTCGCTCGTCCGCCGAGAGATACCGGTTCCTGCTGGAGGTAGCCAGCCCGTCCGCGTCCCGCACCGTCGGCACCGGCGCGATGCGGATACCCAGGTCCAGGTCGGCCACCATCCGGCGCACCAGCGCGAACTGCTGCGCGTCCTTCTCGCCGAACACCGCCACGCTCGGCCGCACGAGGTTGAACAGCTTCAGCACCACGGTCAGCACGCCGCCGAAGAACCCCGGCCGGAACTCACCCTCCAGCACCGCGCCCATCGGCCCCGGATCGACGGTCACAGCGGGCCGCCCCTTCGGGTACATCTCGGCTGCCGACGGCGCGAACACAAGCGCCGCTCCCTCCTTGGCGCACAAGACGAGGTCCTCGTCCAGCGTCCGCGGATACCGGTCCAGGTCCTCCCCCGGCCCGAACTGCAACGGGTTGACGAAGATGGAGACGGCCACCGAACCACCATCACCGGCCAGCGACCGCGCCGCCCGCAGCAAGGCCAGATGCCCCTCGTGCAGCGCCCCCATCGTCGGCACGAGCACCACCGGGCCGCTCAGCCGCGCCCGCGCCTGTGCCAGCTCGTCCCGCGTACGTACCATCTCCGTCATGGATGCGACCCCAGCACGTCCAGCAGCCGCTCTGCGTCGGCCGGGGCCAGCACTCCGGCGGCCAGCGCACGATCCGCGGTCAGCCGCGCCAGCGCGACATAGGCCGCCCGCACGGTGGGGGTCCCCGACAAGGCGGACACATGGGCCGCCACCGTTCCCGCGTCCCCGCGCGCCACCGGCCCCGTCAGGCCCGCGTCCCCGAACCTCAGCGCGTTGTCAAGAGAGGCACCTAGGAGCGGTCCGAGCAACCGGGCCGGATCCCCCACCCCCGCCGATCCCAGCAGGTCCGCGGCCGAGGTGACCAGCGTGATCAGGTGATTGGCCGCGAACGCGATCGCCGCGTGGTACAGCTCCCGGTCAGACTCCGCGATGAACACCGGCTCGCCGCCCATCTCGATGACCAGCGCCTCGACGGCTGGCCGCAGCACATCCGGCGCGGTGACACCGAAGCACAGTCCCTTCAGCCGGTCGACGTCCTCGTCCCGGCCGGTGAACGTCATCACCGGGTGCAACGCGAGCGGCAGGGCGCCGGCCCGGGTGGCGGGCTCCAGCACCGCCACGCCGTAGCGCCCGCTGGCATGCGCGAGCATCCGTCCGGCCAGCGGCGCGTCAGTGGCCGCCAGCCCGGCGACCAGCCCGGGCAGCACGTCGTCCGGGACGGTGAGCAGCACCAGGTCGGCCCGCTCCACCACCGAGTCTGGCGACGTGATGAGCGCCGAAGGAAATTTCTCTGACGCCCGCGCCACAGAGGCTTCCGACACCGCGGAGACCGCCACGACGGCGTGTCCCGCCCGGGCTAGCGCGGTGCCGAGCGCGGCGCCGGCTCGTCCCGGCCCGATGATGCCGACGGCCAGCCGCGCGGGATGATCGGTATCGGACAACGAATACTCCATATCGTTCCAGTCCGCCGACGGTACCGGACGTGACCCAGGATAACGGCCGGCGGTCAGCGATCTGCTGAGACGTTCGCGTCCGTCGGTGGTTTGGTATCGGTGGGGACGCGACAGCAGTATTCGAGGTACAGGGCGGCGGCGGCCAGCACGATGGCGGCCGCGCACGTCTCCCCGGCGGTGATGATGTCGTGCCGGGGGGTCACAGCGCTGGTCATGTTGGCCAGGTAACCGACGAAGCCCAGGGTCAGGCCGGCCACCACGGCCGCCGCCAGCGAACTCGCCTTGGCCAGCACCAGCATCCGGGACACCAGCAGCGGATTGGCGGGCTTGCTGGCCCGCCCCGCGATGCGGCGGCGCAGGTCGCGGCCCGCTCCGGCCTCGACCGCCGCCACGGCCAGCAGAGCTGGCACTCCGGTCCACGGCAGCGGCGGCAGGGACTGGTACGCCGCCCGCAGCACCAGCCACATGACCAGAGCGCAGGCCAGGGCGACGACGGTGAGGGTGGACAGCCGGGTTGGCCTCATGGCAGCAGCGATTCCGGGTGACGGCGGACGCCATCTCGATCCAGGCCAGCCAGCAGATCCGTCACGCTGCCTTCCGGCAGGGTGGCTTCCGCGTCGATGTCGTGCCAGGGCACGAGCACAAACGCCCGCTCCCGCGCGCGCGGATGAGGCAGAGTCAGCACCGGATCGTCGCTCGTCTGGTCGGAGTAGCTGATGATGTCGATATCGAGGGTACGCGGACCGAAGCGCACCTCGCGCACCCTGTCGTGGGCGGCCTCGATCCGGTTCAGCTGGCCCAGCAGTTCGCGCGCCGCCAGTCCGGTCCGTACGGTGAGCACCGCGTTCAGGTATTCCGGCTGGGCCGGCCCGCCGACCGGGTCGGTCTCGTACACCGGCGAAACCGCCAGCAACTCGGTGCCGGGCAGGTTCGCGATCTCAGTGACCGCCGCCCGAAGGATGCCGAGCCGATCCCCCAGGTTGCTGCCTATCGCCAGGACAGCGTCGTTGCGGCGCGCATCGCGCCACGCGGCGGCTACGCGGACAGCATCCGCGTTCCCGGTTACCCGGTGCACCCGGACGCACCAGGCGCCCTGTGCGGCGGCCAGCGCGGTTAGCGCCATCGTCGCGTCATCGGAGCCGCTGAACGGCCGTGGCTCCCCGTCCGGGCCGGCCAGGAGCCTGCCGATGAACCGCTTACGCGACGCGGCGACCAGGACCGGGAACCGCCGCCCGCCGAGGACGGACAGCTCGGCCAGGCTGGCCAGCAGCGGCCAGTTGTGCTCGCCACGCTTGCCGAAGCCGAGGCCCGGGTCGATCACCATATGGTCCGGGCTGACCCCGGCCTTCGTCACCTCGTCCACCCGGCGGGCCAGTTCGTCGCGCACCTCCGCGACCACGTCGTGGTACACGGCCCGGGCGTACATGTCGCGGCTGTGGCCGCGCCAGTGCATCACCACATAGGCCACGCCCGCCGCCGCCACCAGCCGGGCCATGTCCGGGTCGGCCAGGCCGCCGCTCACATCGTTGACCAGTTGCACGCCCTGACTCACCGCGAACTCCGCGACCTGCGCGCGCATGGTGTCGATCGAGGTCGGGACACCCGCCCTGACCAGCTCGGTGACGACCGGACCCACCCGGCGCAGCTCCTCCTCGGCCGGGATGCGCTGGGCGCCCGGCCGGGTGGACTCACCGCCGACATCGACGATGTCCGCGCCCTGGGCGACCAGCTCCAGGCCGTGCGCGATCGCGGCGTCCGCGCCGTACCACTGGCCGCCGTCCGAGAACGAGTCAGGCGTGACGTTCACCACGCCCATCACCAGGCACCGGTTTGCGCGCGGCAAGCCGGGAGGGCCAGACGCCGGAGCAGGGGCAGCGGCGGGAACGTTCAGCGTTTCACCAGGCCGAGCTTGCTGGCTGCCTTGCGGTTCATCAGGCCCAGCTTACGGGCTGCCTGACGGCCCAGCCTGCTGAGCTCGATCCGCGGCCAGACCAGGAACGCCTCGGCCTCCAGCGCCGCGAGCGCTATCCGGGGCGCGTCCTTGGTGCTGGGGAAGACGAAAAACCGAGGTTGCCAGGTCGGGCAGAATTTGGCGTTGAACTTGTACAGCGACTCGATCTGGAACCAGCGGGACATGAACAGCAGCAATCGCCGCCACGCGCGCAGCACCGGGCCGGCGCCGATCCGCTCCCCGCGCTCCAGCGCGGCACGGAAGACCGCGAAGTTCAGCGAGATGCGCTTGACGCCCAGCGCGGGAGCGGCCTTGATCGTCTCGGTGATGAGGAAGTCGTTCAGCCCCGGCTGGGCGTTGCGGTCGCGGCGCATGAGGTCAAGCGACAGGCCGTCCGGCCCCCAGGGGACAAGCTGGAGCACCGCTCGGACCACGCCGTCCTGCTTGGCCGTGACGAGCACGCATTCGTCGTCTCCCGGCGCGCCTATCCGGCCCAGCGCCATGGAGAAGCCGCGCTCGGTCTGGCTGCCCCGCCAGCTGTCCGCGGACCGGATGATGTCGTAGAGCTCCTGGGCGGGAATGTCACGAATCCGCCGGACCTCGGCGACATAGCCGGCGCGCGACACCCGCGACACCATCTGCCGTACGTTGCGCATGGACCGGCCCGACAAGCTGAAGTCGGCCACCTCGACGATGGCTTCATCGCCCAGCTCCAAGGCGGTCAGCCCGCCCTCCCGGCACCAGACCTCCGCCCCCAGCTCGCTGCACCCCATCACCGCGGGGGCCCAGGCATGACGCGCCGCCTCGTCAAGGAAGGGGCTGATCGCGCCGGGCCACGCCTCCGGATCGCCAATCGGGTCACCGCTGGCCAGCATGACACCCGACACCACCCGGTAGCAGATGCACGCCTTTCCGGTCGCGGACCAGATGACGCTCTTGTCGTTGCGCAGGGCGAAATAGCCGAGCGAATCACGGTCGCCCTGTTTGTCCAGCAATTCCCTGATGCGCTCGGCGTTCGCCGTGCCGAGCCGGGCATTGGGCTCGGCGGGCCGCAAGAACAGGTAGATGGTGATGATCAGAGTGAACAGGCCGAGCGCGCTGGTGAGGAGGTTGAACATGTCGCCGCGGGCGTCCGGGATCCAGTAGACCTGACCGGACACGCCGACCAGGCCGTAGATGACCTCCTGCGTGCGCTGCCACATCGAGTAGTCATCAGCCAGCCCGCCGGCGGCGCTGATGTAGATCAGCCCGATCGCGACATCCGCCACCACCAGCCAGCAGAACACCCACAGCGCACGCCATCGGTTCGGCCGGTCCCCCTCGGCGTAGAACTCGTCACGGAAGTACAGCAGTGCCGCGAGTACCACGAGGGCCACTATCGCCGTCGGCAGCCGACGGGAGTGGAAGAAGTGAATGCCGATGTCGAAGGCCAGCAACCCGGTCACCGCCTGCCAGGCGCGCCGTTTCCGCCGCCGCAGGCCGTGCGCCAGCATGAGCAGCAGCAGGCCGATGACCACGTCGGCGGTATGCGTGACGTTCGTCAGCGTGCCAGGGACGAGCGCACGGACACCGTGCAACCGGTGCGGCCAGCCGGGCCGGAACACCGAGACGATGTCCGAGAGGCCGATCAGGAAGGTCAGGAACGCCGTGATGGCCGGGATCCAGGCGTGCTGGTGGCGGCGATCAGCGAGAGAAGGCGCATCTTTGGGGGGCCCGCCGGGAGATCCCTCGACGGACGCCGCGGACGCGGGCGCGTCATTGTGGCTCATATGCGCAGTTTTCTTGTCAGGCCCCGGATCACGGCGCGTCAGCGTGCTCATCGCCCCTGCTTCGTGTCCTGCATTTACGGTACCCCCAGCCTATGTCCACGCCTCGGGACGCAGTCAGCAATCCTCAGACTTACCCAATAGACGACGGAGGATGCTTTTCCGTTCAGTGCCGGACCAAGATTTCTCGCATGACTTTACGCTCACCAGTCTTAACTGGCGGCTAAGCAGGGCTTTAGCGGCTTCGGCGGGTACTTAACGTCTCAGTGGTGTCCGTAGATCAGGCTCATCGCCTCGGACCTGGTGACGTTGTCACGGAACACGCCGCGCACGGCCGAGGTCACGGTGCGCGCACCGGGCTTGCGCACCCCGCGCATCGTCATGCACAGGTGCTCGGCCTCGATGACGACAATCACGCCGCGCGGCTCCAGCGTGTGCATCAGCGCGTCCGCTATCTGGCAGGTCATCCGCTCCTGCACCTGCGGCCGCCTCGCGTACACGTCCACCAGTCGCGCCAGCTTGGAAAGCCCCGTGATCTGCCCCTTCTGGTTCGGCACGTAACCGATATGGGCGGTCCCGACGAACGGCACCAGGTGGTGTTCGCAGGTTCCGTACGCCTCGATGTCCCGGACGATCACCATCTCATCGTGACCCACGTCGAACACCGTGGTGAGCACGTCCTCGGGACGCTGCCGCAGCCCGGCGAACTGCTCGGCGTAGGCGCGGGCGACCCGGGCCGGGGTGTCCCGCAGGCCATCCCGGTCCGGGTCTTCGCCGATCGCCTCCAGGATCTCCCGGACGGCTCGTTCTATCCGGGGCTGGTCAATGGGCGGGAGGTCATCCTCGTCGCCCAGGGAGTCGGGTTCGCTCATTCGGTGTCGCGAGGCTCCTGGTCGAAGCCCAGCGCCTGCCCGTTGGTCGCGCCGTTCGTCGCGTTCGACCCGTTGGGCGGGAGCGCCGTCCGGCCGCCGTCAGGCGAGGCCGCGGTGAGAGCCAGCTCCTTCGGGGTAAGGACCGGCGGACGGTCCGAGGGGAGCCGCTTGCCGTACCCGGTATAGGAGCCGCGGGCCGGGCGCTTCTGCACCGGAGCGAAGATCTCCAGCACTTCGTCGCGCGACACGGTCTCCTTGTCCAGCAGGCGGAGTACCAGGCTGTCGAGCACGTCGCGGTACTCGACGAGCACCTCCCACGCCTCGTCGTGCGCCGACTCGATCAGCCGCCGGATCTCCTCGTCGATCGACGACGCGATCTTCTCCGAGTAGTCACGGCTGTGCGACATCTCCCGGCCGAGGAACGGCTCACCGTCGCCGGTGCCGAACTTACGCGCGCCGAGCTGCTCGCTCATTCCGTACTCGGTAACCATGCCCCGGGCGATCTGGGTGGCCTTGTCGATGTCGTTGGCCGCGCCTGTGGTCGGCTCGTGGAAGATCAGCTCCTCGGCCGTCCGCCCGCCGAGCAGCATGGCCAGCTGGTCGAGCATCTCGGCGCGGGTGGTGAGGAACTTGTCTTCGGTCGGCAGCGCCTGGGTGTAGCCGAGCGCGCGGCCACGCGGGATGATCGTCACCTTGTGCACCGGGTCGGCGTGCGGCATCGCGTGCCCGACCAGCGCGTGCCCGCCCTCGTGGTAGGCGATGACCTTGCGCTCTGTCTCCGACAGCAGCACGCTCTTGCGCTCCGGGCCGGCCATGACCCGGTCGATGGCCTCCTCGAGAGCGTCCATCGTGATCTGCTTGCCGTTGGAGCGGGCGGTCAGCAGCGCGCCCTCGTTGATCACGTTGGCCAGGTCCGCGCCGGTGAAACCGGGCGTGCGCCGCGCGATGATGTCGAGGTCCGCGTCTGGCGCGATCGGCTTGCCACGGGCGTGGACACGCAGGATCCCCTTACGGCCGGCCAGGTCGGGCTGCGCGACCACGATCTGCCGGTCGAACCGGCCGGGGCGCAGCAGCGCCGGGTCGAGGATGTCGGGCCGGTTGGTGGCGGCGATGACGATCACGCCGCCCTTCGTGTCGAAGCCGTCCAGCTCAACCAGCATCTGGTTCAGCGTCTGCTCGCGCTCGTCATGCCCGCCGCCGAGACCCGCGCCGCGGTGACGGCCCACCGCGTCGATCTCGTCCACGAACACGATCGCCGGGGCGTTGGCCTTGGCCTGCTCGAACAGGTCACGGACCCGGGACGCGCCTACGCCGACGAACATCTCCACGAAGTCCGAGCCGGAGATCGAGTAGAACGGCACGCCCGCCTCGCCGGCCACGGCCCGGGCCAGCAGCGTCTTACCGGTGCCAGGCGGCCCGTACAGCAGCACACCCTTCGGGATCTTTGCGCCGATCGCCTGGAACTTGGCCGGATTCTGCAGGAACTCCTTGATCTCCTGGAGTTCCTCGATCGCCTCGTCCGCGCCGGCCACGTCCGCGAACGTGGTCTTCGGCGTGTCCTTGGTGATCAGCTTGGCCCGCGACTTGCCGAAGTTCATCACCCGCGAGCCGCCGCCCTGCATCTGCGACAGCATGAAGAAGAACAGCACGAAGATGACCAGGCAGATGAACAACGTGGGCAGCAGGTCGAGGAACGCATTGCTCTTCGGGATGATGACGTTGTACCCCTGCGGCAGCTTGCCGTTGTCCTGCTGCTGCTGCAATGTGTTCGCGAGCTGGGTGCCCATTCCGGAGACCCACGAGGCCTGGTAGTTCTTGCCGTCTTTGGTCGTGATCTGGATCGTCTGGTTCTTGTCGACGATCTGCGCGCTCTTGACCTGGCCTTGCTCGATGAGGTGCACTACCTGTCCGGTATCAACCGATTGGTAGCTACTGCCAGAATTGGCGAAATCAAGCACGAAGAGGAACAACAGTACCGCGACGATGATCAGCAGTACTGGTCCGCGAATGAAGCGCCTTATCTCCATCGATGAGCGACTCCGTCGGCTCGGAGCCGTTCCCTCCTGACCAGCCTCACGGTCCCGCCGACCTCCGCCGGGACGGCCATGCTTCCATAGACGGTACACCGGGCAAGGTGCCGCGCCTGGAAGGTCAACGCTCTCCCGCGTGGATTGTGTTCCCCCGGGGGGTCGCCCCCCGGATCATAGAGCCTCGGGAGCGAGCGTGCCGATGAACGGCAGGTTCCGGTAGCGCTGGGCGTAGTCAAGCCCGTAGCCCACGACGAACTCGTTGCCGATCTCGAATCCGGTGTAGGCCACTTCGACCGGCATCTGCGCCGCGCCAGGCTTGCGGAGCATGGCGCACACCGCCAACGACGCGGGCTGGCGCGAGTGCAGGTTGCCGACCAGCCAGGACAGGGTCAGTCCGGAGTCCACGATGTCTTCGACGATCAGAACGTGCCGGCCGGTGATGTCGGTGTCCAGGTCCTTGAGGATCCGCACCACACCCGAGGACTTGGTCCCCGAACCATAGGACGAGACCGCCATCCAGTCCATCTCCACGGGCAGGTGCATGGCCCTGGCCAGGTCCGCCATCACCATGACGGCGCCCTTGAGCACTCCCACCATGAGCAGGTCGTGGCCGGCGTAGTCGGCGTCGATCTGCGCGGCCATCTCGCCGATGCGAGCCTGAAGCTGCTCCGGGCCGATCAGCACTTCCTTGAGCGCCGATCCCATGTCGCTAGCGTCCACGGTTCTCCTTATCGCTGACGCCGGGCGTTAGCCGGTGAACCAGATATTGCCGCCCCGGCGCAGTGCGCGCACTCCACCAGGCAGATTGATCCACCGCTGACCGTGCCAGCTTGTCACCAGCCCGTCCACCTGCTGAATGTGACTCCCCGACAACGCACCCGGCGGGCAGCCGGCCATGATCGCCGCCTGGCGCAGCACTCTGGTCCTGATCGCGTCCGGCAGCGCGGCGAGCCACCTGACTTCCAGCCCGGCGGGATCGGAACCCGAGTCGCGCAGGTGCTCGCTTTCGGCGAGCGCCAGTTCGTCCAGGCAATCAGCGTCGGCGCGAAGCTGCCGCGCGGTACGGGCCAGCGCCCGCGCCGCCCCCGGTCCGAGCGCCGCCTCCAGCGCGGGCAGCGCCTGGTGCCTGACCCGAGCCCGGGCGAATCGCGTGTCCTCGTTGTGCGGGTCCCGCCACGGATCGAAACCCAGCTCGGCACAGGCGGCGAGCGTGGTGAGCCGCCCGATCTCCAGCAGCGGCCTACGGTAAACCCCGCGCCGCGGGGCCATTCCCGCCAGCGACCTGGCCCCCGCGCCGCGGGCGAGCCCCAGCAAGACGGTTTCCGCCTGATCATCAAGAGTGTGCCCGAGCAGGATCGCCGCCACGCGACCGGGTGCGGTCGCGCCCTCGGGCGCCGCCGGCTGGTCACCGATCCCAGGACGCTCCAAGATCTTCTGGCCCTTGTGGTCGTTATAGCGTCCATCAGCGGCAAACGATCTTCGGGCCCGTGGCGCCCACTCATCCCTGGGCGTCCAGCCGGCCACTTCGTCGAGGGCGCGGTACCGCGCGGCCCGGGCCGCCGCCTCGGGACTCCCGGTGTCGGCGACCATCACCGCGATATTGTATACAGGATCCAGCGTGAGATCGACCAGCAATCCCGCCACTCCGGCAGCACGCTCCGCCGAACCGGACTGCAGGCCATGGTCGATGGTGACGCCGCCGCAGCGGAGACCAAGCCGCGGCCCGGCAAAGGCGAGCGCGGCTGCGAGAGCCACCGAATCCGCCCCGCCCGAGCATGCGACGAGGACGATATCGCCGGGTTTGAGGTCGGACAGGCAGTCGCGCACTGCGTTGCGGATCTCCGCTACGGCCGCGCCGGGGCCCCCCACCCGCCTCTCCTTTCCTGTTAGTGCACTACCCGGTTCAGCCAATCGCCTGGATGAGCCAGCTCATCGCGGGTGGGCAGGGTCTCCGGCGACGTCCATATCTTGTTGAAAGCGGCCATACCGGCCTCCTCCACGACCGTGCGGACGAACTTGGATCCCTCGGCGTACTGCTTCATCTTCAGGTCGATACCCAGCAGGCGCCGCAGCGTCTGCTCGATCCGGCCCGGCGAGGTGCGCCTGGCACTGAACCGCTCCCTGATCTGCTCGACGGACGGCACCACCTGTGGCCCGACCGCGTCCATCACATAGTCGCCGTGCCCCTCGACCAAGGTCATCACGGAAGTGAGCCGGTCCATGATCTCGCGTTGCGCCGGGCTCACCACGACCTCGATCAGGCTGCTCCCGTCGCCGCCGCGCACCGCGCCCGCCATCGCGTCGGCGGCCGACCGCAGGCGGCTCAGGATGGCACCCGGGTCCAGCTCGGAAGCGAGCAGGAACTCGGTCATCAGGCCCTGCACATACTCGCGGAGCCACGGTACGGCGGTGAACTGAAGCCGGTGAGTCTCCTCATGCAGGCACACCCAGCGGCGGAAGTCGTGCGGATCGACCTCCAGCTCACGCTCGACCATGACGATGTTCGGCGCGACGAGGGTCAGCCGGCCGACAGGGCTCTCACCGGTGTCGTCCGGCGGCAGGAACAGCTCGTACTGACCCAGCACCCGGCCGGACAGATAGGCCAGGATCAGGCCGGCCTGGATACCCGTCACCCGGGAACCGACCCCGCTGATCACCGAAGTCCGCGATCCGCCGCCCGGCTGCCGGCTTCGCAGCTGATCCACCAGGGGCTCCAGCACGACCCGGAAGCCGTCCACATTGGCCCTGATCCAGCCCGGCCGGTCAACCACCGCGACCCGGCCCACCTCTTCGGCGGAGATCAGCCCGGTAACCTCTTGCACCGGGTCAGCGACCTCACGGGCCAGTTCACGGAGCTCGGCGACGGTCCGCCGCGCATCGCCCAGCGACACCTGCGGACCGGGCCGGGCCCATCGGATCCCGGTCGAGACCGCCAATTCCCAGTCGATCATCTGCACGTTGCTCACAGTCCAACGGTACGTGCTGTTCAGCCGTCATCGACACCCACAGCCGGCCAGATCCGTAGCGGCGGTGTCGATGACCGTCGCTGCCTGGTTCAACTGGGAGACTTTATCGGCCATGATCGCGAAAACGAGCAGCGCGCCGTCACGGTCGTAGACCAACCCGGCCAGAGCCGCGACCGTGCCCAGGTTGCCGGTCTTGGCCCGGACGAAACCCAGCGCATGGCCGCCGATGCCGGCGAACACGCTCTCGCCCGCGGCCAGCGTGCCGGAAAAACCCGCGACCGGCAGCCCGGCCAGCGCCGGCCGCAGCCGCGCAGTGGCCATGGCCGCTTCCAGCACCTTGATCAGCGTCGCGGGAGCTATCCCGTCATCCGGGGACAGGCCGCTGCCGTCGACGAGCTGGATCCCCCCGTTCACACCGAGCCGGCGCAGTTCGCCGATCACCGCCGCGGCCGAGCCCGCGAACGTGGCTGGCTTACCCGTCGCGATCGCGACCTGGCGCGCCAGGTTTTCCGCGATCACGTTGTTGCTCTCGACCAGCATTTGCTCGGCGATCGCGGACACCGGCGGGGAGGAGACGCTGGCCAGCACCGCGGCCCCGGCCGTAGCCGCCTGCTGGCCGATACCGCCGATGACAGTGATCCCATCCGCGGCCAGCAGCGAACCGAACGCGGACGCCGCCATCGCGGCCGGGTGGGTGGCTCGCGGGCTCAGGTTGTACGGGTCGTCGGAATCCTCCGGCGTACCCGCCGCGGTGAGCCTGCCCTGGTCCACTTCCAGCGAGACGATTTGCGTTACGTTCCCCGTGCTCACGTAGGCCTCAGGCCATGCGGGCGCCAGCCCCGGGCCGGAGTACCGTGACGTGTCGTAGGCCAGCCGGACCGACCGGCGCCCGAGCGCCTTGAGCCGGGCCGCGGTCGCCGCCGCCAGGCTGGCCAGCGTGGCGGGCCTAGGGTACTGCTGAGCCGGATACGGGTTCACGGCCAGAGTCGGGTCCCCGCCGCCGACCAGGATGATGCCGTCCGGTCCGGTCACCACCTTGGTGGTGAACCTCGCGTTGCCGCCCAAGGCGCCCAGCGCGGCCACGGCGGTGGCCAGCTTGGTGGTCGACGCCGGTGTGGCCAGCTGGCTGCCGCCGCTCGACAGCAACACCCGGCCGCTGCCCGGATCCGCGACCATGACCAGGACGTGCGGGCCAAGGGAGGCAGCCGACAAAGGTCCAGCCAGCACCGACCGCAAGCCGCTGCCGGTCGGCAGCGGCCCGAGGGTACCGGCGGGCAGCACCGGCCCGGCGGTGGCGGTCCGGCCAGCCGCGACGAAGGGAATCTTCAGCGCGGCAAGCCGGCCGGGCAGCATGCGAGCCACCGCGATACCGGCGGCGAGCGTGATCACGTTCACCATCGCCAGCGTGACCAGCGCCACCAGCCGCGTGCGGTACTGAATTGGCCTCGGCCTTCGGCCGTAGTGCTGGATCGGCCTAGGCCTTCGGCCGCAGTGCTGGATCGGCCTAGGCCTTCGGCCGCGGCGCAGCATGACCAACCACCTCAGGGAGAATGGATTCGGACAACGCAGCAGAGTTAATCACCCATGACGGGCTGGAGCGAAACGTGGACGTCGAAGTCGTCATAGAGATCCCCAAGGGACAGCGCAACAAGTACGAGATGGACCACGACACCGGACGGATCCGGCTGGATCGCATGCTGTTCACGTCGACCAGATACCCGGCCGACTACGGGTTCATCGAGGACACCCTGGCCGACGACGGCGACCCGCTGGACGCGCTCGTGCTGCTCGAGGAACCGACGTTCCCCGGGTGCCTGATCACCTGCCGGGTGATCGGCATGTTCCGGATGCGAGACGAGAAGGGTCTGGATGACAAGGTGCTCTGTGTCCCGGCCGGCGACCCGCGGATGGCCCATCTGCGCGACATCGCCGACGTGCCGAAATTCGACCGGCTGGAAATCCAGCACTTCTTCGAGGTCTACAAGGACATCGAGCCCGGTAAGTCCGTCCAGGCCGAGGCCTGGGCCGACCGCTCGGCGGCCGAAGCCCAGGTCGAGGCCTGCCGCAAGCGCTTCGCAGAGCACCCGTGATCACCGGCAGTTACCTGATCGCCCCAGAGAGAGATCGCTCGTGACGCGTCCACCATCTGGGGCGTGCCACAAATGCCGATATGTCGGATCCGTCCACGCCATCCCGTGGAAGAAACGAGCCCTCCGGAAGAAAGGGCGCCGGTTTCCGCTACCTAAGTCTCCACGAGGCCCTTCTCTTCCACGCCATCCGCCATCGTCGGCCCCTCTTCCACGCCATCTGCCATCGTCGGCCACCTCTTCCGCCCACGTCCGCCCAAGTCGGCCCCCTCTTCCACGCCATCCGCCATCGTCGGCCCCTCTTCCACGCCATCCGCCCACGTCGGCCTAGCGATTTGGACAAATCCTGAAATGTCGGGGCACGCGCCGCGCTGGCGAAGGTCGCGGAACCAGGCGAAACCGGACGACCACCGCCGGAGATCGGCGGAGCAGGCGGAGAGGAGCGGCTCGCCCGAACGAAACCGCGCCCTCAGCGCGACGATGGCGCCATCCATCGCGTTGGCAGGGGATTTGTCCGGGTCCAACGACATCGATGGCGCCATCGATGGCACAAGAGTCGAGTTCCCAAGCACGCGGATGCGCGGGGGCGCGGAGCGGACCGGGATGCGTGGAGTGCCCCGCGTTGGGTGAGGCACAGGGTGTCCCGACGGGGTGGTGCCGACGCTGCGTATATGTCCTGACATAAGGACATCATCTTGACAAGACCATGGGGTACCGGCGAGGCTGAAGCTCCAACCGCAACCAGAGGAAACGCATGCGCATCGGACTTATCGGCGTCGGGCGGATCGGCGCGTTCCATGCCGCCACGCTGCGCGGACTGCCCAATGTCGATTCGGTGGTGGTCACGGATGCCGACTCCGGCCGAGCGGCCAAGGTGGCCGCCGATGTCGGCGCGGATACCGCCGCCTCAGCGGAGGACCTGCTCGCCGCCGGGATCGACGCGCTCGTGATAGCCACCGCCACCGCCACCCATCCGGAGCTGATCCGCCGGGGCGTGGAGGCCGGCCTGCCTGTCTTCTGTGAGAAGCCGGTCGCCCCGGACATCGACGGGACCCTGGACGTGATCAAGTGCGCGAATGGCGCCGCGGTGCAGATCGGCTTCCAGCGGCGGTTCGACGCCGGTTTCCAGGCCGCCCGGCACGCCGTCCGGTCCGGCAACCTGGGCTGGGTGCACACGATCCGCTCCACGACGCTGGACGCGGCTCCTCCCCCCGCCGATTACATTCCCGGCTCCGGCGGGATCTTCCGCGACTGCGCGGTGCACGACTTCGACGCGATCCGCTGGATGACCGGCCGCGACGTCATGCAGGTCTACGCCACCGGCGCGAACCGGGGCGAGGAGTTCTTCCGCGCGGCAGGCGACGTGGATACCGCGTCCGCGGTGCTCACCCTGGACGACCAGACGATCGCGCTGGTGTCCTGCGGCCGCTACAACGGGGCGGGCTACGACGTCCGGCTCGAGGTGCTCGGCGCCACCGGCAGTGTCTGCGCCGGCCTGGACGACCGGATGCCGCTGGTATCCGCCGACCCGGGCATCCGCTTCCCGCCGGGACCGCCGCACCGGCAGTTCATGGAACGCTTCCACGACGCGTATGTGGCCGAGCTCGCCGCGTTCACCGAGGTCGCCGCCGACCGGTCGGCAAGCCCGTGCACTCCACAGGACGCGCTCGAGGCGTTCTACGTGGCCGAGGCGTGCGAACTGTCCCGGCAGCGGAACGAACCGGTGCGGATCGCGGAGGTCCGGTGATCAGAGCGGAGGTCCGCCGGTGATCAGAATCGCGGGAGCACCGATTTCCTGGGGTGTTTGCGAGGTCCCAGGCTGGGGCTATCAGTTGCCGGCCGACCGGGTGCTCGCCGAGATGCGCGAACTCGGCCTGACCGCCACCGAGTTCGGCCCGGACGGGTATCTGCCAGCCGATCCGGCTGAACGGGCGGCCATCCTCAAGGCCCACGACCTGGCCGCGGCGGGCGGCTTCGTCCCGCTGGTCCTGCACGATCCGGACATCGACCCGGAACAGGACGTCGACAAAGCCCTGGACGGCTTCGGCAACGCAGACCAAACCGCAGGCCAAACCGCAGGTCAAACCGCAGACCAAGCCACGGACCGGACCGTCCTGGTCCTGGCCGCCGCTACCGGCGCCGATGGCTACGAAGGCCGTCCTGGACTCGACACCAGCCAATGGTCCACGCTGCTGGCCAACCTCGACCGCGCCGCCGCCAGGGCGGCCGAACGCGGCTTCCCCGCCACCCTGCACCCGCACGTCGGCACGATGGTGGAGACCAGGGATGACGTGTACCGGGTGCTGGACGGCAGTGACATCCCGCTGTGCCTGGACACCGGCCACCTGCTGATCGGCGGCACCGATCCCGCCGACATCGCCAGACAGGCCGCCGGCCGTATCGGGCACGTCCACCTCAAGGACGTGCGCGAACGCGTCGCCCAGCAGGTCACCAGCGGCGCGATCTCCTACACCGACGGCGTGCGGGCCGGCCTGTACCAGCCGCTCGGCCAGGGCGACGTCGACGTGCCAGCCGTCGTAACAGCCCTCAACGCGTCGGACTACCAGGGCTGGTACGTCCTGGAGCAGGACACGATCCTGCCCGGGCCCGCCAGGCCCGGCGAAGGCCCGGTCATCCAGGTCCGCCAGAGCCTCGGCTACCTCAACGGACTGCTGTGAGCTATGACGTGCTGACCATGGGGCGGGTGGGCGTGGACATCTACCCGCTGCAAAGCGGCGTGGGCCTGGCCGACGTGGCGACGTTCGGCAAGTTCCTGGGCGGAAGCGCGACGAACGTGGCGGTTGCCGCGGCGCGGCACGGGCACCGGGCCGCGGTCATCACCCGGACCGGCGACGATCCCTTCGGCGGCTACGTGCACAAGGCTCTCGCCGAGTTCGGCGTGGACGACGCCTTCGTCTCCCCGGTACCCGGGCTCCCGACGCCGGTGACGTTCTGCGAGATCTTCCCGCCGGACGACTTCCCGATCTGGTTCTACCGCTACCCGAAGGCGCCGGATCTCGAGATAACCGCGGCTGAACTCCCCACCGACGAGATCGAACAGGCCAGCCTGTTCTGGGCGACCGTCACCGGCCTGTCCGCCGAACCGAGCCGGTCCGCGCACTTCGCCGCCTGGCAGGCGAGGAAAAGACGGCCACTGACCGTGCTTGACCTGGACTACCGTCCCTCGTTCTGGAAGGACAGGGAAACCGCCCGCGAACAGGTCCAGGCCGCGCTGCCACATGTCACGGTCGCGGTCGGCAACACCGACGAGTGCGAGACCGCGGTCGGCACGACCGACGCGGAGAAGGCCGCCCAGGCGCTACTCGACCTCGGTGTCGAGATGGCCATCGTAAAGCGTGGCCCGAAAGGCGTGTACGCCAGGACCAGACAAGAAACCGTCGAAGTGCCCCCGATCCGCGTCGATGTGGTGAACGGAATCGGCGCCGGCGACGGGTTCGGCGGCGCGCTGTGCCACGGACTGCTGGCCGGCTGGCCGCTGGAGCGGGCCATCCGGTTCGCGAACGCGGCGGGCGCGATCGTGACCACGAAACTCGAATGTTCCTCCGCGATGCCCACCACCGCGGAGGTCGAGGAGTTCCTGAGAAAAAACAATGGCTGACAGTGGACAATTCGCCGAGCTCCGCGAACTGCGTGCTCGCTGCCCGGAGCTGATCGCGGCCCGCGCCGCGGCCCGCAAGCGCCGCCCGTTGCTGCGCGCCGACGGCAAGATGATGATCGTCGCCGCGGACCATCCGGCCCGCGGGGCGCTGGGCGTCCGTGGCGTCGCCGACGCGATGGCGGACCGCTATGATCTGCTCTCCCGGCTGCTCACCGCGCTCGGCCGGCCTGGTGTGGACGGTCTGCTGGCGACCGCGGACATCATCGAGGACCTGCTGCTGCTCGGCGCGCTTGACGACAAGGTCGTCTTCGGCTCCATGAACCGCGGCGGCGTGGCGGGAGCGAGCTTCGAGCTCGACGACCGGTTCACCGGCTACGACGCGGCCACCATCGCGGCGATGGGCCTGGACGGCGGGAAGATGCTGACCCGCATCGATCCAGCCGACGCGGGCACCGCGGCGACGCTGGAGGCGGCCGGACGGGCGGTCACCGGCCTTGCCTCCCGGCAACTGGTGGCGATGCTGGAACCATTCATCTGCCGCAGGCAGGGTGGCCGGGTGGTCAACGACCTGTCGGCTCCGGCCGTGATCAAATCGGTCGCCATCGCCTCCGGGCTCGGCGCCACCAGCGGCTACACCTGGCTGAAGCTCCCGGTAGCTGACAACATGGACAAGGTAATGACCGCGACCACCCTTCCCGTGCTCCTGCTGGGCGGTGACCCGCACGGTCCGGCGAGCGACACCCACGCCCGCTGGAAGGCAGCCCTCGCGCTGCCCGGCGTCAGGGGCTTCGTGGTCGGCCGCGCGCTGCTGTACCCCGAGGATGGGAACGTCGCCGCCGCCGTCGACGCCGCGTGCGCCCTGGTGCACTCATGAGCTGGTATCGCCCGCAAGCCACCGAAATCACGCCGGAGAGCGCCGGCTGGGGCTTCACCGGCCTGCGGATCGTCCGCGACAACCACGCTGGCACCACCGGCCAGAATGAGATGGTCGTGGTTCCGCTGGCTGGCTCATGCACGGTCGGCTGCCAGCCTGCAAAGATCGAGCTGACTGGGCGGCCGAACGTCTTCGCGGGCGTCACCGACTGTGCCTACCTACCGCCGGACACCGAATACACGATCACCGGAACGGGCCGGTTCGCGCTGGCCACGGCCCGTGCCGCGGGCAAGCTCCCGGTCCGCTACATCGCCGCGGACCAGGTGCGGGTGGAGCACCGCGGCGCCGGGGTGTGCGCCCGCCAGGTGAACAACTTCGGGACACCCGATGTGCTCGATGCTGACCGGCTGATCGCCTGCGAAGTGCTCACGCCGGCTGGCAACTGGTCCTCTTACCCGCCTCACAAACATGATAACGAACGTACTGGCGAGTCAGTTCTGGAGGAGATCTACTACTTCGAAGTGGCTGACGGTCCGGCTGGTCCTGGCATGGGATACCTGAAGGCGGCCGAGGTGCTCGCCGAGGTCCGCACCGGCGACGTGGTACTCGTTCCGTATGGCTATCACGGCCCGGCGATGGCGGTTCCCGGCTACGACATGTACTACCTGAACGTGATGGCCGGCCCGGGCAAGCGCGAGTGGCTGATCTGCGAAGACCCCGCCCATTCCTGGATCAGGGAGACCTGGCGATGACGACGATCCGGCTGACCACGGGACAGGCCCTCGTGCGGTTCCTGGCCGCCCAGCGCACCGAGCGGGACGGGACCCGGCACCGGCTGATCGAGGCCTGTTTCGGCATCTTCGGCCACGGCAACGTCGCGGGTGCCGGCCAGGCGCTGCTGCAAGAGGACTTCCCCTACCTGCAGGGCCGCAACGAACAGGCCATGGTGCACGCCGCCGCGGCGTTCGCGCGGACCAGGAACCGGATGTCGACGATGGCGTGCACGTCGTCCATCGGACCGGGCGCCACGAACATGGTGACCGGCGCGGCGCTGGCCACGATCAACCGCCTTCCCGTGCTGCTGCTCCCCGGAGACGTGTTCGCCACCCGGGTCGCGGATCCCGTGCTGCAGCAACTCGAGTATCCGGGCGGCTGGGATGTCAGCGTCAACGACACCTTCCGGCCGGTGTCCAGGTTCTTCGACCGGGTCTGGCGGCCGGAGCAGCTTCCGTCGGCGCTGCTCGGCGCGATGCGGGTGCTGACCGACCCGGCGGAAACCGGCGCGGTCACCATCGCGCTGCCGCAGGACGTCCAGGCGCAGGCGTGGGACTGGCCGGCCGAGCTGTTCCGCGAGCGGGTCTGGCACGTCCCGCGGACGCCGCCGGAGCCCGCGGCGCTGGCCCGGGCCGCCGCGCTGATCAGGGGCGCACAGCGGCCGCTGATCGTGGCCGGCGGCGGGGTGCTGTATTCGGAAGCCACGCAGGCACTGCGGGCGTTCGCCGAGGCGGCCGGCATTCCGGTCGCGCAGACCCAGGCCGGCAAGAGCTCGATGCGATCCGACGATCCGCTGTGCCTCGGCGCGCTCGGCGCGACCGGGACCAAAGCCGCGAACGAGCTGGCCGGCGTCGCGGACGTGGTGATCGGCGTGGGGACCCGGTGGACGGACTTCACCACGGCCTCGCGAAGCGTGTTCGGCGATCCCGGGGTGCGGTTCGTGAACGTCAACGTGGCCGCGTCCGACGCGGCCAAGCACGCCGGTGTGGCGGTCACCGCCGACGCGCGGGCCGCGCTGGAGGCGCTGACCGAAGCGCTGGCCGGCTGGTCGGCTCCAGCCACTCATCGCGGCCACGCCACGAGGCTGGCCCGCCAATGGCAGGAGACGGTCCAGGCGGCGTACCGGACCAGGCACGAGCCGCTGCCCGCCCAATCCGAGGTGATCGGCGTGGTCAACGAGGTGGCCGCCGGCTCCGGCATCGTGCTGACCGCGGCCGGCTCCATGCCGGGCGACCTGCACAAGCTGTGGCGTACCGGCGATCCGGGCAGCTACCACGTCGAGTACGGGTACTCGTGCATGGGCTATGAGATAGCGGGCGGGCTGGGCGCCAAGCTCGCGGCGCCTGATAGCGAGGTGTACGTGCTGGTCGGCGACGGCTCGTACCTGATGATGGCCAGCGAGCTGGTCACCGCCGTGCAGGAAGGGGTCAAGCTGATCGTGGTGTGCGTGGACAACCACGGCTTCGCGTCGATCGGCAACTTGTCAGAATCGGTGGGCTCGCAGCGGTTCGGCACCAGCTACCGGTTCCGCGGCGCCAGCGGCCATCTGGACGGCGAGTTCCTGCCGGTCGATCTGGCCGCCAACGCCGCGAGCCTCGGCGTGGACGTGCTGCGCACCCACACGATCGACGAGTTCCGTGAGGCGCTGCTGAAGGCCAGGGAAGCCCACCGGACCACGATGGTGCACATCGAGACCGATCCGTCGGTGCCCGCGCCGTCCGGTGATGGCTGGTGGGACGTGCCGGTGGCCGAAGTGTCAGAGCTGGAAACAACGCGCTCCGCGAGGACCGCCTACGAGCGAGAAAAACAGCGCCAGCGGCCACTCCTGTGACTGCGTCAGTGCGCCACCAGGGTCATCCGGAACGAATACCGGTCGGCCAGGTAGGCGTGACTGCCGTGTTCCACGGGCCGCCCGGCCTGGTCGTAGGTGGTCCGCGTCATGGTCAGCACGGTGGCGCCGCGCGGCGCGTCCAGCAGCTTCGCCTCGTGCCCGCTCGCCTTCCGCGCGCCGATGACCTGTTCACCTGCCTGCAACTGCACGCCCTGGCCGCGCAGCAGTTCGTACAGGCCGGCCTTGGCCAGGGCGTCGGCCGGTTCGGTCTTCAGCAGCCCGGCGGGCAGGTAGTTGTGCATGAGCGCCAGCGGCGTGCCGTCGGCCAGCCGCAGCCGCTCCACGGACAGGACCGCCGCGTTGGCCGGCAGCGACAAGATCGCGGCGAGCTCGTCATCCGC
Source organism: Streptosporangiaceae bacterium (assembly GCA_019245115.1). Taxonomy (GTDB): domain Bacteria; phylum Actinomycetota; class Actinomycetes; order Streptosporangiales; family Streptosporangiaceae; genus JAFARZ01. Next base: position 8,119 of record JAFARZ010000299.1, on the reverse strand, counting down.
CTTGGTCTCGGTGACACCGAGCACCTTGGTGGCCGGTCGTCGGCCGGACACGGACAGGTCGTCATAGAGGCTGGTCAACGCGACGGAACGGAGGATGCGTGGTGCGACCACCACGGTGCCGAGGCCGCGGCGCCGGACCACGAGGCCCTGCTCCACCAGCCGCTGGACCGCCTGACGAACCGTGGGCCGGGAAACCCCCAGCCGTTCGGTGAGATCAAGCTCGTTGTCGAGCCGATCGCCGGGTTTGAGCGTGCCCTCGGTGATCGCCTGCTTGAGGTTCTCCGCGATCTGGAAGTAAAGCGGGATCGGGCTGTTGCGGTCCAGCGGCCGCTGCGAATCCATCCGGACAGTGTAACAGCAGGTCTCGGTTCAGTTCATATTGTCCTTACGTACTTACATAGTATTGACATGGCATTAAGGTCAGCGTTACGTTGCGAGGCACGGCGGCCGGTTTGGAGCGCAGGAGGAAACATGCACATACGCAGAAAATCGCTGGTGGCGCTCCTCGCGGTGCCGCTGCTGGCCGTTGCCGCGTGCTCGTCGAGCAGTTCGAGTTCCGGCGGGAACACTTCGTCACAGGCGGGCTCGTCGGCAAGCTGCCCGTACACCTTCGCTCTTCTCACCCACGGCGACAACGGCAGCTTCTGGAGCGTCGTCTACAAGGGCGCCAAGGATGCGGCGAAGGACTACGGCTGCAAGCTGAGCGAGGTCTACGGATCCCAGCAGCAGGGCCAGGCTGAGCCGGACGACAACGCGGAGAACGCCCAGATCCAGGACGCCATCAACGCGCACGTCAGCGGCATCGCGGTGTCCGATCACGATCCGAGCATCATGAACTCGACGATCCAGAAGGCCCAGGCGGCCGGGATCCCGGTCGTCATGCTGAACGCCGGCTGCGACCCGACCGACCTCGCGGCCACCAACGCCATCACCTGTGTCGGGCAGCCCGAACAGGTCGCCGGGACGAGGGCGGGCGCGGTCTTCAAGAGCGAGGGCGCCACCAACGTGCTGTGCGTCATCCACCAGTCCGGGCAGAACCTGCTCGACCGGTGCAACGGCATCGCCCAGGCGCTCGGTGTCGGCTCGACCTGCTCCACCGGCACCGCGCCGGCCCACGGACCCGCCTGTACCGAGCTGATCTTGTCCACGCCCAACGCGGCCAGCAACCCCCAGCAGGCCGACCAGCAGGTGGTGTCCTACCTCCAGACGCACTCCGGGGTGAACGCCGTGATGACGCTGAACAACGCCATCGCCGGAGCGCTGGTCACCGCGCTGAACGGGAAGACCGGCGTCAAGATCGGCACGTTCGACCTCAACAGCCAGGTGGTGACCGACCTGCAGAACGGCAGCCTGGACTTCGCCATCGACCAGCAGCAGTACCTCCAGGGTTATCTGCCGATCGTGTCGCTGTACCTGTACAAGAAGCACGAAGGCAACTCGGTCTCCCCCGGCAACGTCCTCGACACCGGGCCGCTCGTGGTGAACAAGTCCAACGTGTCCACGGTCCAGGCCGCGATCAACGCCGGCGATGACTGAACGGTCAAGGGTCCCGGGGGCCGGCGCTCTTCCGGTCCCCGGGCCGGGGGTGTCAGGGGGCGGGGAGCCCCCTGATCGCGGGGGGGTCACCGGGGGGGTCGTCCCCCCGGGGGAGACACTGGACGAGAGGGTCGTCCAGGTCAGCAGGCTGACACGGATCATGCAGCGACCCGAACTCGGGGCGCTGATGGGCGCGGTCGCCATCTTCTTGATCTTCACCGGCTTCGCGCCCGCTCACCTGTGGCTGTCCCAGACCGGGCTGGCGTCGTGGAGCCAGCAGGCGTCGTTCTACGGCATCATGGCCGTGCCGGTCGGGCTGCTCATGGTGGGCGGCGAGTTCGACCTGTCGGCCGGGGTCATGACCGGGGCCACCGCCATCCTGATGGGCCTGCTCATCGGCCATCTGCACTGGAACGCCTGGCTGGCCATCGTCGCGACGCTGGTGTTCGGCGCGCTGATCGGGCTGCTGAACGGGTTCGTCCGGGTGAAGACCGGGCTGCCCAGCTTCATCATCACGCTGGCCACGTTCTTCGTGCTACGCGGCCTCACCATCGGCGGGGTGCTGCTGGTGAACCACGGCAGCACCCAGGTAGCCCTGACCACCACCTCGGCGGGCGGGCTGGCCAGCGCGAAAGACGTGTTCGGCAGCACGTTCGCCAGCAATTCAGCGCTGCCGAGCGGATATCAGACCGCGGTGTTGTGGTTCATCGCCGTGACGGCCGCCGGGACCTGGGTGCTGTCACGGACGACGTTCGGCAACTGGATCTTCGCGGTGGGCGGTGACCAGAACGCCGCCCGGAACGTCGGCGTGCCCGTGGCCCGGACCAAGATCCTGCTGTTCGTGTCGGCCTCGGTCGCAGCGGCCCTGGTGGGGATCATCTCGTTCACCCAGGCCTCGTCGGCCGTATCCGAGCAGGGAGTCGGCTACGAGTTCTACTACATCATCGCCGCGGTGATCGGCGGGTGCCTGCTCACCGGCGGGTACGGGTCGGCGGTGGGCGCCGCCCTGGGCGCGTGCATCATCGGCATGGCCTTCCAGGGCGTCATCTACGCGGGCTGGGACAGCTCGTGGGACTTCACGTTCCTCGGCGTCGTGCTGTTCATCGCCGTGGTGGTCAACACCGTGGTGTACATGCGAGCGCAGCGAGCCCGGAGGTAAAGCCGTGACAGAACCGCTTCTCGAAGTCCGCGGGGTGTCCAAGTACTTCGGCAGCGCCATCGCGGTGGCGGACATCTCGCTGCAGGTCCGTGCCGGAGAGGTCACGTGCGTTCTCGGCGACAACGGGGCGGGCAAGTCGACGCTGATCAAGATCCTGTCGGGCGTGTTCCCGCCCGACGCCGGGACGCTGCTGATCGACGGGTCGCCGGTCAGCCTGGCCGGACCGCGCGAAGCGCGGACGCACGGCATCGCGACGGTGTTCCAGGACCTGGCCACCGTGCCGCTGATGTCGCTGTGGCGGAACTTCTTCCTAGGCCAGGAACCGGTCCGCGGCCGCGGGCCGATGCGCAGGCTCGATATCGCCAAGGCCCGGGGCATCACCCGCGACGAGATGCGGAAGATGGGCATCGACGTCCGAGACCCGGACCAGACGGTCGGCACGCTGTCCGGCGGCGAACGCCAGGCCATGGCCATCGCCCGCGCGGTGTACTTCGGTGCGCGGGTGCTCATACTGGACGAGCCGACGTCCGCGCTTGGCGTCCGGCAGTCCGGCATCGTGCTCAGGTACATCGTGCAGGCTCGTGAGCTGGGCAAGGCCGTCATCTTCATCACCCACAACCCGCACCACGCGTACCCGGTCGGCGACCAGTTCTACCTGCTCAAGCGCGGCCGGCTGATGGCCAGCGCGCGGAAGGCCGAAACCACCGTGGAGGGCCTGACCGAGATGATGGCCGGCGGCGCCGAGCTGAAGGAACTCAGCGACGAACTGCTCGCCATGACCTCCGGCCCGGCCGCCTCGGTCACCGCCGAGGTCGCCCGCGAACTGGCCGCCGAGGCTCCAGCGACGCAAGCTCCCCTGCCTCAATCGGAGACGACGGACATGTCGAGCTTACGGAGCCGATCGGGGAACGCCCGACGATCAGCGCGATGTCCTCATAGGGCACGGTGACGTAACACACCTCGCCCGCCCTGTTTGAGACGGAGGCAGATAGGTATATTAGGCATGCCTAACCTAAGTCCCCCGATCGACCGCTGGAGGTCATGTGCTCGCCACTCTCGTCATCTTTCTGCGGGAAGGAGTAGAGGCGAGCATGATCGTCGCGATCCTGCTCGCGTACCTCAACCGCCTAGGACGACGCGAGCACTTCCGCGACGTGTTCATCGGCGTGGGCGCCGCGCTGCTGCTGGCCACCGCCGGCGGCGTGATCGCGTACGCGACCATCCGCTCCTACGACGGCTCGCGGGTCCAGACCATCTTCGAGACGGTCACCTACCTGCTCGCGGCAACCGTACTCACGTACATGACGTTCTGGATGCGCAAGCACGCACGATCGCTGTCCAAGGAACTGCGCTCCCGGACCGACGCCGCGCTGGACGGCAAGGCCAGATGGGGACTGGCGCTGCTGGCCTTCCAGGCGGTTGGCCGCGAAGGGCTGGAGACGGTGGTCTTCACGCTGGCGATCATCTTCTCCACCTCGACGGCCAGCGCGCTGAGCGGAGCGGTCATCGGACTGGCCGGATCGCTGGGAATCGCGTTCGTGATCTACCGGCTGGGCCACAAGCTGAACCTGGCCAGGTTCTTCACCGTCATAGGCGTGCTGCTGATGGTCTTCGCGGCCGGACTGCTGGCCAACACCATCCAGAACCTCCAGGAGCTCGGCTGGCTGCGCGTGCTGGACCTGCCCATGTGGCACTCGGACCGGCTGCTGTCACAGGACAGCGCGTTCGGCGACGTGCTGCACAGCTTCTTCGGCTACAGCGACGCTCCCACCCCGCTCCAGCTCCTGGTCTACGTCGCCTACGTGGCGATCGTGGTCGTCGCTTACCTGGGTCTGCAGAATTCACTCCGGCGCAAGGCTCCGCAAGCCGCTTCCGAGACGTAGAACCACCGCCGTTCGCCGAAAAAATCTATATCACCACTCGAGCGGGTTGCCGTCACGGAAAAAGCCGCCCGTGGGACCGTCGTCGGGGAGAGTGGCCGCCCACACTATGCCAGCCGTGCCATCGGCGACCGGTCGGCCGCCGGCGCCGCCCATGTCGGTGGCCACCCAGCCCGGGCAGATGGCGTTGACCAGGATATTGCTGGCGCGGAGTTCCGCCGCGAGCATCCGGGTGAGCGCGTTGAGCGCCGTCTTCGAGGCCGTATAGGCGGGCGTCCCGCCGCCCATGTGCGTGAGCGAGGCCGCCTCGCTGGAGACGTTCACGATCCTGCCATGATGGCTGCGCCGCAGCAACGGGAGGAACTCCTGCACCATCAGCCACGGCCCATACAGGTTGGTTTCCGCCGCCTCACGCACCGTCGCGAGGTCGGCCGTGACCGCGGTCTGCCAGGTGTCATAGGTAATCGCGGCGTTGTTAACGAGGACGTCGAGCCTGCCGTAGCGTTCGTCCACCCGGCGCACCGCCGTGGTGATCGCGCGCTGATCGGTGACGTCCAGCTCGAGCGGCTCGGCGCCGGTCTCGCGGGCCGCCGCGGCGGCGGCCGACCGCGAGCGGGCGGTCAGGATCACGGTGTGGCCGAGGGCGGCGAGCTGGCGGCAGACTTCCTTGCCAATGCCGCGGTTTCCCCCGGTTACCAGCGAGACGGTATCCATCCAGCCAATCGTCGCATGCACCGGACTCTAGCCTGCATACGATACCGTGACGCGAGGTCGCCGGCCTGACCGGCGGGAAGGGGGTTGGCCCATTATGCCGCGTTACAACCGGGTTCTCGTCAAGCTCAGCGGCGAGGCGCTCGCCGGGTCCGGCGGATCCGGAGTCGATCCGGCCAGCCTCGCGCGGGTCGCCGACGAGGTCCTGTCCGTGCGGAACCTCGGCGTACAGGTAGCCGTGGTCGTCGGCGGAGGAAACTATTTCCGCGGCCGGATGGCCGACGGCTGGGGCATCAGCCGGGCCGAGGCGGACAACATCGGAATGCTCGGCACGATCATGAACGCCCTGATGTTGCGCGGGGCCCTTACGGCCAGGACGGACATCGACGTGCGCGTGATGACCGCCGTTCCGATCCAGAGCGTGGCGGAGCCATTCATCCGGCTCCGCGCCATGCACCACCTCGATCGCGGCATGATCGTCCTGCTGGCCGGCGGCATCGGGCAGCCCTACGTGACCACCGACTACCCCGCGGTGCAGCGCGCGCTGGAACTGGACGCGGACGTCCTGCTGGTGGCCAAACGCGGGGTCGACGGGGTGTACGACAGCGACCCGCGCGAGAATCCCGCCGCGGTCCGGTATACGCAGCTGACCTACGACGAGGCGCTGGCGGTCGGGGTACGGGTCATGGACACCAGTGCCTTCGTCCTCGCTAACGAGCAGGATCTGACCATGCACGTGTTCGACGTGGCCGCGGCCAGCGTGATGCGGCGGATCTGCCAGGGCGAGGAACTCGGCACCCGGATCAGCCCAAAGCTTTAGGCTTTAGGGCTTTAGGCTTTAGGGCTTTAGGGCTTTAGGGCTTTAGGGCTTTAGGGTCCGGGTCAGGGCAATTTGGCGGCCAGGCGGTCGAGGTACGCGATTACCTCTCCCTCGGCGCGGTCCGGCATGCCGAACAGGACATCTGTGACGCCACGCTCGCGCCAGTTCTGTAGTTTCCCGGGGTCCGGTTTACCGGCCAGCACCGCTATTTGCGGTGCTGGCCGGTTGCGCCCGGCTGCCCGCCAGCGCTCGTTCAGCAGACTGATTTTCTCGTCGATGTCGTCCTCGCCGGGCGTCGTCAGCCAGCCGTCGGCCGATTGCGCGATCCAGGTGAAGTTGCTTTGCGTTCCGGCGGCGCCGAGCAGCGTCGGCGGTCGCGGCTGCGAGACGGTTTTCGGCCATGCCCAGGAGCTATCGAAGCTTACGAACTCGCCGTGATAGCTCGCTTCGTCCTGAGACCATAGTTCTTGCATCGCTTCGAGATACTCTTTCAGGGCTTCACGCCGTCTGCCGGCCGGGATGCCGTGGTCGGACAGTTCGTCGGTGTTCCACCCGAAACCGACACCCAGGGTCAGGCGGCCGCCGGACAGGTGATCGAGCGAGGCGATCGTCTTGGCCAGTGCGATCGGATCGTGCTCGGCCGGGAGGGCGACCGCGGTACCGAGCCGGATGCGCGTGGTCACGGCGGCGGCCACGCTCAGCGACACCCACGGGTCGAGCGTTCTCAGGTAGCGGTCATCCGGCAGATCGGCGCCTTTCGTGCGGGGATGGGCAGCGGTACGCCGGACCGGGATATGCGTGTGCTCGGGGACATAAAAGCTGGCGAAACCCGCTTTCTCGGCAGCTTGGGCCGCCACGGCCGGCTGGATGCCCCGGTCGCTGGTGAAGAGAACAACCCCGTAGCGCATGCGCTCAACTGTAACGTGTTCTACTTTTCTATGCGCCTGCTCCAGTCAGCCTCCGAAGACGACATGGTCGCCGTCTTCCTGGGCGCTGAGGCCAGCTCCGAGCGGTACGGTCCACTGATCCGGGAGATTCTCGCCCGGCTTCGGCAGCCCAGCAGCATCGTCGAACGGCCCGACACCCGAGATGACGCCGCCAACGCGGTACGGCGGCGCGTCCTGGCCGCCTACCGCCGCTACCCGACGGGCGACGTTTTCACCGGCATGCCCGCCGACGTGACCTGGCATCACGCGGCACTGACCCCGGCCGAGCTGGCCACGGTCCGCTATATCGACTATCCCTACTGGACCGAATTCTCCGGCGGTACCAGGCTGGCGGCCGATGCCGCGCGGAGGCTCGGTCCGTGGCAGGAACAGCCGCCCGGAACGATCTACCGGCAGATCGCCGAGAACCTGCGGAATGGACGGCTGCCTCCGCCCATCATCCTCCTCAGCGAGCCCGGCCTGGCGAACCTGATCGTGATCGAGGGTCACAAGCGACTGACCGGGCTACTGCTGTGCCCGCAGTGGCTTCCCCCCGAACTCAATGTCCTCCTCGGCCTGACCGCCAGCCACCACAAGTAGGCCGCGTAACGCCAGTCCTCACGGATCCGTTCGCCATCTTGCTGAATGACGGCGGGCGACTGGACCGGCTGCCACGTTGGCCGCTGACCTTCCCCGAGGACGCGTGGCAGCGTGTTCGGCGAGCAGGGAATGCACTGTATCGTCCTCGCATCGTCCCTCGCTCAACGACAGGCCGCGCCCCGTCCTGCCCGGCCGAGGACGTCCTCACCATCGTCTGGTCGCCAGAGCACCGGTTTCCACGTTTCTACGTTTCCGCGGAAGCGGTTTTCTCTGAAAAACTTCTCGAAAGCCTCAGCGACCGTGGTCGTATGCCGTTCCGGGAGAACGTCAGTGCTCACCGCTAGTATCGAACACATGACAGAACTCCTGGAGTCAGCCAGCAGTGCTCCCGATCCGTTCGAGGCGCTGGAGGCGGCGCCGCTGCCCACCGAGCGGCTGGAGGCGGAGCTGTGCGCCCTGGCCGGGCACATCACCGCCGCCACCTGCC
>JAFARZ010000293.1 GCA_019245115.1 Streptosporangiaceae bacterium | reverse complement strand
GAAGACATGCTCACCAAGCTCCGCCGCGTCCTGATCACCGCCCAGATTTCCCGAACCCGCAGCACACCCCCAACCCCCCAGGAAACCCGCGCCGTCCTCACCGCCTGGAAAGCAGCCGCCGCATAACTGCGAAACACCAGCTTCCGAAGAGCGCTTATTTTCCATGCTGTGGCTGGTGGCGAGAGCTTTGAGGGAGGCGCCGGCCTGGAATGCGACGCGAGCCGTCTCCAAAGACGGTCAGGGGGTCCAGGCGGCGTGCGCGGTGGCGCGGTCGGCCTGGGCCCGCAGGGCCTGGATGGCGGCGATAGGGTCAGCGGACCCGTAGACCGCCGAGCCCGCCACGAACACATCCGCGCCCGCGTCCGCGCAGCGCTCGATCGTCTCCTCGGTCACCCCGCCGTCGACCTGGAGCCATACCTCGGCGCCGCGCTTGGCCACCATCGAGCGGGCACGCCGGAGCTTAGGGAGGACCACATCGAGGAAGCGCTGTCCGCCAAAGCCCGGCTCGACGGTCATCAGCAGCAGCATGTCGAGTTCGCCGAGCAGGTCCTCGTACGGCTCCACCGCCGTGCCGGGGTTGACGGCGAGCCCGGCACGAGCGCCCGCGGCCCGTATCGCCCGCAGCGTCCGCACCGGCGCGTGCACGGCCTCCGCGTGGATCGTCACGTTCCGCGCGCCGGCTTCGGCGTAGGCGGGCGCCCAGCGGTCCGGGTCGGAGATCATAAGGTGGCAGTCGACCGGCAGGGTGGCGTGCTTGAGCAGCGACTCCACGACCGGTAGACCGAGCGTCAGGTTGGGCACGAAGTGGTTGTCCATGACATCCACATGCAGCCAGTCCGCGGCCGGGGCGACCGCGGCGGCCTCATCGGCGAGCCGGGCGAAGTCCGCGGACAAGATGCTCGGCGAGATCTGAACGGCCATAGTAGCTTCGAGTGTAGAGTGCCGTGATCGAAGCCGGCTCGCGCGGCTTCCTGTCGTGAGAAGGAATGTCAGACCCCCCGGGTACAGTCGGCCCCGAATTCGATCAGCACAACGGGGAGGGTGTTTGTGCAGACAGAACCATCGATGGCCCTGCTGGACCGGGTCCGCAAGCTGCTGGCCAAAGCCGAGGCCGAGGGGGTTACCCCGGCTGAGGCCGAAGCGCTGACCGCCAAGGCCGCGGAGCTGATGGCCCGGTACGGGATCGACCGGGCCATGCTGGCCGCGACCCGGCCCGAGACCGACCAGCCGGGCAGCCGGATCATCGACATCGCCAACCCGTGGGCCCAGGTCCGCGCCCACCTGCTGGCCGGCCTGGCCGGCGCCCTGCGCTGCCAGTGCATCCTGCTCAGGCCCCAGGGATCCGGCGCCCGCGTGCACGTCTTCGGCTACACCTCGGACCTGGAACGCACCGACATCTTGTACACCTCGCTGCTGCTCCAGATGGCCCACGGCCTGACCGCCGCCACCCCGCCCGCCGGAGTGCGCAGCGTCCGTGCCTGGCGGCGGTCGTGGCTGCTGGGGTTCGCGGCCGCCGTCATCGCCCGGGTCAGAGCGGCCGAGGAACGCGCCGCCGCGGCGGCCGAGGCGGAAACCCGCGACGGGCCCAGCACCGCCCTGGTCCTGGCCGATCGGTCGGTGGTGATCCGCCGCCAGATGGAGGAGGCGTATCCGGTCACCCGCCAGGCCCGGATCACCTACTCCGGCAGCGGCTACCGGGCCGGATACAGCCAAGGGCAACGGGCCGACATCGGCAACACGCGGATAGCCAGGAGACGGGCGCTCAGTCGCGCCTGATTAGGGCGAGGAACATCGCATCGGTGGTGTGACGGTGCGGCCAGAACTGGGCGAATCTCTTGTCGCGGGGAGTGGGCAGGTCGGGGACTTCGGCGAGGACGGCGGGCGCGTCGAGGATGGTGACATCGCTCCGTGCGCCGACGACGGCGGTGACGACGTCGTGCGTCTCGGACAGATGCGGAGAACATGTGACGTAGGCGACCACTCCCCCCGGTCGCACCGATTCGATCGCGGAAGTGAGCAGCTGACGCTGGAGGTCCGCCAGTTCGGCGAGATCTGACGGTGTCTTGCGCCACCGCGCCTCCGGCCGGCGACGCAACGAACCAAGGCCGGAGCAGGGCACGTCCGCGAGGACGCGGTCGAAGGTCCCCGGACGCCACGGGACGTGTCGGCCGTCGGCGATCACGACACCGGCCCGCTCCGCTGTGCTGGATTGGCCTGGGCCTCCGGCCATGGCGCTGCGGACCTGCTGGGCGCGGTGCGGGCGGACTTCGCTGGCGACCAGGCGGGCACCGCGCCCGGCAGCCAGGTGGTGAAGCAGTCTCGCCTTGCCGCCCGGGCCGGCACATAGGTCCAGCCACAGGTTGTCGGAGCCGTCCAGCGGTGCCCGGGACAACGCGATCGCGACGAGCTGGCTGGCCTCGTCCTGTGCCGCCGCCCGGCCGGTCGCGATCAGCGGCGCGGGATCGCCGCCGCCGGTGAGCCGCAGGCCGAACGGGGACCAGCGCGTGCGTTTCGCGCCGCGGCCGGAGGCCCAGGCCAATTCAGCGCTGTCCAGATTCGTGTCGCTGGACGGGAGGAGGGCGAGGACGACCTCGGGCCGGGCGTTTCCGGCGGCCAGCGCCTGCTCGGTTTCGGCGGGGATCTCGAGGTTGGCGTCGGCGGGGTCAGCCAGGGCGTCGCGGAAGGCTTCGACGATCCAGCGGGGGTAGCTGTGCCGGACGGCTAGGTAGCCGGCTTCGTCCGCGGCACGGTCGGGAGCGACGATGGCGATCCATGCGTCCAGGTCGCGGCTGGCGACGCGGCGCAGTACGGCGTTGACGAAGCCCGAGGGGCGCGGCCCGCACACATCCTTGGCCAGGTCGACGGACGTCGACACGGCCGCGTGGCTACCGGTCCGGGTGGCCAGCAGCTGGTGCGCGCCGAGCCGCAGCACGTCGCGCACGGCCGGATCCAGACGGTCGCGGTCGCTGCACACCGCCAGGATCGCGTCGTAGGTCCCGCGGTGCCGCAGCGTGCCGTAGGTCAGCTCGGTGGCGAACGCCGCGTCGCGCCCGGCGATACCGCGCTCGGTGAGCAGCGAGGGCAACAGCAGGTTCGCATAGGCGTCGCGGTCCGAGACGGCGCGCAACACGTCCAGGGCGGCGCGGCGCGCGGGATCGGATTGGGCGCGCCGGGAACGAGGCGGGCGTGACTGAGCCGAGCGGTGCGCACCAGCCGGTTTGCCGGAATGGCCGGACTGGCCGGACTGACCGGAATGGCCGGACTGGCCGGACTGACGAGCGCCGGGCTCCTGGCGCGAAGCGTCCGGCCGGCCGGAATGGCGTCCGGCAGGCTTGGGCCGGGGTGGTTTGGCGGGCACGATCAGCCGAACCGCACGGGGCCGTCGGTGCGCAGGCCGCGAGCCCAGTCTCCGGCGGGCATGCGGCGTTTCCCCGGAGCCTGGACGTCGCCCAGCTGGACCGGGTGCGTTCCGGTGCCGACGAACACCCCTGCCTTCTCGATCACAACTTCGCCGGGCGGGAGCGACGGACGATCGGTCAGCTTGACCGGGCCCAGCTTGATGCGTGCGCCATCGAAGCTCGTCCACGCGCCGGGATCGGGGGTGCACGCCCTGATCAGGCGATCCACCACGTGGGCGGGAAGCTTCCAGCCGACCTCCCCGTCCGCGACCGTGACCTTCGGGGCCAGGGTGACGCCCTCGGCCGGCTGCGGAATCGCGGTCAGCGTGCCGTCCTCGATGCCGTCCATGGTGGCGACCAGCAACTGGGCGCCCGCGACAGAAAGGCGGGCGAGCAGCGTACCGGTGGTGTCGTCGAGACGGATCGGCTCGGTCAGCACGCCATACACCGGCCCCGCGTCAAGCTCGGCGACCAGCTCGAACGTGGTCGCGCCGGTCACGTCGTCGCCATGCATTATCGCGTGCTGCACCGGCGCCGCGCCACGCCATGCGGGCAGCACCGAGAAGTGCAGGTTGACCCAGCCGTGCACCGGGATGTCCAGCGCCACCTGCGGAAGCAGTGCCCCGTACGCCGTGACCGGACAGCAGTCCGGGCTCAGTTCACGCAGCCGGCCGAGGAACCCGGGCTCCCGTACCTTGGCCGGTGTCAGTACCTCCAGCCCGGCCTGCTCGGCACGCCGGGCCACCGGGCTACGGTCGACCTGGCGGCCACGCCCGGCGGGCGCGTCGGGGCGGGTCACCACCGCGACGACCTCATGCCGCGAGGCGAGCAACGCCTCCAGGGCCGGCACCGCGGCAGTCGGCGTACCTGCGAAGACCAGGCGCATAACAGGCTAGAGGGCCTTCCCGAACGTTTCGTGCGGGGAGACCTTGACCTGCGGCACGGGGTCACCCCACCACTCGGCCGCACGAATCGCCTTCATCGCCTGCTTGCGCTGAGCGGGATCCATCCGGTCGATGAACAGGACTCCGTCCAGATGATCCGTCTCGTGCTGGATGCAGCGGGCCAGCAACTCGGTCCCCTCGATGGTGACCGGGTCACCATAGGAGTTGAAGCCCTTGGCGACCACGCCCCACGCCCGCTCGACGGGGTATACCAGGCCCGGGAACGACAGGCAGCCCTCGTCGTCCTCGTCGGTCTCCGGCGAAAGGTCCAGGACCGGGTTGATCAGGTGCCCGGGCTCATTGTCGTCCACGTGATATGTGAAAACCCGCAGTCCGACGCCGATCTGCGGTGCGGCCAGGCCCACGCCCGGCGCGTCCAGCATGGTGTCGGTGAGATCCTTGACCAGCCGCCGCAGTTCAGCGTCGAAGTCACGGACCGGCTCCGCCGGTGTCCGCAATACCGGATCACCGAACAGCCGGATCGGCTTGACGCTCACGAATTCCTCCCGCAGACGTAACAGTCACTGCCCGCGGAAAATTCTATCGGTCACACGACCTCGGCCGGGTCGAGCTGAACCCGGATAGCACCGCTCTCCTTCCGCGCGCTGCGGCGGGCCTGCGCGGCGTGCAGAGCGCGGGCCAGCTCAGGGCCCCGATGCCGGTCGATCCGGATCAGCGCCCGCTCGGTGTCATCGGCTCCGTCTACCGGAACCGGACCCAGGATTTCGGCCGCTGGCGGAAGTTCCGCGCTCAGCAGGAAGTCGGCCAGCGCGGCCGGGTCGCCGCTGACCGCCGCCATCCGCACCGCTGGCGGGAATCCGAGCTCAGCTCGTTCAGCCACCTCTCGTTCGTCGAAATGAACTGGATCCCACCGGATAAGCGCCTGCACTACGGGAAGCCCAGCCTCGGCGAGCACCACCACCGGCGCGGCGGGACGAGTGAGCGCGGCAGCGTTGAGCCACCGGCGCAGGGTTTCCTCGGCGGCACGGAGGCTGGGACGGCCGAGCAGCGCCCAGCCGTCGAGCAGCAGCGCACCGGCGTAGCCGCCCGCGGCGACCGGCTCCGCGCCCGGCGTGGCGATGACCAGCGCGGGCTCGTCGGACACGGCGGCGAGCACATGCGAGCCACCGGACGTGCGCACCGGGACACCGGGGAAGGCGCGGCCGAGTTCCTCAGCGGTCCGGGCCGCCCCGGTGACCAGCGCCCGGACTCGGGTGGCGCCGCAATTCCGGCAAGCCCAGTCCGCGGCGAGCGCGCCGCACCAGCGGCAATCCGGCACCTGGTGGGAGCCGGTGATCTGTAGCGGTCCCTGACACAAGGCGCATCTGGCCGGGGCGCGGCAGCGGTCGCAGGCGAACGACGCGAGGTACCCGCGGCGCGGCACCTGCACGAGGACGGGACCCGGGACCGTTGCGCCGGGCTCAGGCTGGCGCGAGCTGGGCTGGCGCCCACCGCGGAGCGCTTCGCGGGCGGTGCGCAGGGCCAGGCTAGGCAGCCGGGCGCTCAGCGCCGCGGCGTCCTTGGCCAGCTCGCTGTCGTCGGTGACGCCCCAGGCCGCGATCACCCGGGGAGTCAGCGTACGGAGGGCTTCCGGCCCGCCGGTCAGCGGCTTGGCCCAGCCGTTCGCGACAAGCTGCGTGAGCTCGGCGGTGCGGGCAAACCCGCCGATCAGCGCGGCGGCGTTGGCCCGGTGGGCGCGCAGGGCCAGGACTTCGCGGGCGTTCGGGTATGGCGCGCGCGGCTCGGCGTGCAGGTCGTCACCGTCGTCCCACAAGATGACGAGCCCCAGGTCAGCGACGGGCGCGAAGGTCGCGGCGCGGGTCCCGGCGACCACGTTGACCAAACCGCGGCGGACGGCGAGCCAGCGACGGTAACGCTCAGCCGGGCCCAGGTCGGCGGCCAGGCTCACGTGCGGGACGTGCCCGGCGGTGAGGGCTTCGGCGACGCGGGCCAGGTCGCGGGCGTCCGGGACGACAATCACGGTGCCGCGGCCCGCGCTCGCCGCCGCGGCGGCCGCGACAGCGATCTCGCCGGGCCAGTCTGGTCCGGGCAGCGCGGACCAGGCCGCCCTGACCGGGCGGCCCTCGGCCAGGGCATGCAAGAACGCCGGGCCCGCCGGATACCGGGCCCATGAGCCGGGGCGCGGGGTTTCCGGCGGCTTGGCGGCCTCCGGCCCGGGCTCGCGCTCCGCGGTGGCGTGGCGAGGCGGGATGGCCAGGCGCAGCACATCAGCCAGGGTGCCCGCGTAGCGATCGGCGACGGCGCGGGCCAGGCCGGCGATCTCCGGGACCAGGACCGGCTCGGGCGAGACGACACGTTCCAGGTAGGAAAGCCGGCCCTGATGTTCGGTGGTGTCCGCACGATCAAGCAGGTAACCGTCGACGAGCTGGCCGGCGAACCTTACCCGGACCCGGCAGCCCGGGGCCGCGATGTCATCGTCGCGCGCGGCCACCAGGTAATCAAAGGGACGATCCAGATGCGCGAGCGAGATGTCGACCGCCACGCGAGCGATCGGCAGCCTTTCGCTGGCCGTCCGCTCGCGTTTTGATCCTCGTGGCACGCTCCCGTGTTTACCAGATGGTTCTCACGGGCCGGTGGCTAAAGGCCAGCGGCGGTGCGCAGAGCCTCGGCGCGGTCCGTGCGCTCCCAGGAGAAGTCCGGCTCGTTCCGCCCGAAGTGGCCGTACGCGGCGGTCTGCGCGTAAATGGGGCGGAGCAGATCAAGCTGGTAGATGATGGCCCGCGGGCGCAGGTCGAAGACCTGGACGACGGCGTCCTGAATCCGCTCTACCGGCACCTTCTCGGTGCCGAAGCACTCGACGAACAGGCCGACCGGCTTGGCCTTGCCGATGGCGTACGCCACCTGGGCCTCGCAGCGGTCGGCGAGCCCGGCGGCCACGACGTTCTTGGCCACCCAGCGCATCGCGTAGGCGGCGCTGCGGTCCACCTTCGACGGGTCCTTGCCGGAAAACGCCCCTCCCCCGTGGCGTGCCATGCCGCCATAGGTGTCGATGATGATCTTCCGGCCGGTCAGGCCCGCGTCACCCATCGGGCCGCCGACCTCGAACCGCCCGGTCGGGTTGACCAGCAGCCGGAAACCGTCGATGTCGATACCTGCCTCGGCCAGCACCGGCTCGACCACGTAGTCCTTGATGTCCGGGGCGAGCAGTTCCTTGAGGTTGATGTCGGGCGCGTGCTGGGTGGAAACCACCACGGTGTCCAGGCGGACCGGCTTGTCGCCGACGTACTCGATCGTTACCTGGGTCTTGCCGTCTGGCCGCAGGTAGGGGACGGTGCCGGCACGGCGCACCTCGGACAGCCGCCGGGCCAGCTTGTGCGCCAGCATGATGGGCAGCGGCATGAGCTCCGGCGTCTCACGGCACGCGTAACCGAACATCAGACCCTGGTCGCCGGCGCCCTGGCGGTCGAGGTCCTCCATGCCCTCGCCCTCGCGGTACTCGTAGGCGTCATCCACGCCCTGAGCGATGTCCGGCGACTGCGACCCGATGGAAACCGACACACCGCAGGAAGCGCCGTCGTATCCCTTGGCACTCGAGTCGTAGCCGATCTCCAGGATCTTCTCCCGGATGATGCCGGGGATGTCCACGTAAGTCTGGGTAGTCACCTCGCCGGCGACATGCACCTGACCCGTGGTGATCAGGGTCTCAACCGCGACGCGGCTGTCCTGATCATCCTTGATCATGGCATCCAGGATTGCGTCGCTGATCTGGTCCGCCATCTTGTCTGGATGGCCCTCCGTCACCGACTCAGATGTGAACAGACGACGCGCCACGTTGATACTCCCTCGATAAGACCGGGCAACTTCCGGTGAATTTTATCCGGGTTGACCGGCGTCACACTTAACTTCAGATTGCATGCCACTAGGTCCCATACAACATCTGCGAGCGCTTCCTTGGGTCCGCGCGGTATCTCTGTGACCGAACCGTCGGCGCGGTAGACGACTGCTTCGTTGTCCGCCGTGCCGAATCCGAGTCCGTTCCCGACCGGATTGACGACGAGCAGATCGCAACCCTTGCGCGCCAGCTTAGCCTTCGCTGCCTGCGGGGATGTGTCGGTTTCGGCGGCGAAGCCGACGAGAACCTGCTCGTTGCCGGTCTTGCTGGCGGCCGTGCGCCGCGTGGCCAGGGCGGCGAGGATGTCGGGATTCTCGACCAGGTGGATCGGCTCAGGTGCCTGGCCCGTGCCATCTTTCTTGAGCTTGGCCTGGTGCCGGGTCGCCGGACGGTAATCGGCTACCGCGGCCGCCATCACGACGGCGGCGGCCGTCGCGGCGGCGGCCATGACCGCGTCGTGCATTTCCCGGGCCGATGTGACGCGGACGACCTTGGCGCCGGCCGGGTCGGAGAGGGAGACGTTGGCGGCGACCAACGTCACCTCCGCACCGCGCGCGATCGCGGTGCGGGCCAGGGCGTAGCCCTGCAGCCCGGAAGACCAGTTGCCGATGAACCGTACGGGGTCGATCTCTTCCCGGGTGCCGCCGGCCGACACCACCACCCTGCGGCCGGCGAGGTCGTTGTCACGGGCTGGCCGCGTGCCGGGATGGCCCCGGGTCAGCAGGTGAGTCGCGAGCGCGAAGATCTCGGCCGGTTCCGGCAGCCGGCCCGCACCGCTGTCCTTGCCGGTGAGCCTGCCGACGGCGGGATCCAGGACTATCGCCCCGCGATGCCTGAGCAATGCCACATTGGCCTGGGTGGCGGGGTGCTCCCACATCTCCGTGTGCATGGCCGGGGCGAACAGCACCGGGCACCGCGCGGTGAGCAAGGTGGCGGTCAGCAGATCGTCGGCCATCCCGGCGGCCGCGCGTGCCATCAGATCCGCGGTCGCGGGCGCGACGACCACCAGATCCGCTTCCTGCCCGAGCCGGACATGAGGCACGTCCTCCACCCCGGTCCACGGTTGCGTGGTCACCGGCTCACCGGAAAGCGCGGCCCATGTCACCTCGCCGACAAAGCGCAGCGCGTCGGCGGTGGGCACCACCCGCACGCGGCTCCCGGATTCGGTCAGCAGCCGCAGCAGCTCACAGGCCTTATACGCGGCAATGCCCGCGCCGACGCCGAGAACGACGCGCGCGGGCATTTGTATCTGTCCTGGGTCGGGCGTCGAGGCCTCAGCCCTCGATGGCCTCGACGTTGAGCAGCCGCTCCTTGATCTCGCGAAGCGCGATGGACAGCGGCTTCTCCTGGCTGCGGGTGTCTACCAGCGGCCCGACATATTCGAGCAGTCCCTCGCCAAGCTGTGAGTAGTAAGCGTT
This sequence comes from Streptosporangiaceae bacterium, assembly GCA_019245115.1. Taxonomy (GTDB): domain Bacteria; phylum Actinomycetota; class Actinomycetes; order Streptosporangiales; family Streptosporangiaceae; genus JAFARZ01. The sequence goes on along the minus strand of JAFARZ010000293.1, from coordinate 39,927 downwards.
GATCTGCCGTGCACGCTTCGCGGCCATGATGACCAGCCGGTACTTGCTGTCCACGACGTCAAGAAGCTCGTCGATCGGCGGGTTGATGATGCCGTCGGCAACCTGAGTCCCTGCCACGTTCCGCCTTCCTCAACTGTCTCGGGGAAACCCGATCCCAGACCATTTGAGCCTAGAAGACCAATCCCCCGGACTCCCCGGGGCGAGGGGCGATCATCCCTCGGACCCACGGGCGTTAGATTACTGCACCATCAAGGCTACCAGCCGCCGGCATACGGTCGCGACAGACGTGTTCACCAGCGTGACATCGAACTCACCGGCCGCGGCGAGTTCCTGTTTGGCGACGGCGAGCCTGCGGGCGACGACCTCGGGCGGTTCGGTACCGCGGCCGGTCAGCCGGCGCACCAGCTCCTCCCACGACGGCGGGGCGAGGAACACCAGCCGGGCGTCAGGCGCGGCCCGCCTGACCTGGCGGGCCCCGGCCACGTCGATCTCGAGGAGGCAAGGGACGCCCTCTTTGAGCTTCTCTTCGACGGGTCCGCGGGGTGTTCCGTAGCGATGACGACCATAGAGCCTGGCCCATTCGAGCATGGCTCCATCGGCTATCAGCCGGTCGAACCCGGCGTCATCGACAAAGAAGTAGTCGCGGCCATCGACTTCGCCAGGGCGAGGCGGCCGCGTGGTCACTGAGATCGATTGCCAGATCTGCGGGCTGCTACGGCGTAGTTCCGCGACCACCGTGCTCTTCCCGACCCCGGAGGGCCCGGAGAGCACGGTCAGCCGCGAATGCACCGGCGCCGCCACGGCGGCGCCGGCACTGCCGAGTTCACCCGAGGGGACAATCCGCTGACCCGACGGGTTATCTCCCGCAGGTCCCCCCGTAGCTGCGTGAGCGTCAGATATCGGCACCGAACTCTTGCTCAAGTGCCGACCGCTGGTTGGTACCGAGACCACGGACGCGCCGCGATTCCGCGATACCAAGCCTTTCCATGATCTGCTTCGCCCGGACCTTGCCGACGCCGGGCAGGGACTCGAGTAGAGCCGATACCTTCATCTTGCCAATGACGTCATCGGTCGCACCTTCCTTGATGACATCTGACAAGGTTGTGGCTCCGCGCTTGAGGCGATTCTTTACCTCGGCGCGTTCTTTGCGTGCCCGGGCCGCCTTCTCAAGGGCAGCGGCACGCTCTTCGGGGGTGAGGGGAGGAAGAGCCACTCGGGGTCACCTCGGGTTTCGTAGGAAAAAGGTTTGTCGGGAGGGGAAACTAGCCAATCAACTACCCTTTCGGCAACGCAAATCCGCGTTTACGTCCTCACAAATTTAAATATATTACTCTCCGTATGCTTTCGATTACGGCACGTAATCGCTGCGGGCCCCGCCACCTGCCCGGATGTCTCACCGGGCGATACCCCGCGGCAATACTTCAAGGTACTAGCGTAAGCCATCACCGCATCGCGAGTTCGCCATCACCCCGGCGCGTCGGGGATTTCGTAGCGATTTGCGAGGCGCGCGAGCCGGCCCTTGAGGGCCGCCTACGCCGCCCCGGCTCCATTGGCCGCCTCCGGGGGGTTGAGTGTGTTGAGAAAGATTCATCCGGACCGTGCCGACCGCGAGCACGCGGGCTCGCCGGCGAACCCGGAACCGAGATCGGGATTGAGGCTAGAACTGAGACCCGAGCCGGTCCGGATACTCGGGTACCGGCCGGTTCCAAGGCACGGGTATTGGCCGGTTCCGGAATTCCGATACTAGCCGGAACCGGGGATCTGGCGCGGGCTTCTGCCGAGGCCCGGACGCCGGCCGGCACCGGCATTCTGGCGCTGGCTTGTGCCGGGATTCCAGTGTTGGCTGGCGCCGGGATTCCGGTATCGGCTGGGACCGGGATTCTGGTGTCGGCTGGCGCCGGGATTCTGGTGCTGGCTTGCGCAGGGGTCCGGGCACTGGCTTGCGCAGGGGTCCGGGCACTGGCTTGCGCCGGGGTCCGGGCACCGGCCGTGATCCAGGATGTCCGTCGTCCCGGCTGGATGATCCCCGCAGGTCCGGGCCGCGCGAGGTTGCCAGTCGCCACGCACTGCACGCCACGCGGCGCAACGCGCCACGAGCCGCGCGGACCGCCGCCAGCAAGCTCCGCCGGCGTCGCCTCAGGTGCTTTTCCACCGGTAGCGGCGCCCTGATCGAACATCCCGCGTTCAGTTCTTTGGCGGCGCCGACACGGGCGAATCCTTTCCGGCACTACCGGCACTCGCCCCGCTGAACATGTAAGGCGGTCAGCCGACGGCATGCCAAAGTTAAGTGACAACATGACACTTCTGTCTAATTTTGCACATCCCGCAGCCATTCACGATCTGCGCTCCATTTGATCAGTTTGACCCATCAAACTGATTCTTCGGTCGCCTTGGGGGCGTCTGGCATGGTGACATGTTACCCACAGAGTAAGCTCCGTGTAACCCCAAGTCATGAACCGTGCTGACAGCGTTGGCGGCTCGCCAGCCGAGCCCGAGCGGGGGCGGGAGCGGGGGCCGGGAGCAGGGCCGGGCGGGAGGCGAGCGGAGCCGAGCGGCGGCTGAGCTGCCGACGCCGCCGACCGCCGGACGTCGGCATTCGAGGGTCTCCGACCTGCGGAAACACCCCCGACACGGTCGGTGGAGACCAGAAGCATCAGCGGCATGATCTTGGATGAGCGCCCGGTATCCCCGCGTGCCAATTGCGCACCCGAGCACGCTAGGGCGGGCCAATTGCGCAATCGATCCCGGCCGGTAACACCGCAGGACGCATCATGCGGACCGCCAGCCCCAGCAGATGCCTGGGCACCATGCCAGCACCAGGCTGACCGCCCGTACAGCTCCTGACGCTTGTTGAGTAGCCGCCGGGGACGTGACTATTCGCCAAGCGTCATGGGCTTGTACCAGCCCGGCAGGTCCTGGCGCAGGGAGCTCAAGTGCACATCTCGCCACTCTCATCCCGCCTGCACCAGCGCGCGCCCGGATGAATGTGGCAGCCACCCGGTTACAACCGGGTGGCTGCCACATTCATTCGAACAGGAATCCTAATCCAACCCCTGACGCTACTGAATAGCCACCCGGGGGCGGACATACCGGACGGCTATCGTGGTACTTTCGGGCTCTGCGGTTACTTTGGGGGCCTCCCGCGCCCAAAAGTAACCACAAGGCCCGGATCCACCGCACGAGCACGTACGCATCACCGGACAAACGGAATAAAACGAGCGTCGGACAGCGCGGTAAGCCGCCCAAGCGCCCGTCGGGCGTTGCGTAGCGCGGCTGGGTTCTAGTCGGGGCGCCCAGGCGGCGGAAGGATACAGCTGCGTACCCGGGGTACCCAGACGGAAGGATGCAGCTGCGTACCGGGGGTACCCAGGCGGAAAGATGCTGCTGTGGGCTAGGCAGGGCGCGCAGGCGGCGGATGCATGCGACCGCGTACTGGACGGGGCACGTAGGGGGCGGAGCCGGCTGTCCAGCTACGCGGGGGTGCCCAGGCGGCGCAGGGATGCGGCTATGGCGGCGGCCGCCGCGCCCGGGTCGGGGGCGGCGGTGATGGGACGGCCGATTACCAGGAGGTCGGCGCCAGCCCGCAGGGCTTCCTCGGGGGTGGCCACGCGCGCCTGGTCGTGGCTCTCGGTTCCGGCCGGACGGACGCCCGGGGTGATGAGTGTCACGTCGGGACCCACGGCAGACCGCACCGCGGCGACCTCGCGCGGGGAGCAGACCAGCCCCCGCGCCCCCGCCTCGACGGCCAGCGTCGACAACCGGATTACAGCTTCCGGCACCGGCCCGCTCATACCGACCCGGCTAAGGGCTTCGTCGTTCAGCGAGGTAAGCACGGTTACCGCCGCGACCATCGTCCCGGGCGCGGCCTCCACCGCGGCGCGGATGACATCGGGACCGCCTGCCGCGTGCACGGTGAGCACGTCGGGACGCAGCCGGGCCACCGCCCTGGATGCTCCGGCGACCGTAGCCGGAATGTCGTGCAGCTTCAGGTCCAGGAACACCGAAACGCCGCTCGCACCCCGGACCGTGGCGACCACCTGGGGGCCGTACCGCAAGTACAGTTCAAGCCCGATCTTGACGGTGCTCACATGCGGCGTCACCAGCGCCGCCCACCGCGCCGCGGTTTCCAGATCGGGCGCGTCCAGCGCGACGGCTACTGGCGCGGGCTTGCTGCTGACTATCATCCTCCACTACTCCAAGTCATTAGCTGGTCACATTATGCGTCTAGCGCGCTGGCTGATCTGCAATGGATTGCAGACCACGACCGGCACCAGGAATCCATGCCAGACATCCGGGATCACCGGGGAATCCGGCGCGAAGCATGAGCTTGCCCAACGATATCCGCAACCCGGTCCACGCCCATGGCCGCCAGTTCTTCCTCAAGTTCTCGCAGCACCCGCGCGCACGCCGAAGGGTCATGCACGATCTCCGTGCCTATCCCGACCATGGACGCGCCGGCCAGCAAGAACTCGAGTGCGTCGTGTCCGCTGCTGACGCCGCCGACGCCGATGACCGGGAGTTCGGGGAAAGCCTCGTGCACCTGCCAGACGCACCGGATGGCGACCGGGCGGATGGCCGGCCCGGACAAGCCACCGTACATGCCAGCCAGCACCGGGCGCATCCGGACCGGGTCGATGATCATGCCCATCAGCGTGTTGATCAGGCTGAGCCCGTCCGCCCCGGCGGATACGCAGGCGGATGCCACCGGAACGATATCGGTGACATCGGCCGACAGTTTGGCGAACACAGGTATGTCGTAACGCGCGCTGCCGCGCACGGCGGCGATCACACGTCCGGCTGCCGCCGCGTCCAGCGCGAACAGATGCCCGGCGTCCTCCGCATTGGGACAGGACAGGTTCACCTCGATGGCGGTGACCCCGGCGGCATCGGACAGCCGGGTGGCCAGCTCGGCGTATTCGCGGACGTTGTGGCCCGCGATCGATACCAGTACCCGCGTGCCGCGGGACAGCAGCCAGGGCAGGTCGCGCTGCAGGAACGCGTCGATGCCCGGCCCCTGCAAGCCGATCGAGTTGAGCAGCCCGCTTGGCGTTTCGGCCAGCCTGGGTGCCGGGTTGCCGGTGAAGGGCTCGGCCATGATCGACTTGGTGGTGATCGCGCCGATCCGGGCGACGTCCATGAACTGGGCGATCTCCCGTCCGGCGCCCGCGCATCCGGCCGCGGCCACGATGGGATTCGGCAGCTCCACGTGGCCGAGCCTGGCCCGCATGTCAACCGGCACGCGGTGCCTTCTCAGCAGGAACCCCGTCGTTGTCACATCCATGGCGTCCTGATCCCTTGAATGTGACATTCAAGGGGTTGGGGACTGGAGCGGGGGTGCGGGGCGGAGGGGGGACTTGGGGTGGGTCAGCCGGCATGGCGGGTCTCCGAGCCGAGCGGAGTGCTCACGGCACGGGACCGCGCCGGATTGGCCTGGGCCTGCGGCCGCTGCGCCGGATTGGCCTGGGCCTCCGGCCGCGGCGCGCGGGACGGATTCCAGCCAGGGGCGCCGAGCGCGTCGAACGGAATCGTCCCGACGTCATCCCAGCGGACCAGGTCACCGCGGAACACCGGTCCGTCCACGCACGACCGGACGATCCTGGTGATCCCGTCGGTTCCGGTCACCGGCAGCACGCAGCCCATGCACACCCCGGTCCCGCACGCCATCGGCACGTCCACCGCCGCCTGCACCGGGATCTCGTACCGTCCGGCGATCATCGACACGTCACGCAATACCGGCACCGGCGCGCACGCGTAAATCACCTCGGTCCGTACCTCCCGGATGACCTGCTCGAGCAGCAGCGTCACCGGGCCACGTGTGCCCAGCGACCCATCGGTGGTCAGCACGGTCAGCGAACGCCCGGTCCGCCGGGCGGTCAGCGCGCCGAACACGCGGTCGGCGGTGGCGCCGCCAAGCAGGAAGTCGACAGTGCAGCCGCGTTCCCGCAGCCGCGCCGCCAGCGCGAACAGCGGCGCGCTGCCGTAACCGACGCCGATCAGCAGGCAGCTCGACGGATCGCGCGGCACCGGAAACGGCCGGCCCAGCGGCCCCACCGCGTCCAGCACGTCGCGCGCACGCAACGACGACAACCACTTCGTCCCCGCGCCGGAAGCCTCGAACACGAACTCCACGGTGCCGCCGTGGTCGGGTCGCACGTCGTGCACGGCGAACGCGCGCCGCCCGAGCATCGAGCTGGTCTGCCCGCCGACCGCGACGGTGACGAACTGGCCGGGCCGGAATCTGGTCGCGATGGCGGGCGCGACGAACGTCAGCGCGTGGTATGCGTCAACCCGGCGCACGGTCAGCACGGTGCCGCGCACCTGTACAGGTCCCGCGGGCGCGTCAGCCACTGGAGTGGAGTTCCGCGGCGTGTTCCTGCAGCGACCTGACCCCTAGCTCGCCGCGGATGACGGCCTCGATGCCCTGGACGGCGGCGGACAGGCCGGCCACCGTGGTGACGCACACCACCCCGCGGCGCACCGCGGCGGTGCGGATCTCGTAGCCGTCGAGGCGCGGCCCGGCCTGCCCGAACGGCGTGTTCACAATCAGGTCCACCTCGCCTTCCAGGATCCGGGTCACCACCGTCGGCTCACCAGGAGAGCCGGCGCCGTCGCTGTGCTTTCGCACGATCTTGGCACGAACCCCGTTGCGCCGCAGCACCTCCGCAGTTCCCTCGGTGGCCCAGATCTCGAATCCCAGGTCGGCGAGCCGCTTGACGGGGAAGATCATCGACCGTTTGTCCCGGTTCGCCACCGAGACGAACACCCTCCCCTTCACCGGCAGCGACCCGTACACGGCCGCCTGGGATTTGGCGTACGCGTTGCCAAACACCGTGTCGATGCCCATCACCTCGCCGGTCGAGCGCATCTCCGGGCCGAGCACGGTGTCCACCCCGCGGCCGTAGGAGTCCCGGAACCGGCCGAAGGGCAGTACCGCCTCCTTCACCGCGACGGGCGCGTCCAGTGGCAAGGTCCCGCCGTCGCCCGACTGGCGAAGCAGCCCCTCCGCGCGAAGCGCGGCAATCGAAGCACCCAGCATGATCCGCGCGGCCGCCTTGGCCAGCGGCACCCCGGTCGCCTTGGACACGAAAGGTACCGTGCGCGACGCCCGCGGGTTGGCTTCGAGCACGTACAGCACGCCGGCCGCGATCGCGTACTGCACGTTGAGCAGGCCGCGCACGCCGACCCGGGCGGCGATCGCCTCGGTGGCCTCCCGGATCCGCTCGATGTCACCGCGTCCCAGCGTGATCGGCGGCAACGAGCACGCCGAGTCGCCGGAGTGGATGCCCGCCTCCTCGATGTGCTCCATCACGCCGCCGAGATACAGGTCGGTCCCGTCGTAGAGCGCGTCGACGTCCACCTCGATCGCGTCATCAAGGAACCGGTCGATCAGCACCGGATGCGCCGGCCCGCCTCCAGTGACCCCGCCCCCGCTGACACTGACGTCAGTGGCCCGGTACACGTACTCCCGCAGCGCACCCTCGTCGTAGACGATCTCCATCCCGCGGCCGCCCAGCACGTAGGAGGGCCTGACCAGTACCGGATAGCCGATCTCGGTCGCGATCTCGGTGGCCTCGTCCGCCGACAGGGCCGTGCCATACCGGGGTGCGGTCAGTCCGGCCTCCTCCAGCACCCGCGCGAACTCGCCGCGGTCCTCTGCCAGGTGGATGGCCGCCGGCGAGGTACCCACGATCGGCACCCCGGCCGCCTCCAGCGCCGCGGCCAGCCCCAGCGGCGTCTGCCCGCCGAGCTGCACGATCACGCCGGCGACCGGTCCGGCCTGCTGCTCCGCGTGCACCACCTCCAGCACGTCTTCGAGTGTCAGCGGCTCGAAGTACAGCCGCCCCGAGGTGTCATAGTCGGTCGAAACCGTCTCCGGGTTGCAGTTGACCATCACGGTCTCGTAACCGACCTCGGCCAGCGCGAACGACGCGTGCACGCATGCGTAGTCGAACTCGATGCCCTGGCCGATCCGGTTCGGCCCGCTGCCGAGGATGATCACTTTCGAACGGGTTCCGGTCGGAACCTCTGTCTCATCGTCGTAAGTAGAATACAGGTACGGAGTCTGGGCCGCAAACTCCGCCGCGCACGTGTCGACCGCGTGATACACCGGCCGTATGCCGAGCTCGTGCCGCCGCGCGCGCACCTCCCCCTCCGTGTTCTGCCGCTCGCGGCCAGCGCGCAGGTCAGCGAGCTGGGAATCGGAGAATCCGGCGCCCTTCGCGTCACGAAGTGTGGCAGCGTCCAGGACGGGTTGAGCGGCAGTACGTTCGCTCAATTCCTGGACTTTCTGAATTTGATCTATAAACCAGGGGTCGATTCCTGTCACACTGACCACGTCAGCCACGCTAGCGCCCGCGCGCAGCGCCTGATGGATGGTGGCGAGCCGGCCGTCGTGCGGGGCTCCCGCCGCCCGTAGCAACTCGTCGCGATCGCCGGGGGGATTTTTCCAACTGAACGAACTGTGGTTGCTCTCCAGCGAACGTAGCGCCTTCTGGAGGGCTTCAGGGAACGAGCGGCCGATGGCCATGGCCTCGCCGACGCTTTTCATATGGGTCGTGAGCGTCTTGTCGGCACCGGGGAACTTCTCGAACGCGAACCGCGGCACCTTGACGACCACGTAGTCGAGCGACGGCTCGAACGAGGCGGGGGTCTCGCCGGTGATGTCGTTGGGTATCTCGTCGAGCGTGTAGCCGATGGCGAGGCGAGCGGCGATCTTGGCGATGGGAAAGCCGGTGGCCTTGGATGCGAGCGCCGAAGACCGGCTGACCCGCGGGTTCATCTCGATCACGACCATGCGGCCGGTGCGCGGGTCGACGGCGAACTGGATGTTGCAGCCGCCGGTGTCCACGCCGACCGCGCGCATGATGGCGATGGCGGTGTCGCGCATCGCCTGGTACTCGCGGTCGGTCAGGGTCATCGCGGGGGCCACGGTGACGCTGTCACCGGTGTGCACGCCCATCGGGTCGACGTTCTCGATCGAGCACACCACGACCACGTTGTCACGGGAGTCGCGCATCAGCTCGAGCTCGAACTCCTTCCAGCCGAGGATCGACTCCTCGAGCAGGACTTCGTGGGTGGGGCTCGCGTCGAGGCCGGCACCGGCGATGCGCCGGAGTTCGTCCTCGTCGCGGGCGATGCCCGAGCCGGCGCCGCCGAGCGTGAACGAGGGCCGGATGACGACCGGGTAGCCCAGCTCGGCGGTTACCGCGAGACACTCTGACAAGTTGTGACATATCTGGCTTCTGGGGACTTCGGCGCCGAGGCCGGTGACGATCTCCTTGAAGCGCTCGCGGTCCTCGCCGGCCCGGATCGCGTCGATGTTCGCGCCGATCAGCGCTACGCCGTACTTGCGCAGGACGCCGGAGTCGTGCAGCGCGACGGCCGCGTTCAGCGCGGTCTGGCCGCCGAGGGTCGGCAGGACGGCGTCGGGCCGCTGGATCGCGATGACCTTCTCCAGCGTGTCCGGCGTGATCGGCTCGACGTAGGTCGCGTCGGCGAACTCGGGATCGGTCATGATCGTCGCCGGATTGGAGTTGACCAGGCTGACCTTGATGCCTTCCGCCTTCAGGACGCGGCATGCCTGGGTGCCGGAGTAGTCGAACTCGCAGCCCTGCCCGATGACGATCGGCCCGGACCCGATCACGAGCACCGACTTGAGATCCTCCCGTTTCGGCATCATTTCCCCCCGCGTCCCATGAGCGCGCAGAACTGGTCGAAGTGGTCGGCGGCGTCGTGGGGCCCGGGGGCCGCCTCTGGGTGGTACTGAACGCTGAACACCGGGCGGTCGATGAGCCGCAATCCTTCCACCACACCGTCGTTCAGGTTGACGTGGGTGACTTCGGCTGGGCCGTAGCCGGTGTCGAATCTGGTGTCCGCCGGGAGTTCCGCGGCGAAGCCGTGGTTGTGGCTGGTGATGTAGACACGGCGGGTGGCCAGGTCCATGACCGGCTGGTTCACGCCACGGTGGCCGTAACGGAGCTTGTAGGTGCCAAGGCCGAGGGCGAGCGCGAGGATCTGGCTGCCGAGGCAGATGCCGAAAACCGGAACGCCGGCGCTGAGGACGCCGCGCATCGCGTCCACCGCGTACTGGGCGGCGGCGGGGTCGCCGGGGCCGTTGCTGAAGAACACCCCGTCCGGGGACGTGGCCAGGATGTCCTGCGCGGTGGCGGTGGCCGGGAGCACGTTGACCTCACAGCCACGCGCCGCCATGTTGCGCGGAGTGGACGCCTTGATGCCGAGGTCGACGGCGGCGACGCGGTACTTCGTTTTTGTGGTCGCGGGGACGGTGTACGGCTCGGGCGTGGTCACCTCCCGGGCCAGGTCGGCGCCCACCATCTCCGGACTTTTCAGGACACGTTCCAGGAGTCTGGCCGGGTCTTCCTCGACGGTGCTGATCGCGGCGCGCATGGCTCCGGCCTCGCGGACCCGCTTGGTCAGCAACCGGGTGCCGCGGATGGCGATGCCCGAGATGCCCTCGGCCTTGAGGTAGGCGTCGAGGTCGCTGGTGGCACGCCAGCTGGAGGTGATCCGGGCGGGCTCGCGTACGACGTAACCGCTCACCCACACCCGTCTCGACTCAGGATCCTCGCCGTTGACGCCGGTGTTGCCGATGTGGGGCGCGGTCATCGCGACGATCTGACGGCAGTAGGACGGATCGGTGAGCGTCTCCTGGTAGCCGGTCATTCCGGTGTTGAACACCATCTCGCCGAACGTCTCGCCCGGCGCGCCGAACGCGGCACCGGTCAGGGTGGTGCCGTCTTCGAGCACGAGCATCGCTGTGGTCATGCGCTGGCCAGCTTTCCGTCGAGCACGGTGGGGGTACCGCGCAGGAACGTGGCGACTACCCGGCCGGGCAGCTCCATCCCGGCGAACGGCGTGTTGCGGCTCTTGGACGCCCCGCTGGAGCTGATCAGCTCGGCGGGCGCCCCCGGGTCATACAGGGTAAGGCTGGCCGGCACGCCCTGGCTGAGCGGGAGGCCGTGCCGGGCCAGCCGGCCGATCCTGGCGGGCCTGGCTGACATCCGGTCGGCCACGCCGGCCCAGTCGAGCAGGCCGGTCTCCACCATCGCCTTGTGCACCACGCGAAGCGCGGTCTCCAGGCCGATCATCCCCCAGGCCGCTTCCGCCCACTCGGTCTCCTTGGCCTCCACCGGGTGCGGGGCGTGGTCGGTGGCCACGCAATCGATGGTGCCATCCGCGAGGGCTCTGCGTAGCTCGGCCACGTCGGCGGCGGTGCGGAGCGGCGGGTTCACCTTGTACACCGGGTCGTAGCCAGCGGCGAGCTCATCGGTCAGCAGGAGGTGGTGCGGAGTGACTTCGGCGGTCACTGGCCAGCCCTTGGACTTGGCCCAGCGGATGATCTCCACCGAGCCCGCCGTGGAGACGTGGCAGATATGCAGCGCCGAGCCGACATGGGCGGCGAGCAGGCAGTCCCGGGCGACGATGCCCTCCTCGGCCACGGCGGGCCAGCCCGCGAGACCGAGGCGCCCGGACATCTCCCCCTCGTTGAGCTGCGCGCCCTCGGTCAGCCGAGGATCCTGCGCGTGCTGGGCGATCACGCCGTCGAACGCCTTGACGTACTCGAGGGCTCTCCTCATCAGCAGGGGGTCGGCCACGCACTTGCCGTCGTCAGAGAACACGCGGACGTGGGCGGCGGAGTCGGCCATGGCGCCGAGTTCGGCAAGCTGCCGGCCGTTGAGGCCGACGGTGACCGCGCCGACCGGCTGCACGTCCGCGTGGCCGGCTGTTCGGCCAAGCCGCCAGATCTGCTCGACCACCCCGGCGGTGTCGGCCACCGGTTCGGTGTTGGCCATCGCGTGCACCGCGGTGTAGCCGCCGAGCGCCGCGGCCGCGGTGCCGGTCTCGACGGTTTCCGCGTCCTCGCGGCCCGGCTCACGCAGGTGGGTGTGCAGGTCGACCAGGCCGGGCAGGGCGATGAGACCGTGGGCGTCGAGGACCTGCGCGCCGGGTGCGGTGAGCTTCGGGCCGGTCTCGGTGATCACGCCATCGCGGAGCAGAAGGTCGGTTGGCGCGCGGTCGTCCGGGCCGGTTGTGATGGTTACGCCGCGGATCAGCCAGTGGGCCGCTTTGTTGTCTGGGTCGTTTACGCGGTTGTTTACGGGGTTGTTCGTCACTGGGTCACCGCCGGAAGCTCGGCGCCGCCGAGCAGCAGGTAGAGGACCGCCATCCGGACGGTCACCCCGTTGGCCACCTGTTCGACGATCGTTGATCTGGGTGAATCGGCCACTTCGGCGGCGATCTCCACTCCTCTGTTCATCGGGCCAGGGTGCATGACGATGGCATGATCGGGCAGTCGCGTCATCCTGGTGGCGTCGAGCCCGTACCTTCGGCTGTATTCGCGCACGCTAGGGAAATACGCGGCGGTCATCCGCTCCTGCTGCACCCGCAGCATCATCACCGCGTCGCTCTTGGGCAGCTCGCTGTCGAGGTCGTAGCTGACGCCGCAGGGCCAGCTTCCGACGGCCAGCGGCAGCAGGGTCGGCGGCGCGGCCAGCGTCACGTGCGCGCCGAGCGTGCTGAGCAGCAGCACGTTCGAGCGGGCCACCCGGCTGTGCAGAACGTCGCCGACGATCGTAACCCGCATCCCGTCCAGGCCCTGGCCTCGGGCTCGCTCGATGCCCAGAAGGCGGCGCCTGATGGTGAACGCGTCGAGCAGCGCCTGGGTCGGATGCTCGTGTGTACCGTCGCCCGCGTTGACCACGGTGCCGCGGACCCACCTGGCCAGCCGGTGCGCGGCACCCGATGCGCCGTGGCGGATGACGACCGCGTCCGCGCCCATCGCCTCAAGCGTGAGGGCGGTGTCTTTCAGGCTCTCGCCCTTGGCGACGCTTGAGCCCTTGGCGGAGAAGTTGATGACGTCGGCGGACAGCCGCTTGGCGGCGGCCTCGAACGAAATCCTGGTGCGGGTGGAATCCTCGAAGAACAGGTTGACAACGGTCCGGCCGCGCAGCGTCGGCAGCTTCTTGATCGGCCGGTCGGCGATGCTCGCGAGCTCTTCGGCGGTGTCGAGAATGAGCAGCGAATCATCCCGGCTGAGATCGGCGGCGGAGATCAGGTGGCGGTTCACTGTGTTTTCCGGGGGGTGGAAACCAACCCCCCGGACCCCCCGCTCGTGCGGCTGCCCGCCGCAGTATCGTCCGGCCGGGAGGCCTTTCGGACCTCCGCGGCCGTACGATGGGCGAAGCTCGCTTCGCTCGCCGCGGGGCCACCGTGGGCTGCTGTGGTGCCGGGGCTGCTCGTGGTGCTCGTGGTGCTGGGGCTGCTCGCGTCGGGGCTGCGGGCGCTCGGGCTGCTCGCGTCGGGGCTGCGGTCGCCCGGGCTGCCGTCGCCTATCAGCACGGCGTCGGTGCCGTCCACCTCGGTCAGCAGCACGTGCACCATCTCCCGCTGCGAGGTCGGCAGGTTCTTGCCCACGTAGTCGGCGCGGATAGGAAGCTCGCGGTGGCCGCGGTCGACCAGGACCGCCAGCTGGACGGTGCGCGGCCGGCCGAGATCGGTAAGAGCGTCCAGAGCGGCCCGGACCGTGCGGCCGGAATACAGCACGTCATCGACCAGGACGACAGTCTTACCGTCTACGCCGCCAGCCGGGAGTTCGGTGCGGCCCAGCGCCCGTGCCGGACGAAGCCGCAAGTCGTCGCGATGCAAGGTGACGTCGAGCGAGCCACATGGGATCTCGAGTCCCTCGAACTGGCCGATGCGCTCGGCTAGCCGCCGAGCGAGGGGAACACCGCGAGTCGGGACACCGAGCAGGACGACCTCTTCGCCGCCATGTGTCCGCTCCAGGATCTCGTGCGCGATCCTGGTGAGCGCTCGCCTGATCTCGTCGGCATCCAAGACTGCAAGTCCTTGCCGGGCGACCGGATTAAGAGCAGCGCACATGGAACGGACCTCCTTCCCCGTCTCACTGAACGGTCCTTAAAGGATGTCTTTCGGTAAGGGTACCGGTATCGGCGCTGTAACTGCGGCTGGCAACCGCCGGCGCGTCGCGATACCGGACGTCGGCTCGGCATCGGCGTCCCCGACCTCGGCGCGTCGGGTCTTGGCTTAGGTTTTAACGTCCGGGTGGTTTCGTGGTGATCGTCTACGCCGTTCACGTGATAACTACACCTTTCCCGGCAAATCGCCCAGGTTGACCGCCTGCCGAGGTGCCCGGTCTCTCACTTGTCACCCGTCCCGGCCGACATGTCACCCGGTAGTGCTGGACATACTCCGCATTCCAGGACAGCAATTCGATGTAGCGGGTGACATGTGCTGCGTAGCGGGTGACAAGTCGAACTGGAAGGCGACGGAGGCCCCGAGCGCGAGGTAAAACCTAAGCTTGGGGGCTGTTCGGGAACCGGGACTCTGTTCGGGAACCGGGACTCGTGCGACATCGATGGCGCCATCGATGTCGTTGGAACCGGACAAATCCTCGGCCAGCGCGATGAATGGCGCCATCGTCGCGCCTGGCGTCGCGCACTTTTAGGCTCGAGCAACGGGCTATTGTGAGGCTCGAGCTACGGGCTATTGTCAAGAGCCGTCCGGTCGGGCTTCGTGGCTATGCGAGGGGCCGACTCCATATCCGGCCGACGCGGGGCATGCCTGTCGACGGGCGTTGATTACGGTTCGCGGTCCCCGCCGGAGAGCGATGATACGGCCCGCCGAAGTCGCCGCCGGAGTGTGATTTAGATCACACTGGACAGATGCCATCAGAACGTGACGATGCGTCTGCCAACTGCCGGCGACACGCCGGTAGTGCCGGGAAACCTGACTACATCGGGATTCTCGTCTGTCGACGGAGGGTACATAGCGATCGGGGAGGGCAAGCCGGTTACCAGACGAGTTAGACCCGTTTTTGCCATTCGGCTTGACCTTGTCGCGCTCGCCGCCTACCGTCACTGAGCGTAACCGTTACCGTAAGCGACGACTGGCCGGGGAACCGAGGAAAAATGCCATCAGAGTACGCCAAGACACTAGGGGCGCGGCTACGCGCCATCCGCACACAGCAAGGGCTCTCGCTCCACGGGGTCGAGGAGAAGTCCCGGGGCCGCTGGAAGGCCGTCGTCGTGGGATCCTACGAGCGCGGCGACCGGTCGGTAACTGTACAGAAGCTAGCCGAACTCGCGGAGTTCTACGGAGTCCCCGTCTCCGAACTACTGCCCGGCGACAACGCACCTACGCCGCTGGCGCCGTCACCCAAGCTGGTCATCGACCTGGAGCGCATGGGTCAGCTGCCCAAGGACAAGGTCGGCCCGCTCGCTCGCTACGTCGCGACCATCCAGAGCCAGCGCGGCGACTACAACGGCCGAGTCCTTTCGGTCCGCCACGAGGATCTCCGCTCGCTCGCGGTCATCTATGACAAGTCCCCGGCGGACCTCACCGAAGAACTCATCAGCTGGGGCGTTCTCGACTCCGACGCACGCGGCGCGATGGAAGCGTTCTGAACAATGCTTAGTAAGGGCGACGCGGGGGTCGTCCTTCCCCTCTGGTCCGGGGGGTCGGTTCCCCCGGCCGGAAAAAGCTAGCAGAGCCTACCCAGCAGGCCTGAGCGGGAGCGGGGACTGAACCTCGACACCGAGCGCAGTCTCAGCAAGGGTAAGGAAGGTCTCCGCGTCCCGCAGCAGGTCATCGGCCTCGCGGGCGGACGCGGCTCGCGGTAGTCCGGCCTCAGCCGCGGCACGCTTGCCAGCGCCGGCGGCGAAATACGCCGCCCATTCCGTAAGCGCCGGCTCCACCTGCGGCAGCAGTTCCCAGACGCTATGCGGCTTCCTGCGCCGTGAGCGGCTGGGCTCGCCCCGAGCGGCCACCACCGCCGCGGCGGCACGCAACGCGGCCAGATGAGCCATGACGTACCGCGCAGCGGGGGTCGTCTCGTCCCCGGCCTCGACCAGCCCACGCCGCGCAGACTGCAACATGCTGAGAACGGTAGGCGCGATCCTCGGATGCTGCGGGCTGAGCACGCCCGCCTCCCCGGCCTCGGCGCGCGCTTCCATGAGGTTGCCCATCAGTCCACTCTCCCTCCGTTTAATACACCCGGCACGGGCGAGGCGCTTCCCCTCGCCCCACCCGGCCGGCACGGTTCCAGTCGAACACGAATTCGTCGTGTTGTCCAGTCGGTTGTCGATGTCCGTCCGAACGTACCGCGAGGGTCTGACATTTTCGGTAGACGTGCACCTCAGCGGCCTATCACCGTCCGCTGGCACCGTCGGTTTCAGGTCTCTCCAGGCTGCTGTACGCAGACCGTGGGTCACGCACTGATATCGGATCGTCATGACCGTGGCACGCTGGTCGCCTCTTGGCCAGTTGCCGGCTCATGTCCCCGCTTGGGACGCGAATGTCCCCGCTTGGTACGCGAAACAGATTCAGTGCGTGACATGCGGGTTGTAGTGCGTGACATGTGAGAGGTGAGGGTACGTGCGAACGGATGGCTGGTCGACGAAGGAGCGGGCTATGGGCGTGAAAGCGGACTGGAGGGACCGCAGGCTGCGCGAGCAGGCGGGTGGCCGGGCGTGCGGACGGGTGCGGCCAGGAGTGCGCGAACGAGTGCGGGGGCCGGCGTATGGACAAGCGTGCGGCCGACCTGGCAATGGCCGCGCAGCAGGGTTGCGTGACGGCCTGAGGGCGGGCAGTTGCGGAGAAGTTTCGATATTCGGGCATAACGCAAGCGTTAGGACGAACGACTTGACTGGGCCTGTATTTTTATCGCGTGCCATCGCCCCCCGCTACCGATGACGAGGGCACGATTCCGTCCGGGGACGGCTTGGTGACCCGGCGGCAGAAGCGGGACGCCAACCGGGAAAACGCTGAAGATTCCGCTGGTGACAGCGATCCGGCCGTGGAAGCCGGCGAGAGCGACCACGCCACCGAAGCCGGCACAGTCGCGCCGATCAACGAGGCCGACCAGGCCGGAACCGGTGAAAACGAAGGTGAAGCTGGCAAAACGGAGACAGCCGGACCGGCCGGTGATGACGAACCAGCCGAAGATCCGAGCGTCACCAACCCCGGCAACACCGGCCCCAGCAGCCCTGACCCCAGCATTGCTGACCTGAGCGATGCCGATCCGGGCGATGCTGGCCCCGGCGGCACCAACCAGCCGGACGGCAAGGCCCAGTCAGACGCCAGGCAACCGACCGCCAAGGCCCCACCCAGCCGGCCGAGCGCCAAGGCCCCCACCAAGCGGCCGCCCGCCAAAGCCCCAGCCAAAGCCCCAGCCAAAGCCCCAGCCAAGCAGCCAGCCGAACAGCCGGCCGCTGCGCCCGTCGCTGATCCCCCCGGCACCGCAAGCACCGCAACCACGGCTACTTCCGGCACCACAACCACGGTCACTTCCGGCACCGCTGCCTCGGCTCCCGATAAGGGCGCCGCGTCCGCCGAAGGCGGATCCACGGCTCCCCCGCTGCCCAGACGACCGGTCCGCCCCCGGCCGTTTCCCCCGTTCCCGGGGCCGATCCAGTCCGACTCCCCCGAGCCGGTTTCGGGCAGACTCCAGACCGGCCAAGGCCGGCTCCGGCAAGACCAATCACAGCAAGACCAATCACAGCAAGACCGACCGCAACAAGACCGACCGCAACAAGACCGGCCTCAGCAACGAAGCTCGACGCAACAGGGTCCCCCCGTACGCACCGCACCGATGCGCGGGCCGCAGGACCGGACGGTGCCCGCCGAAGCAGTACCCGCCGAGGCCGTCCTCATCGAGGACCACGATCAGGACGAAGACAGCGGGGAGAGGCGCCGCATCTCACGCCGGGCGCTGCTGCAGGCCGCGCTGATCGGCGGCGCCGGGATCGCGGCGCTGCCGCTGCTGGCGCTGATCAGCAACCTGACCAAGCCGAAACCGCCACCCGGCATCAGCTACCCGCTGAACACGGGCTGGCTGTTCGGCAGCTACCAGCCCGGCGCGGAGAGCACCGGCTACGACGACACCGGCTTCGGCCCGGTGACGCTGCCGCACAACGTCGCGGAAATGTCATGGCGGAGCTGGAATCCCGCCGCGTGGCAGAAGACATGGCTCTACCGCAGGCACTTCAAGGGCGCGCCGCTGATCTCTCACACCAAGCCGGGCAACCGGGTGTTCGTCGACTTCGACGGGGTCATGGTCAGCGCCACGGTGGTCTGCAACGATCAGGTAGTCGCCACCCATCAGGGCGGCTACCTGCCGTTCTCGGCGGAGATAACCAGCCAGCTCACGGCGGGCCGGAACGTGCTGTCGGTGATCGTGGACTCGCGATGCCTGCCGGTGCCTCCCATCCCCGTGGGGAGCGGGCCGGCCATCGTCGACTTCCTCCAGCCGGGCGGCATCTACCGCGACGTCAGCCTGCGGGTCGTGCCACAGGTCTTCATCTCCGACATGTTCGCGCTCCCTGTGGACGTGCTGACCGAACAGCGCCGGATAGATGTTCAGTGCACCATCGACGCGGCGCTGAAACCCGAGTTGCCCGTGACCTTGCGCCTGGACTTGCTCGACGGCACGCAGACGATCGCCTCGACGACGGGGACGGTCACCATCGACAAGCTCGGCGCCAGCATCGCCTCGCTGAGCCTCACCGATCTCGGCGAGATCAAGCTGTGGTCCACCGACAGCCCCAAGCTGTACACGGTCCAGGCGACGCTCAGCGTGCCGCATGTCGGCACGCACGCGACCACCAGGCGCATCGGCTTCCGGGACATCAAGTTCCAGCCGGAAGGCTTCTACCTGAACGGGCAGCGCCTCCAGTTGTTCGGGCTGGACCGGCATCAGCTGTTCCCCTACATGGGCATGGCGATGCCCGCCCGGGTGCAGCGCCAGGATGCCGAGATCCTCCGGAACCAGTTCAACTGCAACATGGTGCGCTGCTCGCACTATCCGCAGTCACCGCATTTCCTGGACGCATGTGACGAGCTGGGCCTGCTGGTGTGGGAGGAGGCACCGGGCTGGGATCACGTGAGCACCCAGCCTTCGTGGCAGAACCAGGTGGTACAGAACGTACGGGACATGGTGACCCGGGACCGGAACCACCCGTCGGTGATCGTCTGGGGTACCCGGCTCAATGAGACCACCGATTACCCGCACCTGTGGGCCGCCACCCGGCAGGCCGCCAGGGAACTCGATCCGTCACGGCCGAGTTCCGGCGCGATGGACATCTATGACACCGCCCAGTGGGCGGAGGATGTGTTCGCTTTCAACGACTACACCTACAACCGCCGCACCGGAGCGGCCGAGCTGATGCCGCCGCTGGCCGGAGTGCCGTACCTGGTAACCGAGGCGGTCGGGGTGGTGGAGGCGCGCCCTGAGCATTTCGCCTGGACCGACGCGCCTCAGCTGCTGGCCAAGCAGGCCGCGCTGCACGCGCAGGCACACAACGCGGCACGATCCGACCCGCACTACGCCGGCCTGCTGGCCTGGTCCGCCTTCGACTACTGCTCGCTGCAGGGTCATCCGGGCAGCATCAAGTGGACCGGGGTCGCGGATGGTTTCCGGGTTCCCAAGCCGGGCGCCGCCATCTACCAGACCCAGATCGACCCGGCGGTCCGGGCGATGATCGTGCCGGTGTTCTTCTGGCAGTCCAGCGGCCCGCGGCCGGCCGGGCCGCGGCCGGCCGGGCCGGGCATTATGATCGCCAGCAACTGCGAGATGCTGCACATCTCCATCAACGGCTCGCAAGTGACGACGGCGCTGCCCGCCACCAGCTCGCCGCTGTACCGGAACCTCCCCTATCCGCCGTTCCTCGTGTCGCTACCAGCCGTCGAGACCCCCGGTTCCGCGGAGCTTCTGATCGAAGGGTTTGTCGGCGGCCAGCGGGTGGCCAAGGTCTTGATGACCACCGATCCGGCTGCCGATCACCTGGTGATGGCCGCCGACGACGCCGCGATAGCGGCGGACGGATCGGACGCCACCAGGGTCGTGTTCCGTGGTGTCGACGCATACGGCAACCTGCGCAGGATCTTCAGCGGAGAGGTAACCCTCACCCTGGAGGGACCCGGTGTGCTCATTGGTGACAATCCGTTCCAGTTCGGCGCTTACGGCGGGCTCGGCGCGGTATGGGTACGCTCGATGGCTGGGAGACTGGGAACGATCACCGTCACGGCGATACACCCTACGCTCGGCCGGGCCCAGGTGCGTATTGCGTCGGTGCGGCCGGACACGCCGCTTACGCCCGTCTAGCCTCCCGGACGCGCGAGGACATGCGACGGCGTGCCATGACTAGGGAGGCGGACCACGGGAACCACAGGAAACACGGGAACCACAGGTACCACAGGTCGTTTTGAGATACTGGAGATAGGGGTCAGCGAGTTCGCCTCAGGAATTGATCAGTTCATCGCGGTCTACGCGGCGGCGATGCGGCCCCCGGCCGATCAGCTCATCGGCCGGCACGCGATCATGGCCGGCCACACGAACTATCCCAGGTTCCGCGCGCTGACCGCCACGGCCGACCACCGGCTCGCCGGATTCTGCTACGGGTTCCACGGGGTGGCCGGGCAGTGGTGGCACGACCGGGTCCGTCGCGGGCTGGCGACGTCGCACGGTCCGGAGGTGGCCCAGGCCTGGCTCGCGGACTCACTCGAGCTGGCCGAGCTGCATGTCCGGCCGGAATTCCAGGGCCGCGGCATCGGCGCCGCGCTGCTGCGCGGCCTGCCCGCCGGGCGTAGGGAACGAACGGTCGTCCTGTCCACGCACGACGCCGAATCAGTGGCCCGGCGGCTGTACCGCAGCACCGGGTTCACCGACCTCCTCACCGGGTTCTGGTTCGATGGCGCCGACACGCCTTACGCGGTCATGGGCGCTGAACTGCCGCTGCGCGCCTCCCCAGGACATCGGCCAGCCCCAGGTACTGATAGATCTCACGGGTCGCCCGCGACCAGTTGAGCGTGTAGAAATGCAGGCCGGGCACGCCCTCGGCGAGCAGTTGCTCGCACATGCCCGCCGCGTACTGGACACCGATCTCCCGGACCGCGGCGCGATCGCCGGCCACTTCGCGGAGCCGGTCCCACAGCTCCGAAGGCACCCGGCAGCCCCCCAGCTCGATCGCCTTCTCGATCACCCGGAGGCTGGTGACCGGCATGATCCCGGGAATGATCGGCACGTCACAGCCGAGCGCCGCCACCCGATCCCGCAGCCGCAGGTAGTCCTCGGGGTAGAAGAACATGTTGGTGACCGCGAAGTCCGCCCCGGCCCGGCACTTGGCCACGAAATACCGCACGTCCGTGTCGACGTCCGGTGAGGCCGGGTGCTTCTCGGGAAACGCGGCGACGCCGACCGAGAAGTCGCCAGATGATTTGACCAGGCGGACCAGCTCGGCGGCTTGACGGAGGCCGTCCGGGTGGGGAATCCACGGCCCGTTCGGGTTGCCCGGCGGGTCGCCGCGCAGGGCCAGCACGTTCCGGACGCCGACCGCGGCGTAGGAGCCGATCACGTGCCTCAGCTCGGCCACCGAGTGATCGACCGCGGTCAGGTGGCCTACCGGGGTCAGGGTGGTGGAGGCCGCGATCCGGCCGGTCATCCGGACCGTGGTGTCACGGGTAGAGCCACCGGCGCCGTACGTCACCGAGACGAACGTCGGATGCAGCGGCTCGAGCTGACGGATGGCACGCCAGAGCTGCTGCTCGTCGGTGTCCGTCTTTGGCGGGAAGAACTCGAACGAGAAGGACTGCCGGCCGGACCCGAGCAGCTCGCGAAGCGAAAGCCGGGCAGGCCTGGCCGCCGCGGTGTGCATTGTGGGCCGGCCGCGAAGCTCTGCGGGCCGGCGCTGCGGACTCGGCGGCATACAAACTAGCCTAACCCGGCGGGCCCTACTGGGGCTCAGGCCAGGCTGAAACGCTCAGACCGCCGCGATAAAGGCGCTGGCTAGAACGCGAGGGCTTGCGCGCGCCGGTTGACTTCGGTGCCGCGATGCCGCACGATCGCGTCGATCGGCGTCCCGGGTAGCGTGTCATCGGCCGTGAATAGCCAGCGCAGCGCCTCGGCCTCACTGAAACCGCAGTCGAACAGCAAGGTCAGCGTGCCGGGCAGCCCTTTGACGATCTGATTGCCGTCAAGGAAGGCGGCCGGCACGGATGTCTTGCCATCCGGGCGGCTGACCGCGAGGAGCTTGCGGTCGCGGAGCATCTGCTTCACGCGGCCGACGGGAACGCCGAGCTGGCCGGCGACTTCGTTCAGGGTCATCCACTTGCCGATGAGGGAATCGGTCGCGGGGTCAATCTGGGCCACGACACCAATGTGCCACGTCAGAGCCGAATTCAAACACCCACCCCCGTCTACTTTGACCGGGGGGAGCCGTCCCCCCGGACCCCCGCGGCAACGGCCACCTCAGGGTCGGCGAGCCGCTGGACATCGATCCCGGCCCCCGAGGCGATCAGCTGACGCCCCTGGATCAGGTCGCGGGGGCGGCCCACGGTCAGGATCGCCAGCAGCCGCGGCGGCACGTCCGCCGACAGCCAGCAGGCCGCCCACTTCGGATCCTGAGCCGGATCGCCGCGCCAGACCAGCTCCGCGGCGTCCCCGTGATATCCGACATACTGCACCATCCGGCCGAACTGCTCGGACCAGAAGTACGGCACCGGGTCGTACACCTCGTCCCCGCCGAGCACGTTGGCCGCGACCACCTCGGGCGCGTGCAATGCCACGTCCCAGTGCTCGAACCGAAGCCGCCGGCCGAACCGCGACGACCAGAACGCCGCGCAGTCCCCGACCGCGAACACGCCTGGCAGCGACGCACGCAGGCCGCCGTCGACCGCGACACCGTTCTCCAGCACTAGCCCGTCCGCACCGGCCAGCCAGCCCACCGCCGGCCGCACCCCCACGGCGGTCACGATCTCGTCCGCGGCGACCCAGTCGCCGCCGCGCAGCGCCAGCCCCCCGGCCTCGACCGACTCCACGGGTGTCTCGACGCGCAGGTCGATTCCGGCCTCTTCGTACCATCGCGCCATGTGCGCCCCGATGGCCGGACTGACCGCGCCCGCGACCGGCGTCACGCCCGCCTCGACCACGGCGACCTCGCAGCCGTGACCTACCGCGGCGGTGGCCAGCTCCGCCCCGATCCAGCCGGCCCCGATGATGGCCAGCCGCATTCCGGGCTTCAGCACCTCCCGCAGGGCCAGCGCGTCGTCATGGGTGCGCAGCACGCGCTGCGGACCAGGTCCGGGCAGCCTCACCGGCAGCGCCCCGGTCGCGAGCACCAGCCGGTCCCAGTCGCCAAGTTCGCCGAGGCTGGCCACCTCGCGGCCCGGCCGGAAGTCCACGTCGAGGGCCGCGAAATCCGCCCGCAACGAAGGATCGGGCGGATCGACCTCGGTCAGCACCTTCTTCGACAGCGGCGGCCGGTCATACGGGGGCCGCGCCTCCGCGCCGATCAGCGAGATGCGGCCGGCATACCCGCGCGTCCGCAGTTCTTCGGCCGTCCGCAGGCCGGCCAGGCCCGCGCCGACCACCATCACTTGCTCGACGTCAGCCATAGCTCAAGAGAATATTTACCACGAACGTACGGTGGTGCTTCACCCACGATCTACATATCCGCCATGCGACTCGTGACAAACTCATTAACTACGTCAGAACCGCTGGAGGAACCGTAAACTCGCTTCCAATGGACGATACGCTGGCCGACCCCGTTACCGGGCGCCTGATCGACGGGCGCTACGCGGTGGCGGCGCGCATCGCCCACGGCGGCATGGCCACGGTCTACCAGGCCATGGATAACCGGCTCGACCGCCAGGTCGCGCTCAAGGTCATGCACGCGGAGCTGGCCCGGGACGATGACTTCGTGCGCCGGTTCATCGGCGAGGCGAAGTCCGTGGCGCGGCTGTCGCACCAGAATGTGGTGGCGGTCTACGACCAGGGCGCTGACGGGCCGTTCCTTTACCTGGCGATGGAGTATGTGCCGGGTCAGACGCTGAAGCAGGTGCTTCGCGCTCGCGGGCGGTTCTCTCCCGCCGCGGCGCTGGACATCATGACTGGCGTGCTCGACGGCCTCGACGCCGCTCACGCCTCCGGCATCGTGCACCGCGACGTCAAGCCGGAGAACGTCCTGATCACCACCGACGGCCGGGTGAAGGTGGCGGACTTCGGCCTGGCCCGCGCGAACGCGGCGGCCGGCCACACCCGATCAGGCATGATCATCGGTACGGTCGCCTACCTGGCGCCGGAACAGGTCACCGGCGAATTCCCGGCCGGTCCGCGCAGCGACGTCTACTCGGCCGGCGTGCTGCTGTACGAGCTGCTGACCGGACGGCAGCCGTTCACCGGGGAAACTCCGATATCCGTCGCCTACCAGCACGTGAACGAGGACGTGCCGGCGCCGTCGGCGACCGTGCCAGGTATCCCGGCCGCGCTGGACCGGCTCGTCCTGGCCGCCACCGAGCGGGATCCGGGGCGACGCTTCGCCGACGCCGCCGCGTTCGGCCGCGCGATCCGCAAGATCCAGGACGAGCTCATGCTCAGCCGCTCCGACACCGGCCAGACCGGAGAGCACAGCGGCCTCACCGGACTGATCGGCGTCGGCGTCCAGGGCCTGGAGGAAGCTCCCTGGCTGGACCACCTCGACGCTCCCGTCGGCGCGGCCAGCGCGCAGCGGCCGCGCGGTAGCGGGCGGCACGCGGCCGGCGCCCCGCCCGCCGATGACTGGGCGCGCGAGTTCAGCACCGGCGGGTTCGGAACCGGCGGCAACCACACGCTGATCGTGCAGCGCGAAGAGGCATACCGGCATGCGGGCGGTGGCCGGGACCAGTTCCTCGGGCGGTGGCTGTTCAGCAAGCGCCTCGTCTTCGTAGCACTCGGCCTCGCGGTGATCGCCGGAATCGGCCTCGGCGGGTGGTGGTTCACCTCGGGTCAGTACGTGTCCATCCCGTCGGTGACCAACGAGACCGTGACCTTGGCCAAGCAGGCGCTGACCATGCGAGGGTTCCAGGTCGCGATGGGCACCGAGCACAGCAACACGGTGGCGCAGGGGCTGGCGGCCGCCACCTCACCGTCGGGGCGGGCGGCTCATGGTGCGAAGATCGTCCTCCTCGTCTCGGCCGGCCCGTTCACCTCGGTCGTTCCGGACGTGAAGGGCGAGACACAAGACGCCGCGGTGGCCGGCCTGGCCAGCCGCCACCTCACTCATTACTCCATCCAGCAGGTCGGGTCGAAATCCGCGAAGGGTACCGTCGTCGGCGTCATGCCGAAGGCCGGGACCACCATGCAGCAGACCCAGACGGTGGTGCTCCAGGTTGCCGCCGGGCTGCCGATGCCTGACTTCGTCGGCATGCAGGTGACGGACGCCAGGCAGCTCGCGCTGCAGGACAACGTCACGCTGAACGCGTTGCCCGACAACAACAGCCAGCAGCCGCAGGGCCAGATCACCGGACAGTCGGTCAAACCTGACTTGCCGATACAGCCCGGCGAATCCGTGACGATAAAGGTGTCCACCGGTCCTCAGCTCGTCGCGGTGCCCAACGTGCTCGACCAGAGCCTGGCGCAGGCCAGGCTGGCCCTGCTGGCCGCCGGGTTCAAGGTCACGGTTGCCTCCGGTCCGGACATCCTCGGCATCGTGTGGAACACCGACCCGAACCCGCAGACCATGGCCCCCCGCGGCAGCACGGTCACGCTCTTCGTCAACCCCTTCAACAACGGCGGCGGCGGCCGCGGCGGCTTCTAACCCCCACTCCCCCACTCCCTCTTCTCCCACCGAACCTTCAGCACCACCCCGTGCCCGCACCCGCCCGTCTTTCCCTCACCACCCCGCGCCCGCACCCGCCCCTCTTTCCCTCACCACCCCCGCGCCCGCACCCACCATTCCCGCGCCGGACCCCCCGCGCCCGGACCCACCACTCACCGGATATTTCGGTATATGTCCAGTTTCGGTCACGGATGGATGTTGTCGGCTAATTCGCGGACTCCTGGGAGGTGGGCGCGATCTCTAAGAAGTGCGCAAACTTGGCCGGCCGGGCGCCCATTAGGGGCACGTTGCGCCAACCATCCCCTTGGGAGGGGTACGTTGCGCCAACCATCCCTAATGCATCCACCCCGGCCCACTTCCTGAACACGCCTAGCGCCCTGAATAAGCCGACCGGGTCCGGGTGGACATGGAGGATTGGAGCCTTGCGGAGCTTTGGGCACCGGTTTCCGAAGCCTTTCCTTCCGGAGGGCTCTAATCTTCCGCGGGGCGGGCGCGGGCCAGGGGCATGCGGTATCGTGTGTGCCATGCGCCAGCAGTTCTGGTTTTGGTTTGGCTACCGGCCCGGTTCCCGGACGGTCGCCCGCCAGACCTTGCCCCAGACGGAGCAACACTGACGCAGACGACCTAGGAGCCCCGGGCCAGCGGCCCGGGGTTTTTTGTGTGTAAGGAGGCGGAACGATGGTGGTAGTGATGGCCGCGGAGGCCGGAGAACAGGAAATCGATGGCGTCGTCGACCTGGTGCGCGCGGCGGGTGGCGACGCCTTCGTCAGCAGGGGCGTGACCCGGACGATCGTCGGACTGGTCGGCGATGTCGAGCATTTCAGCACGCTGAACCTGCGATCCTTGCCGGGAGTCAGCGACGTGGTGCGGATCTCCGCCCCGTACAAGCTGGTGAGCAGGGAGCATCACCGGGAGCGCTCGGTGATCCGGGTCGCGGGCGTGCCCATCGGCCCGGACACGCTGACCGTCATCGCCGGACCGTGCGCGGTGGAAACCGCGGAGCAGACACTGGCATCGGCCCTGATGGCGCGGGCGGCCGGGGCGTCGCTGCTGCGCGGTGGCGCCTACAAGCCGCGCAGTTCCCCGTACGCATTCCAGGGGCTGGGCGAAGCGGGCCTGAAGATCCTGGCCGACGTACGCGCCGAGACCGGCCTGCCGATCGTCACCGAGGTGGTCGACCCCAGCGACGTGGAACTGGTGGCAAGCTACGCCGACATGCTCCAGGTCGGCACCCGCAACATGCAGAACTTCCCGCTGCTACAGGCGGTCGGCGGCGTGGGCAAGCCGGTCATGCTCAAGCGCGGCATGAACGCCACCATCGAGGAATGGCTGATGGCCGCGGAGTACATCGCCCAGCGCGGCAACCTCGACATCGTGCTGTGCGAGCGCGGCATCCGCACGTTCGAGAAAGCGACGAGGAACACGCTGGACATCAGCGCCGTGCCGGTCGCCCAGCGGCTCTCGCACCTTCCGGTGATCGTGGACCCGTCGCACTCCGGCGGACGACGCGACCTTGTCCTCCCGCTGTCCCGCGCCGCGATCGCCGTGGGCGCCGACGGCATCATCGTCGACGTGCACCCGCACCCGGAGGCCGCGCTGTGCGACGGCCCGCAGGCACTGGTCGAATCCGACCTCCGTGAGCTGGCCAGCGTCGCCGCCCACTTGTCCCCGCTGGTCGGAAGAACGCTGTATCTTCTGGGGGGTATAAACCAACCCCCCAGGCCCCCCGTTCGCGCCGCTTCTCGCCGTTAGTGTCACCTGGCCGGAAGGGCCCTCCGGGCCCCTCGCGGCCAGGCGACCCGCGAAGCTCGCTGCGCTCGCCGCGGGGGCTGACCCTCGTCCCGGTTGCTTCGGTGGGGTTAATGCGGGAGACCCTCGTCCCGGTTGCTCCGGGGGGGTTAATGCGGGAGACCCTCGTCCCGGTTGCTTCAGGAGGGTCCGCGAAGCTCGCTTCGCTCGCCGCGGGAGACATATGTCTCCCGATATTTCCCCGATGTCTGGACGGGGTGGAAACTGGGAGGATGTTTGAGCGGTTTACCGACCGGGCGCGGCGGGTGGTAGTCGTGGCCCAGGAAGAAGCCAGAGGGCTGCATCACAATTACATCGGCACGGAGCATATCCTGCTCGGCCTCATCCGTCTGGGCGAGGGCCTCGGGGTGAAGACGCTCCGGTCGCTGCACATCGACCTGGACGCGCTCAGCGACGAGGTCATGGCCATCATCGGCCGCGGGCAAGAGGCGGAGCAGCAGTCCGGGCATATTCCGTTCACGCCCCGTGCGAAGAAGACGCTCGAGGAGGCCCTGCGCGAGTCGGTGCGGCTCAAAAGCGGCTACATCGGCACCGAGCACATCCTGCTCGGCCTCCTCCATGAGAGCGATGGCATCGCGGGGCAGGTGCTTATCGCGAACGGCGTCACCCTCGAGCGGGCCCGGCAGCAGGTCGCCCACCTGCTCGAACCGAGGGGTGGCGAGGGCCGTCTGCCGCAGGAGTCCGGGGGGACGGCTTTCCCCGGTCTCAGGGCCGCCTCGCTGCGGGTGCGCCCATCGGCGGCCGCGCTGGAGGAGATCGCCGGGCAGCTGCGGATCATCAACCGGCGGCTGGCCGCGATCGAGGCGAAGCTGGGCATCGAGGACACCAAGGGTGAGCCGCCGGCCGCCTCCGCCTGACCGCTGTGCGGACGGGTGAGCCACCGCCGTTCGCGATAATGGGGTTTCTTGTCTATATTCCTGGGCGGTGAGGGCCAGTTCTTCGGCGAGGTCCTCGGCGTCCAGGCGGGATTCCAGGCGGCGGAGATCCGATATCCGGGCCTTGGTCTCCACGCGACGGGGCGTCAGCAGCGTGCAGCAATCCTGGTCGGGAAGTTCGGAGATGGCCAGGGTGCGGATGCGGCGGGCCTCGGCCATGATCTCGGTCTTGTCCCAGCCGATCAGCGGGCGCAGGATAGGCAGCCGGACGGCGTCATCGAGCGCCGTGATGTTGGGGAGGGTCTGGCTGCTGACCTGGCCGAGTGAGTCACCGGTCACCAGCGCCGCTCCGCCCAGTCGCTTGGCCAGCGCGGCGCCGGTCTTGAGCATCAGCCGCCGTTGAGCCATGATCTGCAGGCGATCCGCGCCCGAGGAAGCCAGCGCCTGCTGCGCCTTGCCGAACGGGACCACGAACAACCGCGATCCGCCCTGGAACCGGTCGAGGCCACGGACCAGCGCGTAGGCCTTGTAGATCGACTCGGGGCCGGTAAGCGGCATCCCGGAGAAATGCAGGAAGAAACAGCGCATGCCACGCCGCATCATCCGGTAGGCCGCCACCGGGGAGTCGATGCCGCCGGACATCAGCACGACGGCGCGACCGCTCATACCTACCGGGAGGCCGCCCTGGCCCGCCATCCCCTGCGTGTACACGAACACCTCATCCTCGTCGACCTCGACGAAGACCTCGGTGTCGGGGCGCCTCAGGTTAACCGGCAGGCCGTGCGCCCGCTGGATCTCGCGGCCGATCAGGACGGCGAGTTCGGTGGAGGTGACCGGGAAGCGCTTGTCGCGTCGCCGGGCGCGCACCGCGAACGCGCCCTTGGTTCGCGCCGTCGCCGCGACGGCGGCGGCTACCGCGGCTTCGGGCGTCTTCGGGACCCGAGCCGGGCGGCATACCCGGGCGATGCCAGGGACGTCACGGACTCGCTCGGCGATGTGATCCGCCGCCTTCGCCCATTCGGGCTGACCGCGGTCCGGGCCGTCGGTGACCCGCAGCACGATCACGCCGTCTCGCTGCCGGAGTCCGACCGGTACTCCCGTGTCTCGGACGGCGGTCCGGATGTTGCCCTGGAGGATGTGATCGAATTGCTGGCGGTTCCGCCCCTTGAGCACGATTTCGCCCAGTTTGAGCAGAACACACGGCTCGCTCTCGGCAGTGAACTCAGTTGCTACATCCATCGGCACCCTCCGACCAATCGTAAAACAGTGTGCCAGTCCCTGATGGTGCCAGCGGTAGGGACAATCCGGGTGCTAGCACCAGTGCCCGCGACGTGCGGCTACGGTTAGCGTTACCGCGTGAGCATCAGCGAGGAAATCAGGGCTTCCGCGGGGGCGCACCGCGATCTGGGACCAAAATATGACACCGCGGTGGCCGAGGGCCTTGTCGAGCGCATCGGCGAGGAGATCGACCGGCGGGTCGAGACTCAGCTGAACGCATACGCGCGGGAGATGATGCCCCCGCCTCGGCAGTGGCGGGCGCAGCGCGCTCAGGCCCAGGGGCGGCTGGGGTTCGGTCACGTGATGCTGGCGCTGGGCTCGATGGGGCTCGCCGTCGGAGCGACCGGCGTCGTGCTGCACCCTAGTTACCAGGCCAACAGCGCCCCATCGGGAGCGCTGGTCGCGCTGATCTGGATCGTGATCGGGATCATCAACGTCGCCTACGCGCGCCGTCACTGAGATCATGGGTCGTTAGGTCACGGCGTTTGCGTTTGCGACATGTGGGACATTTCCGGCATGTCAGCTTTTGCGGCAATGCGCTGGCCGCCTGGCGAACTGTGCAAATCGCCACATAGTGGGCACTGGGTCGGCCATCTCGCGGAAGAAAAGAGCGTTCTGGAAGAAGAGGCGCCGGAAACCGGCGCCCTATCCTCCGCGAAGCTCTTTTCCTCCGTGTCGTCCACCGCAGCCGCCGTCACATAGCGGTCAGATCCTGACAAATCGGCCCGCGGCCGTCACTACGCGCTGACGACATCGATGGCGCCATTGATGTCGCTAGAACCGGACAATCCTCCACTCAACGCGATGAATGGCGCCATCGTCACGCTGAGGGGCGGGTTCATCCGGCCGAGCCGGGGTTCCCGAGCAGGGCTGTCAGGGATGGGCGGCCTCGAGGCGATCAGGCGGCTTACGCTTCCGCGAGGGCCGCGCAGAGCAGGCGGTTGTCCCCGCGCTGCCACAGGGTGCCGATCTCGGCGAAGCCAGCCGCCTTGAGCGCATTGACGTGAGTGGCCAGGTGTGTCGATTCCGCATCGTGATGACCGGCTTCGACCCGGCGACGCTGGCGCTCGGTCGCGAACTCGCGCAGCAGCGGATCGGCGGTGACCGCCTCCCACCAGCCGTACCAGCTCTCGGCGTGCCCGTCAGGGAATCGCCGTGTGTTCTCCCGCTGGCGCACGGCCCGGTCGAGGCGGGCCAGGATCGGGCTCTCCCGCTCGTTCACCTGGAAGTGGTCGCCGTCGAGCAGCAGGCCGCCGGGCTTCAGGACGGTAGCCAGTTCCTTGTACAGCGCGATCAGCTCCGGCTCGTACAGCCAGTGCAGCGCGGTCGTGCTCACCGCGGCGTCGGCTTTCTCCGGCAGACGGCTCGACCAGCCGGGAACACGCAGGTCCAAGTCGATGAAGCGGAGGTTCTCGTATGTGGCACCGTACGCGGCCTGGCCGAGCGCGAGCGTCACCGGGTCAGCGTCGATGCCGATGACATTGGCGCCCGGAATGCGGTCAAGGAGCCGGATGGCCAGCGAGCCCGGGCCGCAGCCCAGGTCAAGGATGAGCGGATCATCCCGGCCGACGGCCGCTTCGACGGCATCGATCAGCGCGGTGAACCTTTCCTCGCGGTCGGGGAGGTTTTCCTCCTGCTGGCGGTCCCAGCGGTCGATCCAGGCTTGCGCGGTGGCACGGTCCAGGTCCGGCATGGGGTTACGGCCTCCTGTTACTGGCTAAGATGGCTTCGACAGTTACGAGAGTAAGGACAGGAGCTGTAACTGGGCAAATGGATTTCAACAGTCACACTGACAGGGTGGTCCAGGTGACGGTCGGCCTTGTGAACCTGCTCACGCCCGGATACTCCCGCGGGCGCGAGTACCAGCCGCCGGAGGATTCGGCGCGCACCGAGGCGGTTACCGCGCTGTTGCGCGCGGGCGGCAGCCGACGTGAGGTGTCATGGGAGGAGGCCGCGTCGTTCTGCTTCGTGGCCGCCGAGCTGCGGGAAGTGTTCGCGGCGGTGGCCGCGGGGTCGGTCGACTCGGCGGCCGAACTGGTCAACGCCATGCTGGTCCGGACCGGGGCCCGGCCCGCCCTGGAACGACACGACGGGGAGCCGTGGCACCTGCACTTCACCGCCGCGGACAATTCCATGGTCAGCGGGTGGGCGGCCGGCTGCGCCACCGGCCTGGCGGTCGTGCTCGGCGGCGAACTGTACGACCGGCTCGGCGTATGCACCGCGCCCCGATGCGACCGGGTCTACGTGGACATCTCGCGCAACGGCACCCGGCGGTTCTGCTCAACTTCATGCCAGAACCGGGTCAAGACAGCGGCATTCCGGGCTCGCGCCGGGCACTAGACCGGGGGCGGCGGTCCCCTAGGCAGGGGCCGCGGGGGGACGGGCCCTATGCTAGAAAATCAGTGCGAGCTTTCGCGGCGAGCGGCCCCGAAAATGTCAGACCCTCGTCGTAACGTATCCAGCATGATGAACCCACCACGCAGACGCCGCGCCAACCCGTTGCCGAACCGCTGCCGATGCGCCGAGTGCGAGGCGCTCGCGGCTGGGATCAATCCGGAAGCCCAGATGCGGGCGGTCGCCGGCGATATCAGCACGGTCGGCTGGTCGGTCGCCACGATGCGGAGCGACGCGTTCACGCCACCGTGGGCGTACACCGTCGGCCTCTGGCTGAGCCAGGACCGCCCGGAACTCACCATGGCCGGGCTCCCCGACGAGCACATGACGATCATCTTGAATTCCATCGCCGAACGGGTCGCCGATGGGACGCCAGTCGATGTCGCGGACGATGTCGACGGGATCTGCCCGTGCACGCTGACCATTCGCCCGGTCCACGCGAGCTGGCGGCAGACGAGCATGTTCGCGCTGTCCGACCGGTATTACGGGTATGCCTTCGGCGACCGCCCGGCCCACTTGCAGGTTGTCTGGCCGGACCGGCGAGGACGTTATCCCGGGGACCGGGGGTTCCAGGCCCGGTATGACGGCCGACAGCCGATGCTGTGGCTGCCGGTCGAGGACCATCCGCCGTCGATCTGGACCCGGATCGACCAGTTCCGCTGACGCGTGCGCGAGGCTGCGCTCGAGCGAAAACAAATTGCCAGGTCATCTGGCGCGCGATTACCGTTGAACGGCGAGTCAGGCCAGCGGATCAGCCAGGTTGCCTGGAGGATCAGCATCCCTCAGCCAGAGAGGACGAGGCAGATGTCACGGGGGCGTGCTATCGGCCGCTTTCCGGTATTGGGTATCCGGGACTTCCGGCTGCTGCTCGCCGACCGGCTGCTGGCACCCGCGGCGTTCGGGTTCTCGCTGGTGGGTGTCTCGTTCGCGGTCCTGCGGTCCACCGGATCGCCGTCCGACCTGTCCTACGTGCTCGCGGCGCAGATCGCGCCCTCGCTGATATTCGCGCTCATTGGCGGCGTCGCCGCCGACCGCTTCCCGCCGCAGCGGGTGATCATCGCCGCCAACTTGATGATCGCGATCGGCGAGGGGACCTTCGGTCTGCTGGTACTGACCGGACGGCCGCCGCTATGGCTGATGATCTGCCTGGAAGCTGTGACCGGGACGGGCACCGCCATCTTCTACCCGGCCTCCCAGGCACTGCTCCCCCGGCTCGTGCCGGACACGATGCTTCAGGACGCGAGCGCCATCAGCAGGCTCGCCATGAACACCGGCCAGATGGCCGGCGCCGCGGTGGCCGGTCTGCTGGTGGCGGCGACTGGTCCGGGGTGGGCGCTGTCGTTGTGCGGCATCGGGATGACTGGGACGGTGCCGATGCTGCTGTCCATCCGGGGCGCGCGCGACCGGATCAGCGGGGTTGCCGATCCGGCTTCGCGGTCGTTGCTGGCCGAATTGCGTGAGGGATGGTCGGAGTTCCGGTCGCACACCTGGCTTTGGGCGATCGTCGCCCAGTTCTGCATCGTGATGATGGCCTGGTATGGCGCATTCTCGGTGCTGGGCCCGGTGGTGGCCAAGGCCCATCTCGGCGGCCCGGCGGCGTGGGGCGCGATCACGGCGGCGGACTCGCTGGGACTGATCGCGGGCGGTCTGGCGTCCCTGCGGATCACGCCCGGGCGACCCATGCTGTTCGTCGTGCTCGCCGGGGCCGCGATAGCGGTGTCGCCACTGTCCCTGGCCATGGTGCTGCCGTTGCCGCTGGTATGCGTCGTGTCGTTCGGCCTCGGCGTGCTGGTCGAGATGATGATGGTGCAGTGGACCGTGGCGATGGCGCGGAACATCCCGCCGGGAATGCTGGCCCGCGTGTCGTCTTACGACGTCCTGGGCTCGGTCATGGCCATGCCGGCCGGCGCCCTGGTCGCCGGGCCGCTCGCGGCCGCGATCGGCGTGTCCGCCGCGCAGTACGCAGCGGCCGCGGCGATCGTGATCGCGTCCGCGCTCGCCCTCATCCCCCGTGACGTGCGGCAGATGCGCAGTCGCCCGGCCGTTCCGGCGACCGCCATGGTTGACGCCGGGATAGCCGACGCCGGGATAGCCGACGCTGGGCCGGTGAGCGCTGTGACAGCGCTGGGGCCCACCCGTGCCGCGTTAACTACCCCGCCCGCTGGCGCGGGATACGACCTCGGCCGCGGCATCGTCGAGAAAGCCCAGGAACGAGGCCAGCGCGGCGGGCGGGGTGATCGCGGCCGGGGTGGCCGCATAGACCTTCCGGATCGGTGAATCGTCCGGGTGCAGCGGGACCAGCACAACGTCCGGGCGAGCCGACCCCATCGCCAGCGACGGTATGAGCGTCACGCCGAGCCCGGCCGCGACGAATCCCTGCTTGGCTACCCATTCCCGGATCACGTACCTGATCCGCGGCCGGAACGGCGTTCCGCCCGTGGCGTCTGACTGGCCTGGGCCTTCGGCCGCAGTGTTTGATTGGCCTGGGCCTTCGGCCGCGGCGAACAGCGTCTCCTCGAGCCGCGAGCTACCCGCTATC
This sequence comes from Streptosporangiaceae bacterium, assembly GCA_019245115.1. GTDB lineage: Bacteria > Actinomycetota > Actinomycetes > Streptosporangiales > Streptosporangiaceae > JAFARZ01. The sequence continues at coordinate 5,404 of JAFARZ010000293.1, read as the reverse complement.
CAGTCGTCTTCGGCCAGGTCGGCCAGCCGGATCACGTCCCGGCTAGCCGCTGGATGGGAGGGATGCACGGCCACGAACATCTGGTCGTCCATGACGTGCCGCAATTCCAGTCCCTCGACCAGGCCGGTAACGGTGGACGTGACGACCGCGACATCAAGCCCGCCTTCCGATACCCGCACCACCAGGTCGCGGACGAACCCCTCCGCGAACATCAGCTCCACACCGGGATGAGCCTGGCGGAAGGCCGCCACCGCCCGCGGCACCAGGGCGGCGTCGGCGGTCGGAAACGCCCCGACCCGGAGCCGTCCATGGTCGAGATGCCGCAGTGCCTGGATGTCGGCGGCCGCGACCGCCACGCGCTGCAGCACAGCCTCGGCGTGCGGCAGCAGCGAGCGGCCGGATTCGGTCAGCCGCACCCCGCGGGCCAGCCGGTCGAACAGCGGCGCCCCGAACTCGTTCTCCAGGACCGAGATCTGCCGGGACACAGCGGATTGCGTATACCCGAGGCCCCTGGCCGCCGCGGTGAACGATCCGTGCTGGGCCACGTCACGAAACACTCGCAGCAATTCTGTGTCCACAGCGACCAATGCTAACTAAGCATGGCTTATATGTGAAGTATTCGCTTGTCACATACCACGGTCATCCCTAGCCTGGCCGCATGACGCTCTTCGACAATCCGCTAGGCGTGCCGGCACCTCCGCCCGGGCGTTACTCCCACGTGGCTCGCATCGACCTGGCCGGGGCCCGCCTCCTCATCCTTTCCGGCCAGATCGCAACCGACGAAGACGGCAAGCTGATCGGCCCAGACGACATGACCGCCCAGGCCACCGCCATCTTCGAGCAGATCGGCACGATCCTCGCCGCGCACGGCGCCACCTTCGAGCACATCGTCAACATCCGGACGTACCTGACCGACATGGACCGCATCTCCGAATACGCGCAAGCACGCCGGAAGCGCCTCTCCGCCGACGCGCTCCCCACCAGCACCACTGTCGAGGTGTCGCGCCTGGCCGTCCCGGGTGCCCTGCTCGAGGTTGAGGTCACCGCCGTCGTCTGATCGCGGCAGGCAGCAAGGCGGGCGGGTCCCGGAGGTCACCGGAGATCCGCCCGCCTTTGTCGCGCCGGGGTTAACCGGCGGTCACGCCGGAGTCAGACGTTCTTGGCGTAGGAGCGGAACGTCACCACCGACAGCGCCACGCACCCCACCGCCAGCGCGAGCAGCCCGCCACAGCGAACCGCCACGGCGCCCCAGTCCGGATTCGCCGCGAGCACCGAGCGGCCGACCTGCACCACCCAGTTGAGCGGGTTGCGCGACGCGATCGCCTGCATCCATCCCGGCATCAGGCTGGTCTGGATGAACGCCGACGACAGGAACATCAGCGGCAGCATGAAAAACGTGTACACGCCGATGATCGCCTCACGGGATCCCAGCAGCATGCCGGTCACGTTGGACAAGGCGCCGAACACGACGCCGACCAGGATCGATGCCAGTATGAGCAGCACGCAGCCGCCGACTCCGCCCGGATAGGCCGCCCCGCCGGCCAGGCCGAGCAGCAGGATGATCAGCGTCTGGACGGATGTCGCGACCGCCTGCTCCGCCACCGTCGCGTTCATGATCCCGATTCGGCTGGCCGGCGAGACCAGGAACCGGTTCAGCGTGCCGCGCTCGATCTCCTCGATCATCGCCATGCCCGCCCACATGTTGTTGGACATGGCGTTCATCGCCACGACGCCCGGAATCAGATAGTCGAGGTAGGACCCGCCGAAGCGGAAGCCAGGTATATCGATGACGCGCCGGAACAGCTCGCCGAACAGGAACAGCCAGACGGCCGGCTGTACCAGGCTGAACGCCAGCACCCAGGGATTCCTGGCCAGTGCGTGCATCTTCCGTCCGGTCAGGTACGCGGTGTGCGCCAGCGTGGTCCCGAACGCGGACCGTTCCCGGGTGACCTGCGGAATAGTGACGTCCATGGTCGCCATCACTTGCTCGCCTCCGCTAGATCGTGTCCGGTCGGTTCACCGCTGACTTCGTCCCCCGATGAGCCGCCCTCGCCATACCGGCGACCGGTGTACCGCAGGTAGACCTCGTCCAGCGAGGGCCGGGCGACGGTCACCGACACCGCGGGCGCGCCCGCCCGCGACAGGGCGTCCAGCACGACGGGCACCGCCGCCGCACCGTCGTCGCTACGGGCCGAGACGTTCCGGCCCGCCACCAGGACCTCCCGCACCTCCGGCAGCCCGGTCAGCGCGGACCGCACGAAGCCCGTGTCGGCCCCGGCCGGCAGCATCGCCTGGACCACATCGCCACGCAGTTCGCCTTTCAGCGAGTCCGGCGTGCCGGTGACTACCACCCGGCCGTGGTCCACGATGGCCAGCTGACTGGCCAGCCGGTCGGCTTCCTCCAGGTAATGCGTGGTGAGCAGCACGGTCAGGCCTTCGCCAGAGGCAAGCCGCGCGATCTCCTGCCACATCGCGGCCCGGGACTCCGGGTCCAGGCCGGTCGTCGGTTCGTCCAGGAACAGCACCGAAGGCCGGTGGATCAAGCCGAGCGCGACGTCGAGCCGGCGCTGCATGCCGCCGGAATACGTCTTGACCAGCCGCCCCGCCGCATCTGACAGCCCAAAATGCGCCAGCAGCCAGTCCGCACGGGACCGTACCGCGGAACCCCGCAGTCCGTAGAGCCGTCCTTGGAGAAGCAGGTTCTCCCGTCCGGTCGCGGTCGGATCCGCCCCGGACCGCTGCGCGACGACCCCGATGACCTGCCGCACCCGGGCCGGATCCCGCAGTACATCGATTCCCTCGACCGAAGCACCACCGGAATCCGGCCGCGCCAGGGAGGTGAGAACCTTGACCGTGGTCGATTTACCGGCGCCGTTCGGTCCCAAAAGCCCGAAGACAATGCCGCGCGGAACCGCGAGACTCAGCCCGTCGAGCGCCGTGATCCGGTCCTTCTTGCCGCGGACCGGGTATGTCTTCACCAGTTGATGTGCCGTCACGGCACAGTCGACAGAACTCACTGTCGTAACTCCTCGTGATTTCTGGCCCGCGAGGAGAAATGGCTAGACTATTGAGTGACGCCTCGTTAGCCGTAACCTCGCGGGATCGGTTTGAGGTCATTGCCCCGGTCTGCGTGTTGCCGCACCAGGCCGGGGTTTGCGTTGCTACCCGGCCCCTCCTTCCGGCTGCTGCCTGTTGAGCATGCTGAATTCAGGCGGTACCTCGAGCCCTTCCGGAAGCTCAGGTATCTTGCCGCTGCCGTCGAACGCGCCGATCTTGTGCAGTGCCGCCCACAGGTCCAGGCCCGGGAACGTACCGCCCTCGAATTCGGCCAGCAGGGCGCGCACCCAGTCCGCCTCGGCCCGGCGCATGGCCAGGTGGTACTCGGTCTCGATGAGGAACAGCCGGGGCACATGCCGGCCCGTCTCGGCCAGGCCGGCCGCAAGGCGGTCGTTGTCCGCGTCGAGCGACCGAAGCCGCTGGCGGAGCAGCGCGATCACCTCATCCGGGGGCAGGTTGGCGCAATCGGACAGCCCGGCCTCGAACCTGGTGTACTCCCGTTCCGGCTCGCCGAGCAGCTCACGCAGCCAGTCGTGAAGCTCGGCCCGTCCGGCGTCAGTGATCCGGTAGGTCGTGCGTTCCGGCTGCCGACCCTCCCTGGCGACCTGCACGGCCTCGATGAAGCCGTGCTTCTCCAGGTTCTGCACCACCGTGTAGAGCGAACCCCAGTTGATCTTGATGGCCTGATCCTTGCCGTATTCCCGCAGCACCGAAGCCATCTCGTAGGGATACATCGGCCGCTGCATCAGCACCGAGAGCAGCGACAGCGCCAGCAGGTTGCCCACCTTCCGCCGCTTCGCCATCCGTAATCACCTCGTTTGCGAATCCTCGTTCCCAAGTACTCGTAGACGAGTATAAGCAGACGAGTAGCGGGAACGCAACCGGCGATAGACCGCGCTCGGCGCTGTGCGGGATTCAGAGGTGACGCGGATCTTAGAGGTGGCGCGGGATCTTAGAGGTGGCGCGGGATCTTAGCCGAAGAAGATCTCGGCCTCGGCGTAGCGCTGCGGCGGAACCAGTTTGAGCTGGCTGGTGGCCTCGGCCAGCGGGACGCGCACGATGTTCGTGCCACGCAGCGCGACCATGATGCCGAACGCCTCGTCGTGTACCGCCTCGACCGCGTGCACTCCGAACCTGGTGGCCAGCACCCGGTCGAACGCCGTCGGCGTGCCGCCGCGCTGGATGTGCCCGAGCACCGTGCAGCGGGCTTCCTTGCCGGTCCGCTTCTCGATCTCTTCGGCAAGCATCTGACCCGCTCCGCCGAGGCGCACGTGACCGAACGAGTCAAGCATCTCGGTGCTGACCGCGACCTGCTCGGCCATCGGGTGGGCGCCCTCGGCAACCACCACGATGGGCGCGTACCTGGTCTGGAACCGGTGCTGGACGTAGGCGCAAACCTTGTCGATGTCGAACGGCCGCTCCGGGATGAGGATCACGTTCGCGCCGCCGGCCAGGCCGGCGTGCAGCGCGATCCAGCCAGCGTGCCGGCCCATGACCTCGACGATAAGCGCTCGGTGGTGGCTCTCCGCGGTGGTGTGCAGCCGGTCGATGGCCTCCATCGCGATGTTCACCGCGGTATCGAAGCCGAAGGTGTAATCGGTGGCGCCAAGGTCATTGTCGATCGTCTTCGGCACGCCGACGACAGGAACGCCCTGCTCGCCGAGCCGGGTGGCGACACCAAGCGTGTCCTCGCCGCCGATCGCGATCAGCGCGTCCACCCCGAGGCCGGCCAGGTTGTCCTTGATCCGCTCGATTCCGTTGCGGCCACCGTTGCCGCCGTTCTTGAGCGGATTGGTGCGCGACGATCCGAGGATGGTCCCGCCGCGGGGCAGGATGCCGCGAACGGCCTGCACATCCAGCGGCACCGTGTCACCCTCGAGCGGCCCGCGCCACCCATCCCGGAATCCGACAAATTCAAGGCCATATTCCTGGACGCCCTTGCGCACCACGGCCCGGATAACGGCATTCAGTCCGGGGCAGTCGCCGCCACCGGTAAGCACTCCCACTCGCATGGGTCAACCCTAGCGGTAGCGCACCACCCCGTGGTGAACGGCTCGTGACACTACTAGCGAGTCACGACTACGCCCCTAGTCCTCAACAGCCAAGCTACTCATGAGTAGCTAGGTAGCAACACCGTGCGCGGGGCTGCCGTCGGCAGGCACAAACCGCCGCAAAAGCCGCGATCGCCACTGTGCACCCGTGGAAGAAAAGAGCTCGATGGAAGATTAGGTAGCGTTTCCCGACACCTTTTTCTCCAGGAGGCTCTTTTCTTCCGCGACAATCGGCGCAAATCGCGAAATGTCGGGCGCGGGGACGGGCGGGCGCGGGGGACGGCGCGGGCGCGGGG
>JAFARZ010000179.1 GCA_019245115.1 Streptosporangiaceae bacterium | reverse complement strand
CCGTACGTGGGCTTGGTGCCGACGATGCCGCACACCGCGGCGGGCTGGCGGATCGACCCGCCGGTGTCGGTGCCGATGGCCAGCGGCGCCTCATAGGCGCCCACCGCGGCGGCGGAACCGCCGGACGACCCGCCAGGAACCTTGCTGAGATCCCACGGGTTGTGGCTGGGACCGAATGCCGAGTTCTCGGTGGACGAGCCCATGGCGAACTCGTCCATGTTGGTCTTGCCGAGGATGATGACGCCGTTGTCCTTGAGCCGCTGGGTGATCGTCGCGTCGTAGGGCGGGTGCCAGCCGTCGAGGATGCGAGAGCCGCATGTGGTGGGCATTCCCTTGGTGGTGAAGACGTCCTTGACCGCGATCGGGACGCCGGCCAGCTCCGGCAGCGCTTCGCCCTGGTTGCGCTTGTTGTCTACTTCTCTTGCCTGAGCGAGCGCCTGGTCGGCGGCCACGTGCAGGAACGCGTGCACGCGGCTGTCTACGTCGGCTATCCGGTCCAGGTGTGCCTGGGTGACCTCTGTCGCGGATACCTCCCTGGCGGCGAGCTTGGCTGAGAGGTCCGCGGCGGTGAGGCGGATCAGCTCAGTGCTGCTGTCACTGGCGGCCACCGTCACTCCTCCGTTCCGAGTATCCGCGGGACCTTGAACCGCTGCTGCTCTACCGCGGGCGCCTGGTCCAGTGCTTGCGCCGGGGTCAGGCACGGCCGTGGCTCGTCGTCGCGGAACACGTTGGTCAGGCCGGTCGCGTGCGAAGTCGGCGGGATCCCCTCGGCGGCGACCTCCTGGACCTGCGCGACCGCCGCGAGGATCTGGCCCAGCTGGGGCGCCAGGTGATCCAGCTCGGCATCGGTCAACGAGATCCTGGACAGTCGCGCCAGGTGCGCGACCTCGTCACGGGTGATGGACATGTCGTGAAGCCTATCGGCCTACGCTCAGATGGCTGAACGCGCTCTGCTGGCTTTTGACGGGCCGGGCTACGGTTGACCTGTGAAGTACATGCTGCTGATCAGGGGAGACGAGTCCGCGGCCGAGCACGCGAACGATGGTTGCGGCGGCTGGGATACCGAGATGCTCCGGCGTGGAGTCCTGGTGGGCGGGGGCGGGCTCCGGCCGCCGGACGAGGGTAAAGCGGTCCGGGTCCGGCGGCGCCAGCTGCTGCTGGCCGACGGTCCGTTCGCCGAGACCAAGGAGCAGGTGGGCGGGTTCTGTATCATCGAATGCGCCGGCTTCGACGAGGCGGTGGAGATCGCGGCCGCGCATCCGGCCGCCACCTACGGAACGATCGAGATCCGGCAGATGCTGTGAGTGGTCCGGCGGCTGGTGTCCCAGGCGTCAAGGCAGCGGTGGACGCCGCGTTCCGTGACGAGTGGGGCCGGGTCGTGGCCACGCTGATCCGGGTCACCGGTAACTGGGACCTGGCCGAGGAATGCGCGGCGGACGCGTTCGCGCTGGCCCTCCAGCGCTGGGAGCGGGACGGCATACCTGACCGGCCGGGCGCGTGGCTGACCACGGCGGCCCGGAATCGCGCCATCGACATGCTACGGCGGGAGAAGGTCGGTGCGGCGAAGCTCCGCGAAGTGGCCGTCATGTCCTTGCGCGATGAGCCCTCATCCGTTCCGGATGATCCGAGCGGGATCCCGGATGACCGGCTGCGGCTGATGTTCACCTGCTGTCATCCGGCGCTGTCGCTGGAGGCGCGCGTCGCGCTCACGCTGCGGACCCTGGCTGGGCTGACGACCGCGGAGATCGCCAGGGCGTTCCTCTCCAGCGAAGGCACCATGGCCAAGCGACTGGTCCGGGCCAAGCAGAAGATCCAGAACGCGGGCATCCCGTATCGCGTGCCGCCGGCACATTTGCTGCCGGACCGGGTTCCGGGCGTGCTCGGCGTGCTGTACCTGCTGTTCAACGAGGGCTATTCCGCGTCAGCCGGAGCCGACCTGATCCGGGTCGGCCTGTGCGCTGAGGGGATCAGGCTGACCCGGGTGCTGGTGTCGCTGATGCCGGATGAGGCCGAGGCGGCTGGGCTGCTCGCGCTGATGCTGCTACAAGACTCGCGCCGGGCCGCCCGGATTGACGCTTACGGTGACCTGATCACTCTTGAGGATCAGGATCGGTCTTTGTGGGACGCGGCCTCGATCGCGGAAGGTGTCTCGCTGCTGGATGATGCCCTGCGCCATCGGCAGCCGGGTCCCTACCAGCTACAGGCGGCGATCGCCGCCTGCCATGCGACGGCCGCCACCGCGGCCGACACGGACTGGGCCGAGATCGCCGCGCTGTACGGCGAGCTGGCACGGTTCCTGCCCACTCCGGTGGTGGAGCTCAACCGGGCGGTGGCGGTCGGGATGGCGGAGGGGCCAGCCGCGGGCTTGAAGCTGGTCGCGGCGCTGGAGTCGGCTGGGAAGCTGGACGGCTACCACCTGCTGCCGGCCACCCGGGCTGACCTGCTTCGACGCCTGGGCCTGGATGAGGAGGCGGCTGCCGCGTACCGCGAGGCGCTGGACCTGGCGTCGACCGATTCCGAGCGCCGATATCTGGATAAGCGACTCAACGCAGCGCTAGCCCGGAGGACGACCCCCGGAGCCCCCGAAATGTCCATCTGAGCCCTGTCCCGCTCGTCGCGGTCATGTAAGCCCCTTCCGAGAAGGAGACGTGACAGCAATGGAAGACATCCAGAAGATGATCGCGGTTCAGCGCGGCGATCTGGCGGCACTGCTGGCCGACCTGCCCGAGCAACGATGGGACGAACCGACGCTGTGCGCCGGCTGGCGGGTGGCGGAGGTCGTGGCCCATATCACCATGCCGTTCCGGTACTCGAGCCGGCGGTTCATGCTCGAACTCGCGAAGTCGCGTGGCAACTTCAGCCAGATGGCCGACCGGCGCGCTCGCCAGGACGCGCGGGAGCTGACGGTAGCCGAGCTGACCGCCGCTCTCGCGAAGAACGTGGACCATCCGTGGAAGCCGCCGGGCGGCGGCTATCTCGGCGCGCTCACCCACGACGTCATCCACGCCCTCGACATCACGGTGCCACTCGGCATCGGATGGGCGGTACCAGCCGAGCGGCTCGGCACGATACTGCCGAGCATGACGACACCGAAGATCATCCGGTACTTCGGCACGGAAGTGACCGGCGTCGAGTTGCGCGCCACCGACATGGACTGGGCGTTCGGCTCAGGGCCGCCAGTCACGGGCAGCGCTCAGGATCTCGCGCTCGTCCTGTGCGGCCGCAAACTGCCACCCGGTCACCTGGAAGGAGAACACAGTGCCCGCTTCACCGCCCGCTTCACCGCCCGCTTCACCGCGGCGTAGCCGCGAGGACGCCCCACAGCACGAGAATGGCTGGCCACGGGGCCTGTCCGCGCCCGCACGGCGAGCGCTGGCCAACGCCGGGTACGCCGAACTCGGCCAGCTCGCCGACGTGAGCGAATCCTCCCTTCGCCAATTGCATGGCATGGGTCCCAAGGCGATATCGGTGCTCCGTGATGCCCTTGCCGCACGCGGTCTATCGCTCCGGACCTAGCCAGCCTTACTGGGGTTGCCCGATGACGGCGCGGGCGGCTATCTGGTCCAGGCGCCGTTCCAGCACGGTTCCAGCCGACCAGTACTGCGCGAGGCAGTACAAGGTGGCGGCCTCATGAACCGCCTGCGATGAGTCGTAACCTTGCTGGTCAAGGCTGGACCGGATCGCTTCCACGTAGTCCTCGGCGGTAAAGCCCGCCACATCCCGGATCACGACCGTGGTCGTAGCGAGATGCGAGTTCAGCCCGCCAAACGAGCGCCCGCAGCCGCAAGGGCCGTCCGGATCGTCCCGGTCCTTGGCACAGGGTGGATCGAGATGAACAAGCTCACCCTCGACGCAGAAGTCGAAGTCGTTGTCCCGGTAGCCCTGAGTAAGGTTCGTCGCGGTCAGTAGCTTCATACGAAGCCCCCTCGGTGGTCGATCTGAGGCGACGCACCCAAGCTACGCCGAGGGTCTGACATTTCTGGGCTACCGCCAGCCATACAGCCATACCCCGCGGCCGCGACTGAGCGACCGGTCACTCCCGCCTCGCTCAGCTAGTGCCGCGGCGGACAAGGTTCGCCCGCTTTGCCCGTGCCCACGGCGGCCGGCCTGGCTCGCGCGGCGGCGCGGTGCCAGGGATGACGATGGCGCCATCGATCGCGCTGGGCCGGGACCTGCTCCGGGCGCGGGAGGCTGTTGCCGAGGCAGCAGTTAATGAGTCGCGGGGAACGGGCATTCCGGGCAGTTTTCGTGGTGGTTTCTGGCTCTGCGGTGCTTTTTGGCCACCGGCTGCACAAAAGTAACCGCAAAGCCCGGATCAACCGCGCGAGCACTGCGACGCCACACCGGCATACGGGATAAAAACGGGCCGCCTGGCAGGACAGCAACCGGCCCAGTACTAAACCTTCCTGGCTGGGCGGCGCGAATCCTTGCTATCGTCACATATCGGGCATCGTAGGCCCGCGTCTTGCGGAAGATTAGGGTCTCTCGGAAGCTGGTGTTTCGCAGTTATGCGGCGGCTGCTTTCCAGGCGGTGAGGACGGCGCGGGTTTCCTGGGGGGTTGGGGGTGTGCTGCGGGTTCGGGAAATCTGGGCGGTGATCAGGACGCGGCGGAGCTTGGTGAGCATGTCTTC
>JAFARZ010000169.1 GCA_019245115.1 Streptosporangiaceae bacterium | reverse complement strand
GAAAACCGGCCCTGATCCGCTGTCCGCCGTCCCTGGTTGCGGCCGGGGACTCGGCCATCGTCTCCGGCAGTCGCCGGGTGACCGGCGGCGCGAGGATGGCCTCGCCTGAGGCGATCACCCGCACCGCCTCAATCAGCTGGTTGGCGGTTGCCTCTTGCAGCAGGAAGCCGGACGCGCCGGCTCTCAGGGCCTCGGTGATGTACGCGTCGAGGTGGAAGGTGGTCAGGATCAGGATTCTGGTGGCCACCGGGGCGGTGCTGGATTGGCCTCGGCCTCCGGCCACGGCGCCGCGCAGCAGGGCCCTGGTGGCCGCGACGCCGTCCAGGAGCGGCATCCTGATGTCCATCAGCGCCACGTGCGGGCGCAGCCGCCGCACGGCCTCGACCGCTTCGGCGCCGTCGGCGGCCTCGCCGGCCACCTCCATGTCCGGCTCGGACTCGATGATGGCGCGCAGGCCCGAGCGGATCAGCGTCTGGTCGTCGGCGATCACGACCTTGATGGTCATGGCGTCTCCTGCCCGGGCAGTGGGATGGATGCCTCGACCTCGAACCCGCCGCCCGGTCGGGGACCGGTGCGCAGGGCCCCGCCATACGCGGCTACCCGCTCGCGCATCCCGACGATCCCGTGTGCCGTGCTCGAGGCCCGGCCGCTGGGTCCCGCGCCGTCGTCATGTACCGAGACCCGCACCGTTCCTCCGGTTCGCATGATGGTGACGCCGGCCTTCGCACCGGCGCCCGCGTGCTTGAGGACGTTGGTCAGCGACTCCTGCACGATCCGGTAGACCGCCAGGGCTATCCCGGGCGGCAGGTGCATCGGCTCCGCCTCGATCCGCGTCTCCAGGCCGCCCGCTCGGAGGCTCGCGACGAGCTCGCCCACCTGCTCAAGCCCGGGCTGCGGGCCCAGCTCCCCGATTGTTGGCAGCACTGTGGCTTCCGGCCGCAGCACGGCCAGCACGCCGCGCATTTCCGCGAGCGCCTGCCTGCTCGCGGCCGAGATCGTGCTCAAGAAGGCGGGGACGGCGTCCGGGTTCGACCGGGCCGAGCGGGCCGCGGCCTCCGACTGGATCGCGATCAGGCTGATCGAGTGGCCGATGACGTCGTGCAGCTCGCGGGCGATGCGCAGCCGTTCGTCCACGACCGCCCGCGCGGCGCGCTCGCCCTCCTCCGCCTCGAGCCGCGCCGCGCGGTCCTTCAGCTCCGCCACGTACTCGCGCCGCGTGCGGAGCGCATACCCCAGCACCCAGCTCGCCGCGACCAGCGTCCCGAGGGTGAACGAGTCCCAGGCTCCGGGCTGGCCGCGCGCGCCCGGAGCCACGGCGGCCACGGCCACCGCGACCGCGGCGAACAGCACGGCGGCCGCGCCCCGTAGCGTCCCGGCGAGGTCGGCCCCCCCGGCCCGCCGCCCGTATACGCCAAGGGCGTAGGCGGCGCAGCACGTGGCGAAGATCGCGTCGCCGTCCGGATAGCCGACGGCGAGCATGAACACACTCAGCAACGCCGCTACGGCGAGCACCGCCATCGGCGTCCGCCGCCGGGCTAGCAGAAGAAGGCCCTGCCCGACGGCGAGCGGCACGATGACGCTGTGGGGCAGCCATGCGGCGACCCTGTCCCAGCGCCCGGCGGCGGTGACAAGCGCCGCGACCACGCCGACGGCCACGTCCACGGCAAGCCGGCCCGGTCTCCACACCCGCACAGCCACCATCATGCCCTCGATCAGCAAGCCCGGCGCGTCAGGCGTCGCGGCCGCGCAGCGACAACGCCGCGGCGGCAGCCAGGACGAGGACCCATGCCGCGAGGCCGGCCACCGCGCTGCCCGGGCTGAGGCCCTGGTGGTGACGCAGCATCTCGTCGCCGAGGTTCAGTGGGAGATACGGCACGGTATGCCGCGTCACGGCGTCCGGCGTGATCTTGTCGGCCAGCGCCGGCAGCACGAGCAGGAGCCCGAACATGCCGGTGATCGCCGCGGCGGCGCTGCGTACCAGGACGCCGGTGAACAAGCCGATCAGACCTGCCGCCGTCATGTAGTAGACCGTGCCCATCAGGTGGCCGAGCACGTAGTGATCACCGAGCGAGACGTGCGGCGCATGAGCACCGGAGAGTATGCCCTGACCGGTAAAGAACGCCGTGAAAACGAGCACCACCGCCAGCGCGAACGCGGCCAGGCCGGCCAGGACCGCCTTCGCGGCCAGGACCAGGCCGCGCTGCGGCGTCGCCGCGAGTGTCGTGCGGATCAGCCCGCTGCCGTACTCGTTCGTGGCGACAAGCGCGCCGAGCACTCCGAACAGGAGAATGCCGAGGATCACGAAGTTGAAGTTGATGTAGAGCGGATCGAACCGGGCCTTCTGCGCCGCGTCGAGGTGCGAATAGCCCGCCGCGTTGTTGTGGACCGCCGAGGCCGACAGCCCGATGAACAGGAGTGCGCCCAGCAGCGGCGTCAGGAGCATGGAACGCAGCGACCGCAGCTTGATCCATTCGGCGGCCAGAGCGGCCCCCGCCCGGCGGTACGCGGCGGGCGGGGCGGGCGGGCCGGCCAACGCATGGGACATCACGCATCCCTCCTCAGGATGAGTGCGAACGCGGCGACCGCGGCCACCACGACGTAGGCGACAAGGACACCGAGTCCCTGCCAGGGCCCGAGCGTGTACGCGCCGCTGTGCACCAGCTGGTAGGCGTTCGTGCCGGCGTCGGGCGTGTATTCGCCCAGGTTCTTGGTGACCTTGCCCGGGATCTGGACGAACACGATCGGCAGGACGGCCAGGAGCCCGAAGAGCGCGGCCAGGGCGGCGGGCGTGTGCCGCACCAGGACACCGATGAACATGCCGAACAGGCCGACGAGGGTGAGATCCAGGCCCGCGCCGAACACCGCCGTCAGCACACCCGGGTCACCGAACCCGACATGCTTGGCCGGGGAGAGCACGCTCTGCCCGAGGAAGAACGCCGCGAACGACATCGCGGTGCAGCAGGTCCACACCACCACCGCGAACACCAGCGCCTTCATCGCGAGCACCTGGGCCCGCTGCGGCGTGGCCACGAACGTGCCGCGGATCAGGCCGCTGGTGTATTCGCCGGTCACGGTTATCACGCCGAGCGTGCCGACGAACAGCTGCGCCAGCTCGATCTGCTGGAAGACCGTGAAGACGGGGTCGAACGCGGCCTTGCCGGCCGGCGACGCGGACAGGTAGCTGCCGCGGTTAGCGGCGCCCAGCAGCCAGGCGCCCACCACCACGATCAGCGCGGTGGCCCCCAGTGCGAACGGACCCGAGCGCACCGAGCGGAACTTGATCCACTCGCTGCGCGCGGTGGCCCCCAGGCGGGAACCCACGGGAATGGCCTGCGTGCTCATGACGCCGCCCGGGCCGCGGCGCCGTGGCCGGAGGCCCAGGCAAATTCAACACCGTGGCCGGAGGCCGAGGCAAATTCAGCGCGGTACTCGACGCTCTCACCGGTCAGCCGGAAGTAAGCCTCCTCAAGCGACGCGGTCACATCACGCAGCTGATACAGCACGTGGCCGCGCTCAGCGGCCAGCTCGCCGATCTGCCTCGACCCGAGCCCGACCACGCCGAGCGTCCCGTCCGGCTCCAGCGTGACCCGGGCCCCGGCGGCGCGCAGGTCCGCGGCCATCCGCTGCGGGTCGGCGGAGCGGACGTCGACCCGCTCGCCGGAGTGCCGGGCGATCAGCTCCGACAGCGGCATGTCCGCGATCATCCGGCCACGGCCGATGACCAGCAGGTGGTCCGCCGTCAGCGCCATCTCGCTCATCAGGTGGCTGGAGACGAAGACCGTGCGGCCCTCCGCGGCCAAAGAGCGCATGAGCGTCCTGATCCAGATGATCCCCTCCGGGTCGAGCCCGTTGACCGGCTCATCGAACAACAGCGTCGCCGGATCGCCGAGCAGCGCCCCCGCGATGCCGAGCCGCTGAAACATGCCGAGGGAGAAGCTGCCGGCCCGCTGGCGCGCCACCGACGCCAGCCCGACCTGCTCGAGCACCTCATCGACCCGCGTGCGGGCGATGCCGTTGGCCGCGGCGAGGCTGTGCAGGTGGTTGTACGCCGAGCGGCCGGGGTGCACGGCGCGCGCGTCCAGCAGGGCGCCGACCTCGTGCAGCGGCCACACCCTGCCCTGGTAGCTTCGCCCGCCGACGGTCACCGTACCCGAGGTCGGCAGGTCGAGCCCGAGGATCATGCGCATGGTCGTCGACTTGCCGGCGCCGTTCGGCCCGAGGAACCCGGTGACCACTCCCGGCTTGGCCTTGAAGTCGATTCCATCGACCGCGGCCTTACCGCCGTAAACCTTCGTCAGTGATAGCGCCTCGATCATGCGCCGCTCTTTTCGTTCATGTCAGCGACGCTACGATCCGCCCGAGCCCGCCCACCTCGGCCGCAGGGAGGAAACCCGGCACCGCGCCGCGCAAAGTCTCCTCCTCAAGGAGGAGGAGACTTGCGACGGCTGGCGCGTGATGGCCGCCGCCGGCCTGCCCTGGATGTCCGGTAAGTCTCGAACGGGACGTGGATTACGATGGATTTACGCTTCGGGGTGGATTCAGCTGCGGCGGACGACTCGGAAGAAAAGAGCCCCGCGGAAGATAGGGTACCGGTTTCCGGCACCTTTTCTTCCAGAGGGCTCCTTTCAAGCTCTGCGAGAGCTCGTTGAGCCAACGTACGTTCGTTAAAAGGATCTTTCCTAACGAACGGGCGGTTGTTAAACGCACCGGGACAGCGGCGGCGGAAGCACAAAATAACGCAATTTAGCCGGATGCCGATTTGCGCACACTTCCGTTAGCCGACAAATATATCTGACAGCTATCTTGAAAAGCGGGCCGCCGCAATGCGAGACTCCGGTAAGGGTCAGGATGGTCCGTGTAATGGAAATTGCCGCGCACTCCTCTGCGATAAATGGCCACCCTTCCCCCGATGCGTAACAGGGAGGCATCCATGAGATACCCGCCCGCGACAACGGCCATGATCAGGACGCGGTTCGTGTCGCCCGCGGCCGCCCTGGCGCTGGCCATAGGCGCCATGGTCGCGCCGGCCACGCTCGCGCACGCGGCACCCGGCAGCCACGCGACACCCAGCGGCCCCGCATGGGGGTGCTACACATCCGGATACCTGTTCCAGAACCCAGGTACCGGGCCTACGACGATCTACCGCGTCCGCCTGCCCGACGGGGCAATTACCACGCACGCGACGGCCACGGATGCCGTGACCGCGATCGGCTACAACACCCGCGACAATTACATGTACGGCTGGGATGACACCACCGGCCACCTCGCCGGTATCGCCAGCAACGGGGCGCTGACCCAGCTCGGCGTCCCCGCCGGCATGTCCGCGGCGGTCGCCACCTACGGGTTCAACGTAGTGACTTCGACTATTCGGGGGACCTGTACCTGATGGACTCGGCTACCCGCGCCTGGGATGAGGTCGATCTCTCGCCGGGCTCAGCGGAGTATGACACGGTGATCGCCTCCGGCGTCATCCCGCGCTTTGGCGTCACAGGCCTGCTGGACTGGGCATACACCAACGGCGCGTTCTACGGCGTGGGCACGGACGGGAGGGATGCTGACCTGATGATGTTCAACCCGGTCACCGGGACGCTCACGAACCTGGGCCCGCTATCCGGCGTTTCCGGCAACGGTGTCTACGCCGCGGCCTTCGCTGCCCCGGGCGGAAACCTATGGGTCTCCGACGACAGCAGCGGCGTGATCTACCAGATAAACGTGATCATCGGCACGGCGAGCAGAGTCGCCGTCGGTCCCAGGGACGCCAACAGCGACGGCGCCCGGTGCGGACTCGCGCCCACCCCGGTAGCGCTTCCCGACGACGCCGTGACATTCATCGGCGACTCGGTGACCGCCGGTTTCGATTACTGCGGCATTGCCGAGAATGCCCCGAATATCTCCTGCACCGTGAACCAGGCGATGCCTAACGCGTGGTACTTCGGGGACAACAGCCTCCATGACTGCAATCCGCCCGCGCCTCCGGCGAATCCCACCAATGCTTGCAGCAATGACAACGACAACGGCAAGCCATGGGACGCGCCGCCGTGGACCCCAGGTCCCCGCGCTCCGACGATCGCCTATCCGTACCAGATCGCGGCGAGCCAGTCGGGCACCCACGGGGCGGAAGTCTCGGACTGGGCGGTCACCGGCGCGACACCCGCCAGATGGGACCCCCACGGCGGCATCTACGGTCCTCAGCTCGAGAAGATCAAAGACCAGTACGTCGTCGTGATGCTCGGGCGAATCCGCTGCTCGCTTCCTATCTGGACATCGACCTCGCGCCGTTCTTCCACGCCCACGGCGCTTGCGCGGACGCAACCGGATACGAAGCTGGCAGGATCTGGTATTCCGGTCCGATTTCCAGCACAGTCGCCTGCGGTGACCAGGAATGGACCAATTTCCAGCAGACGGAACACCTGGTCAACATATACAAGGCGCTGCTCAGCCTGAACGACCGCGTCCTGGTACTTGGCTATTACCTGGGATGCCCGTGGTCCTTCGGGAACTGGCAGTCGAAAGCCAATCTCTCCTTGGGCCCGGCGGAAGGCGTCAGCTGCAGCAGCCGGTTCCGTCAGGTGAGCCCGAATGACCACACCTTCGTGTCGCAATGGGACCAGGCGGTAGCGCTCGACGACAGCATGAACGACTCTATCCACGATGCCGTCGTTGAGGTGCAGGACTGGGCCAAGCGTGTATGGCCGGGTACGGACCGCTACCTGGATCTCGCCTGGACCACGCCGGACCAGAGCGCGTGGGCCGACCATCAGGCACTCAGCTCGAACGGGTCGTGGATCTTCCTGAACGACACCTGGATCCACCCGAACCAGGACGGCCAGGCGCAGCTCGCCCACTCCGTCACCGCGGCGATGTGCTCTCACTTCGGTCACTGGTGCGGCACCCCGCCCGTATGGGGCTAGCCCCACAGGCCCCCGCCCCAGCTAGGGTGGTCGGATGGATTTCGGGGAGATGCTGCGCGGTCATCGTCGTGCGGCGCGTCTGACGCTGGAGCAGCTCGCTGAAGTGTCGGGGGTCAGCGCCCGGACCTTGTCGGATATCGAGCGCGGACGGAGCAAGGGGCCCCAGCACCGGACCGTGACCGCCTTGGCGGATGCGCTCATGCTGGCTGGGGATGATCGCAAGCAGCTTATTGAGCTGGCGCGTGATGGCCGACTGCGGGATCACTGGACACGTCCGGCTGGTGCGTGTGAGCTGCCGCGGCTGGTTGACGACTTCACCGGTCGTGCCGCGGAGCTGGCCTGGGTGAGCGAGCTGGCGTATGCGGAGAGTTCGCCGGGCGCCGGCGCGGTGGGCCTCATCACGAGCTCGGGGGGCATGGGGAAGACCACTCTCGCCGTCCGGGCTGCCCATGAGCTGCGGCCGAGCTTTCCTGGTGGGGTGTTCTTCCTCGATCTGCTTGGCATGTCCCCGCAGCCCATGGCGGCCGGTGACGCGCTGCGGCTGCTGCTCCGCGCGCTCGGTGCCGCGGATGAGCGGGTCCCGGGCGATATCCAGGGGCGCGCTTCGTTGTACCGGTCGCTGCTGCGGGACAGGCGTGCCCTGATCGTCGCGGACAATGCCGGGTCGGAGGAGCAGGTGCGCCCGCTGCTGCCGGGTGACAGCGCGAGCCGGGTGCTGATCACCTCCAAACGGCTCCTGGCTGGCCTGGAGGGCGTACGCCGGCTCGGCCTGGAGCCCCTGGCGTTGCCGGAAGCCAAGGAGCTGCTGACCGGGATCCTGGGTGAACGTGCCGCCTCGGACGAGGAAACGGAGCTTACCCGGCTCGCCCAGTTGTGCGAAGGCATGCCTCTGGCGCTGCGGATCATCGGGAACCGGCTGGTAAGCCGGCCCGGATGGGATGCCGCCGAACTCGCTGCCCGGCTGGCGGACGAGGAGCGGCGTCTGGATCAGTTCAAGGCCGGCGACCTCGCGGTCGCCAGCGCGTTCGCGATGTCGTACGAACAGCTAGGGGATTCCGCACGGCGGATGTTCCGGCGGCTGTCCGCGGTACCTGGCCGGGACTTCGACGCCACACTAGCGGCGGTCGCGGGCGGGATGCCGCCCGGGGACGCCTGGGACGCTCTGGACGAACTCGTCGACCTCGGCCTGCTGCTGGACAGCGCCGCGGGCCGGTACCGGTTCCATGATCTGGTCCGCTTCTTTGCCCGTGCGCGGTTTGAGGAGGAGTCCCTGACCGAGCGCGAGGCAGTGATCGGGAGGGTGACGTCATGGCTCAGCCTCGGCACGGGGGCGGCCAAGGCTCTTGGCGATCTGGCGCGGTAGGTCATTCGCGAGTTACTTCTGCGTGCTGTTCTGCGTGGTCTGGCCGCTTCCCTGCCACTTGAATATTGCGTGCACCGGACGGGCGTGGGGCCTGTCCCCTTAGGCAGGAGCGACCATGGCAATCAGGAACGTCGTGCTCGTGCACGGGAACTTCGTGGACGGATCGGGCTGGCAGGGCGTCTACGATCACCTCACCGCCGACGGCTACCGGGTGGCGGTCGTGCAGACTCCCAACCTGTCGCTGGCCGGCGATGTCGCCGCGACCCACCAGGTCCTCGCCAGCCTGGAGGGCCCCGCGGTGCTGGTCGGCCACTCCTACGGCGGCGTCGTCATCAGCGAGGCCGGCAACCACCCCAACGTCGCCGCGCTCGTCTACATCGCGGCGTTCGCGCCCGACAAGGGCGAGTCGGTCAGCTCGCTGATCGCCGATCCGCCGCCCGGCGCACCGGTCCCGCCGATCCTGCCGCCCCGTGACGGGTTCCTGGTCCTGGACCGGGAGAAGTTCGCGGCCTCCTTCGCCGCCGATGTGCCCGAGAAGCTGGCGGCGTTCATGGCCGACTCCCAGGTCCCGTGCAACGTCGACGCGCTGAACGGGGCGGTCTCCGATCCGGCCTGGCGGACCAGGCCATCCTGGTACCTGGTCGCCACCGACGACCGCATGATCCCGCCCGTCGCCCAGCGCGCCATGTCCGAACGGGCCAAAGCGGCCGTCACCGAGACCCCTGGCAGCCATGCTGTCTACGTGTCCCATCCGGCCGCCGTGGCCGCTGTCATCATTCAAGCCGCCCAAGAGCACTGAGGGCGCCTCGCCACCGCGGCGCCGCCGGTCAGCGACTAGCAGGCAGCCAGCCCGCCGGCGGCCGGCCCGGTGCCATCCGGCTGACTACGATTTCCTGAGCCGAAAATATTTTCAGCTCAGGAAACTGGCGTTCGAAAGACACGGCACGTCTCCGGCTGGGCGCGGAAATGGCCCGGGTCACGAGGCGCTGACGCATGCCGCGATGGTCGCCAGGGTGGTGTAGGGCATCGTGAAGGCTCCGCCCAGAGCGTCGATGGCGGTGCCGACCTCATCGAGGATGGGGGCCAGCTGGCCGGGGCGGAGCCGGGTGAGGGCGCCGGTGGTGGGCAGCAGGGCCAGCCACTGGTCGCGGGTGTAGGACCGCTCCCAGTCGAATCGCCACTGTCCGGGTTCGTGGAACTGTCCCGTCTCACGGATCTGGCCGGCGAACTTGGCGTATACCGCCTGGTACATGTCCAGCGGACGGCGACCTGGCAGGCTGGCGAACGGCGAGTCTGGCATCACCCTGCGGTAGGCGGCGGCGAACGGCTCGGCCACCTCGGCGGGCGGCTCATACACATGGCCGAAGATCGCCAGCCGCCCGCCTGGGCGCAGCACCTGGGCCGCCTTCGCGGCACCGGCCGGCTGCCGTGTCGAGAGGATCCGTGAGTGCCGACTGGAGTGCATCTGCGCGATGCCCGGCGGCAGCTGTTCGACGCCGCCGAACGGGTGCTGCTACGGGACGGGCCAAGCGGCCTGACCAGCCGGGCGGTCACCGATGAGGCGGGCTGCGCCAAGGGTGTCCTGCACCGGCACTTCACCGACTTCGACGCCTTTCTCGCCGAGCTGGTGCTCGACCGGGCCGCGCAGCTCGAGGCGCAGGCGGGCGCGCTGCGCGAGTCGGCCGGCACCGGCACGGTGACCGGCAATCTCACCGGCGCGCTGACCACGCTGTTCGGGCCGGTCCCGACAGCGATCATCCCGCTCATCAACTTCCGCGACGAGCTGCGCGCACGACTACGCCAAGCCAGACCCGGAGGCGGCACCGCGATCCTCGCCCAGGTCACGACCGCGGTCTCCGCTTACCTGGGCGACGAGCGCGACCGGGGACGCATCGCGGCCGACGCCGACATCGACTCGCTCACGCTCTCCCTGGTCGGCGGAGGCCATCTCCTGTTCTCGGACCGCGAGCCCGGTCCGCCGAGCACGGCGACCGTCACGAGGTTCGTGGCATCTGTGCTCACCGGCGTCGTGCAGCGACGGTCGATTTAACGAACGTACGGTGGTTCATGGCTTCAGGAAACCTCAACGTGCGCGGCCAGCGGCAGGCTGGCCGAGGAATCGCCACGCCTTCTTAATTTCAGCTAATTTCATCGCGGCGGGTAGCGGGAGGATCCGTTTTACTGGTCAACGGCGCGGGCGGGGCGGGTGGGCGTTGACGGCGCGAGCCGAGGCGGAGTACCAATCCGGAATACGTGGCGGGCCAGGAGAACCGGACCGGCCCAGGAAGCGAAAGGCAGCGAAGCCATGAGCGCCAATCCTGTCGTGTCCGTGCGGAGAGGGACCCGGGGTGCACGGGTAGCGGCGTTCGCCGTGGTGCTGGCCGCATCCGCGGCCGCCGGAGCCGGCGTGACCCGGGCCGACGCCGCACCTGACGCCAATCCGGCCCTCCAGGTCAGCGTTACACCGGACCAGCCGCTGGCCACCGTCCCGGAGACCGGCATCGGGATCAACGGGTCGACCTACGACGGGAGCCTGCTCGACAAGCCGGTGCCGGGGCTGCTGAGGAGCGCGGGGATCAGGCTGGTGCGGATTCCCGGCGGCACCGAGTCCGACCAGTACGACTGGAAGGCCAACACCGACGTCCTCAGCGGGAGCAAGGAAGCTGTCCGCTTCGACCAGTTCATGTCGGTGATCCGGCAGGCCGGCGCGCAGGCCATGGTGACCGTCGACTACGGCACCGGCAACACGATCGGACAGCGGGACGGCACCGGGGAGACCGGCGCGCAGATAGCCGCCGACTGGGTGCGATACGCCAACGTCACTCACCACTACAACGTGAAGTACTGGGAGATCGGCAACGAGGTCTACGGCAACGGCACCTTCGGCGCGAACTGGGAACCGGATGCGCACTGCCAGACGGCCGCCGGCACGCCGGTGACGCTCGGCCAGGAACCATCCCAGACCTTCAACTGCGGGCCCGCCGCCTACGCGGCCAACGCCAAGCAGTACATCGCCGCGATGAAGGCCGTCGACCCGGACATCTCCGTCGGCGTGGTGCTCACCGCCTCCGGTGCGCCGAACAACTGGCCCGACGGCGTCACCAACGCGCAAAGCCCGCAGAGCTGGAACCAGACGGTGCTGTCCGCGGTGGGCGGCGACATCGGGTTCGCTGACGTGCACTGGTATCCGCAGAACCCGAGCAACGTCACGCCACCCGGCCCCACGGACGCCGGGCTGCTGGCCGACACGCAGCAGATCGCACCGGGACTGGCGCCGCTGCGCACCGAACTCGCCCAATTCGCCGGACGAGCCGGCATCCCCATCATGGTCACCGAGACGAACTCGGTGTCGTCCAACCCGGGCAAGCAGATCCTCAGCGTGGTGAATGCCCTGTACCTGGAGCAGGATTACCTGACCTGGCTGGAGAACGGCGCGCTGAACGTGGACTGGTGGCAGATCCACAACGGCATCGTGACTTCAGGGGACAACGGGTCAAGCCTGTTCGGGAATGCCACTTACGGTGACTACGGCGTGCTGTCTGACGGCACCTGCGGCACGACGCCCGCCGGCGCGAAGGTCTGCGAGCCGCCAGCGGACACGCCGTTCGCCTCCTACTACGGACTGCAGGTGCTCAGCCGCTTCATCCACCCCGGCGACGCACTGGTGAAGGCCAGTTCCAGCCAGTCCCTGGTGCAGACGTACGCTGCCCGCGCGCGCGGCGGCCGACTGCGCGTGATGGTGGTCAACGACGACCCGGCCAGCGGCTACGACGTCACGCTGTCGGTGCCGGGATACAAGCTCGCCGCGGGCACCCCGGTGATCTTCTACGGCCCCGCCAGCAGCCAGGTGCAGTACCTGACCGGTCCGGCCGCCGCGGCGGCCGCGCATACCGCGGCACCGTACTCAGTCACGGTATACACGCTGGTTCGTGACTAACAGCCCCCAGGCCGCCCCGGTATGGGCCGTCCGCTGCCGACGGCCCATACCGGGGGGATGCCGCAGCCGGAGAAACTACGCGGTGACGGCTTGCTTCTGGTCACTGCTGGTGACCTGGATGTTGCGGGGCTTGGCCGCCTCGTGGACCGGTATGGTCAGGGTCAGCACGCCTGCCGCGTAGTCGGCGGCGATCTTGTCAGCGTCGAGGGTCTCACCGAGGAAGACCTGCCGGGTGAAGGCGCCGTAAGGCCGCTCGGCGACGATCATC
>JAFARZ010000143.1 GCA_019245115.1 Streptosporangiaceae bacterium | reverse complement strand
GGCGAGGTGAACTGGGTGGTCTGCGCGGTCACCCACAGCTGCTTGCCGAGGGAGTACCAGCCCGACCACGGCTGGTTCGCCACGATCAGCCCGTCGGTGTTGTACGGCATGCCCGGGGACAGGGCGGCGATGACCGGCCAGTTGATGGTGGCGGTCATCTTCCCGTCCAGGTAGTCCCGGTTGTCAGCCCGGGCCATCGCGGCCGCCCCGTTGTTGTAGTCCTGCGACCCGTTCTCGCTGGCGAACAGCGGCTTCCCGGTCGCCACCGCGTTCGAGCTGGACGGACAGGAGGTCTCGGCGCTGAGATACCCGCACGGGTAATGCGAGCCGACCACCTGCACCGCCTGGGAGAACGCGCTGTTGGACACCAGGTCATTGGCCACGTTCCAGCTGGTGTCATCAGCCACGATCCGCACCGCGGAATACCCGGCGGCGTTCAGCGCGGAGCGGAGCTGCTCATACCATCCGATGTTGTACCCGCGCTCGTTCCACCCGCCCAGGTAGTTGATCGTCAGCCCCTTGGACTTGGCGCAGTTCAGCCAGCTCACCAGGTAATTGACCATGTCGGTGGAAAAGAAGTTCCCCCCGCCGATCCACCCCGGTGCCCCCCACGCCAGCCCGTACAGCTCGATACCCGGGTTGCGCGCCTTGGCCGCCTCCATCAGCTGCCACTCATACCCGGCGTTGCAGTTAATGGAGCCAGCGGAGTGCTCGATGCTGGATTCCGATCCGTCGGTGGAGTTGGTGTCACCTCCGATCTCCACCTTCAGGATCTGCAGATCGGCACCGTAACCCGGCTTGAACAGGTAGTCGTAGATCTGCTGCTGTTGAGTGGCCGGGTAGTCGGCGAGCAGCCGGGAGTTGCCACCCCCGCCACTGATCGCCCCGATCCCGTCGAATGTCCGGCCGCCCTGCGTGCCGTTGACGGTAATGCTGGCCGTCGCCGCGGACGCGGGCTGCGCGGCCGCGACCGAGATGCACCCGGTCACGGCCAGCAGCACCCCCGCCCCCGTGGTGATGAGCTTGCTGGAAATGGCTCGCCAGATCATGATCGTGGCCGTCCTCGCGTCGTTAGTTCGGAGTGAAGTCCTGGTTGGTGCCGGGGCCGTTCTTGCACTGCCACTGGTCGAGTTGCTGGCCGAGGTTGCTGCCGGCACCAGCCACGTCCAGGCACAGGCCGCTGGCCGAGTTCTTGAACTCCCAGGAACCGTCGGACTGCTGCATGGGAAGCCATTGGCTGCTGGCCGACGAACTGACGGTTTCCTGAACGATGTCCGGGGTGCCCGCGGCCGTGGCGTTGCCCGAGACCGTGATGTCTTCGCCGGAGTTCTGTGCCTGTAGCTCGCCGGAGCCGCCGGAAGTGGGCACGAACTGGAACTGCTGGTTCGATTGGCCATTGCAGGTCCACTGGTCGATCGCCGCGCCGCTCGCGGTCGTGTTCCCGAACACATCCAGGCACAGGGCGTCGTTGCCTACGACCAGCCGGTGATAGCCGGACGGGAACCCGCCGCCGTTCGATCCGCTGGCCGGGGTCAGGTAGATGGCGAATGCGTCGTGGGCGGCCTGGAAGGTGACCGGTACGGTGATCGAGCCGCTGGAGGTGCTGACGTTCTGATTGAGCACAACCTGCGGTGAGCTGAGCGGGTACTGGTCCGGTATCCGGTCGACAATGACGTTGACGCTGCCGTTGCTGGCCAACCACGGCACCGAGCCCAGTCCGCTGAACGTCACCGATGCGGCGCCGGTGAAGCCGTTGGAGTCCCCGATGACGGCGACCGCGCGCTTGGCGGTGCTGTCCTCGGACGCCGAGATAGCCGTGCTCCCGACCTGCCCGGAGGTGGACACCAGGGACCCGGTCATGTCGGCGTAGGCGCGCATCGCCCACCAGTTGCCGTTCGGCTGCCAGGACCCGTTGGCCTGGGTCAGGACGCCGGCCAGATTCGGCGTCAGGCAGCAGACCCAGTTGCCCCGCATCGCGTTGGTGTAACTGGACTGGGCGAAGCGGGCCAGGTACCAGGCGGTCACGCCGGCGGTCTGGCGGTCGGCGGGCTGGTACTCGTTCGCCGACAGCGGGATGCGCGGCAGCCCGGCGGCGGCCAGGTCGCTGTCAATCGCCTGCGACACGGCAACCGGGTCATCGACGTCGCCCTCGTCGTGGTTGGTGATCTCATCGGGCACCGTGCCGGCCGATTTCACGTGCGCCAGCCAGGTCTGCCATTCGCCGTTGTTCCGCAGTGGGGTGAACGCGAAGTCCGGGCCGACGATCAGTGCGCCCGGCGCCAGCCGACGGATCTCCTTGTATGCCGTGTCCCACATCTGGAAGTACTGGGTGGTGTTCACGCCCGGCCCCCAGAAGATGGACAGCTCCGGCTCGTTCCAGATGTCGTAGGCGAACTTCAGGCCAGTGGCCTGCAGCTCGCCCACCACAGTGTCCAGGAACGTCACCCAGTTCGAGCAGTTCCCATTCGTGCACGGGTACACCGTGTTGGACGGCTGCCCGGCGTCCGCGCCGAAGATGTCGCTCAGCAGCGCCTGGTACTGCACGTGGTAGGGCGGCCGGGTCAGCCGCCGTGCCTGCGCGATCACCGTGTTCACATCGGCCTGCGTGCCGGTACCGTTGACATACCCGTCGCCGATCCACCCCCCGGACACATGGCCGCCGCCGCGGAACGCGTTGACGCCGAGCGGCTCCAGGTCCTGGTCTGGAGGCTGGGTGCCGTCCTGGTCTACCCCGTACAGGAAACCCTCACCGACCCCAGTCGCCGGGCCTGTGGTGGAAGCGAGGTTTACGCTCATCGATTCCGCGGCGACGGCGTTCTCGGCGGGCGCCAGCAGCGGGATCGCTAGCGCCAGCACCATCCCGGCGGCAGCCGCCATGCGGAGTGGTCTCGTTCTCATGCTCATCGAATGCTCCTCCGAACGGGCGCGAGCGCCGCTGGATGCCGGGGTGGGTTGTGAGCGCTCACATGTGAGCGCTCACAATTGCTGCGGCTAGGGCACGTGCCATTGCTGGTTGCTGCCGCCGTTGCAGCTCCACAGGATGAGCTGTGTCCCGTTGGCGGTGTTGGAGTTGGGGTCGTCGAGGCATTTGCCGGAGGCGGGGTTGACTAGGGTGCCGTTGGCTGCCTTCCATTGCTGGTTGGCGCCGCCGTTGCAGTCCCACAATTCGATGTTCGTGCCGTTGTTGTAGTTGGCGCCGGTGATGTCCATGCACTTGCCGTAGACCTGCAAGGTGCCGTCAGAGGCGACGGTCCATTGCTGGTTGACACCGCCGGTGCAGTCCCACATCTGGATCTTGTTGCCGTTCGTGGTGGAGAAGGCGCTGTCGTCCACGCACTTGGCGCTGTCGTCGCCGGCCACGATCGGTCCGGTGGGCGCGCTGGCCTGCGCGTAGCCGGCCGTCGTGAGCTCGGCCTGCACCGCGTTCTCGGTGGCGTCGCTCGGATAGCCGGATGTCACGGCTCCCTCGAAGAACTCCCCGGATGCGCCGTTGCTGTTGTCGCCGCCGGTGCCGAGCAGGATGTCGGCCTCCTCATGCATGGGGGAGTAGCCGTTCGGCAGCGGACCGGACCAGGTGGTGGTCAGGCCGCCGCTGGTGGCGTCGCCGTTTTTCAGGGTGAAGTTGCTCGTGCCGTTGTTCTTTTCCCAGGCGCTGACGAACGGGTGGTTCACTCCGGGGTTGCTCGCCGTGTTCGGGCCGGTATTCGTGCTGTACATGCCATTTTCCAGGTCGGCTTCCACCCACGGACCGGGGCCGGTGCAGCCGCCGAACCAGCACGCGTTGCCCCACTCGATGGCGTTCATGTGCGCGTTGCCGGTATCGGTGTGCGACGTCTCGCCACTGCCGAAGTCGAAGCAGCACTGGTTGTTGAACAGGTTCGAGGAGGTCACCATGTAGACCCCCTCGGGCTGCGAGCCGGTCGGCACGTTGATGTTGTCGACCCGGTAGCCGGTGCCAGGTGTGCTCCTGACCCCGTAAACCTGGTGGCCGTTGATCATGACCGGCAGCGCCATGGCATTCGCCCCGACGTCCGAGCCGTTGGGACCGGGGCCGTGCCAGAAGCCGCCCCAGGAGATCGGCAGGTCGCTGTGGTTGGTGCTCTGGTCGTAGATCTTGGAGATCGTGCACGTGGTACCGGAGCAGAACGACACCTGCGGGGTGGCGTTGGCGTCGCCGCCCGCCGACAGCAAGCCAATGTTCAACGTGGTGCCGTCAGAGGAGCGCTGGATCTGATACAGCGGCCCGTTGTAGGACGCGTACAGCGCACGCGTGGTGCTGTACGCCGCGACGCACGGCGTCCCGCCGGAGGCGTAGATATCGCAGGGAAGCGACGCCGCCGCCCTGGCGGCGGGCATGCCGGTGCCAGCGCCCGCCAGCGCCCCGGCGGTGAGCACGAGAGCCGCACCCGCCAGCAGTGCCTGGCCTAGCCGTGGGGAAGCCATCACCCAGACCTCCCGTAGTCGTGACCGGATGGCCATCGCGATTCCCTCCTCAGCGTTGTCGGGTCATGTGTCGAATCGATTCGAATCGCCGGTCGCTGGGATATTACGATCGGGTGTGAGAGAGATCAATAGCGTGTTACGAACGCTCGACAGCGACGAGCCCGCGCATGAGATCCGGATGAAACTTGCACGCCGGTTCGACTCGCTGGCCGCCGGGAGGAGCCCGATGAACATCGGCGAGATCGCCCGCCGTTCCGGGGTGTCGCCCAGCACCGTGTCGTACGCGCTCACCGGCAAACGCGCGGTCTCCGAGGCGACCCGGCGCCGCATACAGCAAGTCATCGACGAGGTCGGCTACCGTCCCAACGCCGCCGCTCGCGCCCTAAAGGAAGGACGCACCCGCACGCTCGGGCTGGTCATCCCCCCGGCCGCGGGACGGCTGACGTTCATGCAGCTGGAGTTCGTCGCCAGCGTCATGGAAGCAGCCGCCCGCGCCGACCTCGACGTGCTCCTCTCGCCGTCCGGCGGCGATCACGACCGCTCCTTCGAGCGGATCATCAGCGGGCGCCGGGTGGACGGGGTGATCCTGATGGAGATCCGCCTGGACGATCCGCGCGTCACCCGGCTGCAACGCGCGGGGATGCCCTTCGTGACCATCGGGCGCACCGCCCGGCCGCAGGCGATGTCCTGGGTCGACATCGACTATGCGATGCTCATCGGCCGGTGCGTTGACCACCTGGCCGACCTCGGCCACCGCCGCATCGTGCTGATCAACCGCTCGGCCGAGCTCGTCGCATCCGGCTACGGTCCCGGGCAGCGAGCACGTGACGGCTTCGCCGAAGCTGTCGCGCGCCGCGGCGTCGAGGGCTCCGAATTCTGCTGTGCCGACCACGCGCACGCCGGCGACGCCTGCGTCGAGGAGGTCCTGCGCGCCAATCCCGAGGTCACCGCCGCCGCGACGATCAACGAGGCGGCGCTGCCCGGCATCCAGCGGGCGCTCGAGCGCGCCGGACTGGAGATCCCGCGCCGGTTCTCCATCGCCGGAGTCGCCGCGCGGCACTGGGCCGAGCAGTTCCACCCGCAGCTCACCGCGGCCGACGTGCCCGCGGCCGAGATGGGGGCGATAGCCGTGCAGTTCCTCATCGAGCGCATCGCTGAGCCAGATACCGAGCCGAAGCAGCAACTGCTAACGCCCCCCATCTCGCTTCGGAGCAGCACCGGCCCCGCGGTCCAGCCCGGCCCAGGCCGCCCTTGACACCTGGCGCGCGTCGGCCTACGTTCCTATCGAATCGATTCGCACCGTCGGAAACCGCATGCCTTGTCTCGTGCTGAAAGGTTCCCGGCCATGCCCGAATCCTCACTCCCCATCAGCCGCCGTCAGTTGCTGTTCACGACCGGGGTCACCGGCGCCGCCGCGGCCGCTGGCATGCTACGGCCTGGCGTCGCGTGGGCCAACAGCGGCCCGCAGAGCTACCAGCCGGCCTGGGCATCGGTGGACCAGCATCCGCCGGCCCCGGCGTGGTTCCAAGACGCCAAGTTCGGCATCTACTACCACTGGGGCGTGTTCAGCGTCCCGGCGTTCAGCAACGAGTGGTATCCGCGCAACATGTACAACACTGGCTCGATCGAGAACCAGCATCACATCGCCACATACGGCGACCCGTCGGTGTGGCCGTACCACTTCTTCATGCTCGGCGCTAACAACAAGGCGGGCCAGTTCACCAAGTTCCAGCCCAAGCTGGTATCGCAGGGTGGCAGCTGGGACCCGAACGCGTGGGCGACCTTGTTCAAGAGTGCCGGCGCCAGATTCGCCGGGCCGGTCGCCGAGCACCACGACGGCTACTCGATGTGGAACAGCCAGGTCAACGAGTGGAACTCGGTCAAGACCGGGCCCGGGCTGGACCTGCTCAGCCTGCACGCTCAGGCCATCCGTGGCCAGGGCCTGAAGTTCATGTGCTCCCTGCACACCGCCTACCACTTCAACGGCTACTACCAGTACGTGCCGCCGCAGTCCACCGCCACGCTGCAGAAGCTGTACGGCCAGCTCGGCACCGCCGCGGAGAACGCGCTCTGGTACAACAAGCTCGTCGAGGTCATCAACGGCTACCAGCCCGACATGATCTACCACGACTTCGATCTGAACCTGGTCGAGGAGTCCTACCGGCTGCAGTTCCTCGCCGACTACTACAACGCGGCGGTCTCCTGGAACAAGGACGTGCTGACCACGTACAAGGACGGGTTCGACAACCTGGGCGAGGTCTTCGACTATGAGCGCGGCGGCCCGGGCAGCATCGTGACCCCGTACTGGGAGACCGACGACAGCGTGTCTCCCTCCACCTGGTGCTACGTCCAGGGGATCGGCTACTTCACCACCCAGCAGCTGCTCCACTCTTTCATCGACCGGATCAGTAAGGGCGGCACCATGCTGCTGAACATCGCGCCGATGGCCGACGGCACCATCCCGTCCGCCCAGCAGTCGATCCTGCAGGGCTTCGGCGCCTGGCTCGGCCCGTTCGGCGAGGCGATCTACGCCACCCGGGCCTGGACCGTCTACGGCGAGGGCCCGACACAGATGGGCGGCGGCGCCTTCACCGGCGACAAGGCCGGCACCCCGCAGGACATCCGGTTCACGCGCAGCCAGGACAACACCGTGCTGTATGCCACCGCGCTGGGCTGGCAGGGCAGCACGATGACCATCCAGACGCTGAACTCCGGCCAGTTCAGCATCAGCAACCTTGCCTCGGCCCAGTTGCTGAACAACACCGCCGGGAGCTACATCAACCTGCCCAGACCCACGCAGGACGGTTCCGGCCTGCACCTGGCCATGCCGTCGTCAAGCCCGCCGTTCAGCGCCCTGGCCTACGTGGTCAAGCTGACCTTCTCCGGCCAGATCCCTGCCCTGGGCGGCGGGGGGAGCGGTGGTATCCCCACCGGCTGGGCCAAGATCGCCAACGTCACCAGCGGTCTGGTCCTGGACAGCGGCGGGAGCGTCGCGTCCGGATCGAACCTCAAGCAGTGGGCCTACAACGGCAGCCCGAACCTGCAATGGCAGTTCTTGTCGCTCGGCGGCGGATGGTACCGCATCGTCAACAACACGAACGGCATGGTGGCCGACAGCTGGGGCGACACCGCCAACGGCGCGCCAGCCCGGCAGGCGCCCTGGAACGGCGGCGCCAACCAGCAATGGCGCCTGGATCCCGTCGGCAACGGCAGCTACCACATCGTCAACCGGGGCACCGGCACCGCCCTCGACGGTGCTGGTAGCACCACTGCCGGCTCCACCACCGAACTGTGGGCGGAGAACAGCAGCACCAACAACGAGTACACGATCAGCGCGGCCTGACCCTCCTGGGATCCCCGGCATGTCCTGCCACCTTGGCGCGCGGCAGCGCAAACCGCTGCCGCGCGCCAAGGTGAGGTCCTATTTTCGGCTGAGTAGGTGTAACGCCACCGTGCTCCCGTGGTGGATCCGCGCTTCGCGGTACTTTTTGTGCACCCCGTAAACGTTCCGGAATAGCGTATGTTTCCCGCATGTCGGCTATGCCGTCTTCGTTAAGACGCCCCACCAGCCTGGTGAACTTACGCGTATCATCGCATAGCGGGCATATGGGCTGCCCATTTCACGGAACATCGGGGGCCCCGCGGAGGATAAGGCGCCGAAAACCGACGCCTTATCCTCCATAAAACCTTTAATTTCCGCGGGAACAAGCTCCATATACAGAACGGCGGTGGTGCGTCTCCACCCACGGCGACTCCGGCCACCTCTCGCGCCGGACGCTGTAAGGCCAATCCGCTGACACGATCCGCTCCGGGCCGGGATCCCCGGCATGGGCTGTCGGCAGCCGACAGCCCATACCGGGGATACCGCGACCGGGGAACTACGCGGTGACGGCCTGCTTCTGGTCGCTGCTGGTGACCTGGATATTGCGGGGCTTGGCCGCCTCGTGGACCGGTATGGTCAGG
Organism: Streptosporangiaceae bacterium; assembly: GCA_019245115.1. GTDB lineage: Bacteria > Actinomycetota > Actinomycetes > Streptosporangiales > Streptosporangiaceae > JAFARZ01. The sequence continues at coordinate 108 of JAFARZ010000143.1, read as the reverse complement.
GTCAGCACGCCTGCCGCGTAGTCGGCGGCGATCTTGTCAGCGTCGAGGGTCTCACCGAGGAAGACCTGCCGGGTGAAGGCGCCGTAAGGCCGCTCGGCGACGATCATC
>JAFARZ010000116.1 GCA_019245115.1 Streptosporangiaceae bacterium | reverse complement strand
GCGCTGAAGTCGGTGCCGCGCGACGTGGTGGAGGCGGCGATCCTCGACGACACCCCGCTGTGGCGGATCATCGTGCGGATCAAGCTCCCGCTGGTCCGGCCGGCCATCGTGATGCTCATCTTCCTCAACACGATCGGCGCGCTGCAGCTGTTCACCGAGCCGCTAATCCTGCAGTACTTCGAGACCGGCTCGGTATCGGCCAACTACACGCCCACGCTGTACATCTACAACACGGCCATCGCCGCCAACCAGACCAACCTGGCCGCGGCGGCCGCGGTCATCCTCGGCCTGGTCATCGTGGTGATCTCGACCGCGTCCCTGCTATTCCGCCGGCGTCGAGGGGAGTTCAGATGACCGAGCTGAAAGGGCATGGCGCCGACCCCGCCGCGAGCCAAAGGGCCGCGGCCCTGCCTGGACTGAGGAGCGAGGAGCGAGGAACGAGCGAACGAGCGACGAGGGAAGGCAGGGCCTCAAAGGCGGCCCGGAGGCGAGCGGCGAGGAAACTGCAGCGGCTCGAGGAACGGGAGAGCGTCATCCCGGTCGAGCTGTACGGGCTGCGCCGCGGCACCGTCACCCTGCTGACCGTGCTCGCCTTCGCGTTCGCCATCTTCACGCTGGTCCCGATCGTCTGGATCGTGATCAACTCGACCAAGACCCAGGCGAACATCTTCGAGACGTTCGGCTTCTGGTTCGCCCGGCCATTCAGCTTCTTCCACAACTTCTCGCTGCTGTTCCAGAACGTCGACGGGTACGGGACCTACATCCAGTGGTTCGGCAACACGGCGCTGTACGCGGTCATCGGCGGCGTCGGCGCCACGGCCCTGTCCGCGTTCGCCGGGTATGGCTTCGCCCGGTTCTCCTTCCGCGGCTCCAAGGTGCTGTTCTACTTCACCATCGCCGCCCTGCTGGTGCCGATCACCGCGCTGACCCTGCCGCTGTACCTCACCTACGCCAAGGCCCACCTGATCAACTCGATCTGGGGCATGATCCTGCCGTCCATGATCAGCCCGGTCGGCATCTACCTGATGAAGGTCTACGTCGAGATCTCGGTCCCCCGCGAGCTCATCGACGCCGCCCGGATCGACGGCGCGGGCGAGGCGCGGATCTTCTTCCGGGTCGCCCTGCCGCTGATGGTGCCCGGCTTCATGACCGTGCTGCTGATCAGCGTGGTGGCGGTGTGGAACAACTACTTCCTTCCGCTGCTCATCTTCAACATCAACACCAAGTACCCGCTGACCGTCGGGCTCGGGCTGTGGTCCGAGCGCGCGCAGAACAGCGGCAACGCGCAACTGTTCCCGATGGTGGTGATCGGCGGCCTGGTGACCATCATCCCGCTGATCGCGCTGTTCCTGATCCTGCAGCGGTACTGGCGCGGCGGTTTGCTGTTCGGCAGCATCGCGAATTAGGCATTAGGAGGCCTTTTCTGTGGCTGCGATTGCGCTGCGCGGGCTGACCAAGGTCTACGCGACCGGGGTCAAGGCGCTTGACGCGCTGGACCTGGAAGTGGACGACGGCGAGTTCGTCGTGCTGGTCGGGCCCTCGGGCTGCGGCAAGACGACGGCGCTGCGGATGGTCGCGGGGCTCGAGCGAATCACGTCGGGCACGGTCAGCTTCGGCGACCGCGTCGTCAACGACGTGTCGCCCCGGCACCGCGACGTCGCCATGGTCTTCCAGAACTACGCGCTCTACCCGCACCTGACCGTGTACCAGAACATCGGCTTCGCGCTGGAGAACAAGAAGGTCGAGAAGGCCGAACGGGACCGGCAGATACGTTCGGCCGCCGCGATCCTCGGGCTGACCGAATTGCTCGGGCGAAAGCCACGCCAGCTGTCCGGCGGGCAGCGCCAGCGGGTGGCGATGGGCCGGGCGATCGTGCGCTCACCCTCGGTTTTCCTGATGGACGAGCCGCTGTCCAACCTGGACGCCAAGCTCCGCGTGCAGATGCGCTCGGAGGTGCTGCGGGTGCACCGGTCCCTCGGCGCGGCGACGTTGTACGTCACGCACGACCAGACCGAGGCGATGACGATGGGCGACCGGGTCGCGGTGCTGCAGGGCGGCGTGCTGCAGCAGTACGACACGCCGCGGTCGCTGTACGACCGGCCGGCCAACGTCTTCGTGGCCACGTTCATCGGTTCCCCGGCCATGAACCTGTACGAGGCGGGCCTGGAGGCCGCTGGTGTGACGGCAGGTGCGGTGGCTGGTTCTGCGACGCCCACGGTGATGCTTGGCTCCCAGCGGCTGGCCCTGCCTGCTCCGGTGGCGGCGCGGGTGGCCGCTTACCAGGACCGTAAGGTCATCGTCGGGGTGCGGCCGGAGGATCTGGCGGTGTCCTCGGGGCCGGGCCTGGTCGCGGACGTGCGGCTGGTCGAGGTGCTGGGCAGCGAGCAGCACGTTTACTTCGCCATCGACGCGACGCCGACGGGTGGCGCGGTCATCGGCGCGGAGGACGAGTCCGGCGAGGCGGGCATCCTCGCGGCCAGCGCCCCGAACGGCGTGGCCCGGCTCGATCCGGGCTCCGGGGTCAAGCCCGGTGACCGGGTCACGTTCGCCGTCGACCCGGCGCGCCTGCACTTCTTCGACCCGGACACGGGGAACGCGATCGGCTAGATCGTCGACCGGGAACTGTGGCGCCGCTGACCGGGCTGCCCTGGCCGGAGGGGTTCACCAGGCGAAGTCGGTCAGGGTGGAGGCGGACCCGAGGTCGAGGGGCAGCGGGTGGAACCTGCGGCCGTCGAACCAGTTCACGACGTACTCGGCCGCCGAGAACCCGCCGCCGGTCAGCCCGCCCTGCAGCAGGTGACCGTGGCCGTCGGAGGCGATCTGGGCGCCGAAGTCCGACCCGCTGGGTATGGAGGAACTGGACTGCTGGCTGAACAGGACCTTGGTCTGCTGGCCGGTGACGGCCGAGATCTCGATGATCTCGTCTCGCCCTTGCGGCTGCTCGTCGTGGGAGTTCGGCGCGAACACCACCAGGGCGGTGATCGTCCGCCCGTCCGGGCTGAGGACGGCGCCGGCCAGGTCGCCAGGCAAGCCTGACAGGTCCAGGGTGACGAGGTGGCGGCTTCCGGCGAGGCTACCTCCGGGGCCGCTGGTATCCAGCGTCCGCACGTCCTGCGTCAGTCCTGCTCTCTGGGCGCGGCCGGAACCCCCGGTCAGAACCAGCGTGCGGTTGTCCGCCTCCCAGGAGAGCAGCGCGCAGCAACCGGGCGTGCCTGCCACCCCTGGGGCCCGTCCGGTCCACACCTTGCGCTGCCCGGTCGCCAGGCCGGCGACGGCGATCGCGCCCGCCCCGGCGGCCGGGTCCACCATGGCGATCTTCTGCCCATCCGGTGAGGCCATCATCGCGAACTGGCCGTCGGGGTATCCGGAGCCCTGCGCCACCTTGGCGAAGCCGGTGATGCGGCCTGCCCCGGACAGCCGGAACCGGTAGATGCCGGTGACAACCGGCGCGTTCTGGGTCGCGAAATCGAAGTCCTCGGGGTAGGAGACGAAGAATGTCCGCTGGTCGGCTGCCACGGCGAGCGTGCCGAACGGGGAGTACATGTGGCTGTGCAGCCGGAGGGTAAGCGGGAAGTCGTCGGTCAGCCGGCCGGTGGCAGTTTCGCGCACCTCGATGGCCTCGCCGGGGGGTTCTCCGGACGGCGGATGCTGAGGGTTGCCGACCAGGACGACGTAGTAGGCCGGCACCCCGAGGTGCCCCGCCGTGCCGGTCCCGGCCGCGGCCGGGTTCTCGCTGCCGGTGGCGGCGGGGTGCACGGTGCAGCCCGCGAGCACCGGCGCCAGGGCAGTCATAGCCGCCAGCGTGCCACGCAGGGACCACAGCCTTCCGTGCCGCCGGGAGCCCGCGGCCGTCCGCACGCCCACATCGCCAGGCTACGCGCTGCCCGGCGCGTCGCCAGGCGGTCATGGCGCTTCCAGTATGGCGCGGCCGGGCGGCCCGGCCGAAAACCAGTTGCCGCATGCGGGGGCGGTATGGCAGCCTGCAGCAGTCCGGGCCGGCGCTGGCCGGCTGAGCGAAGGGAGGCGCGAAGTGTCTATGACCGTCGCGGGCGCATTCTCGCCTGCCCTATTCGCCGCTCAGCCGAGGAGCACCACCCGTGCACGACTTTTCTTCCCGCCGTGGAGAACGCCGCCTTCGCGGTAAGCAACGTTTCGACGACGACGCGCCGACCAAGGAAAAGCGCATCAGGGGCCGCCGTCGCGCGTTGCCGCCCATCGAGGTATTCGACACGACCGACGGCCTGCCCGAAGGCGACCGCTGGTCCACCTGGGATCAGTCGATCCCGACCCAGCGCGGCCCCCGGCCGCATCCCGGCTGGCTGGTCACCGAACTGGCCGCCGTCGACACCGAGCTCGGCATCCTGAAGACCGGCAAGGAGGCCGACGTCTTCCTGCTCCGGCGCGGCGTGCCCCAGGGCCGGTCCTGCCTGCTGGCCGCCAAGCGCTACCGCGATCCCGAGCACCGGATGTTCCACCGCAACAGCGGTTACCTGGAGGGGCGCCGGGTCAGGGAGTCCCGGGAGAACCGGGCCATGGCGAACCGGAGCGCGTTCGGCCGGCAGGTCATCGCGAGCGTGTGGGCGCACGCGGAGTTCACCGCGCTGGCCCGGCTCTACGCGGCCGGGGTGCCCGTCCCCTACCCGGTCCAGGTCCTGGACACCGAGCTGCTGCTCGAGTTCATCGGCACGCCGGACGGGGTCGCCGCGCCGCGGCTGGCCGAGATCAGGCCCGGCCCGGCCGAGCTGGCCGGGCTGTGGAACCAGCTGGTGCGGGCGCTCGTCGACCTGGCCAGGGACGGCCTGGCGCACGGCGACCTGTCCGCCTACAACCTGCTGGTGCACGACGGGCGGCTGGTGATGATCGACCTGCCCCAGGTAGTCGACGTGATCGCCAACCCGCGCGGCGCCTTCTACCTCACCAGGGACGCGGAAAACGTCGGTCGCTGGTTCACCGCGCGCGGCCTGGACGGCGTGCGCCCGGAACCCGCGGACCTGCCCGCCCTGCTCAGCCGCGAGGCCATGCTGGATGCTCAGGGGTGACTGCCTGCGCAAGATGGCGGCGCGGTGGTTCGCCCCGGGAGCGAACGCCGCGCCAGTTCAGAGTCTGTCCGG
>JAFARZ010000061.1 GCA_019245115.1 Streptosporangiaceae bacterium | reverse complement strand
CACGCGGCACAGGTGCGGCACAGACTGTCGGGAGCGGGGTAGTCTGCCCGAGCCTGACGGACCAACACTCGCCCAGCATGCTGGGCAAACGTACAAGCTAGGCCCTCGTAGCTCAGGGGATAGAGCATCGGTTTCCTAAGCGGGCCTCGGGGGTCATTGCTCCTCCGCTATATAGAGCGTGTTTGGGCTGGTCGGCCCTGGAATCCGCAGCTTTTGTAGTGATCTTCAGAGTCCTACTCAGTCCAGTGGATTCCAGTCGTTTACAGCGCTGCGCGGACCATACGCGGACCAGTTCGGCCCGACGGGATGGCTCGGCGGCGTGCGGCACGGCAGCCCAGTCCCGGCGGCTGCGGGACCAGCTAGGGCGCGGCCGGACTGACTAGCGGCGGGACCTGGTGCCGTGCTGGCGGAACCGGTGTGATCCATAGCGCCGACTCCACCACTGAGTAGGCGGTCAGGGCGGGTGTTGCCGCACCTGCCCTGACCTTGATCCCCAACCCTGATGCGGAGGGTGGCGACCCAATGGCAGAGGCTACGCAGTTCGATCCGGACCGGCTCCGGCTGGTTCTCGATCACGGTGAGGTGGTGGAGCTCGACGGGGGCACGCTGGTGCTGGACGGCGAGGAGTCCCCGTCGGTGGTGCTGCGGTTGGCGCCGTGGCGGGCGCGGTCGGTGGCGCAGGCGTTGGAGGAGTGGTCGGCTGCCTCCGGTGTCTTCAACCGGGCGGCGAAGCCAGGTCCCGACGAGCTGGACTTGTCCCGCACTCTGGAGCTTGCGGCGTCCGTGGCGGGCAGCGGGGAGGAGCCGCTGCTGCGGTTCCCTCGCGGTGACTACACGGTGCGGAGTCGGCAGCGGTTAGCGGCGGTGGCGGTGTTGGCCGAGCGGGAGCCCGGGTTGTCGGCGGTGCAGCGGCTGGCGTTGGTGGACGCGGCGGCGTGGTGGCTGACCGACCCGGCTGGCGGCCAGGAGCTGGCTCATGCCCTGATCGACGGCGCGTGTACCGACCGGGTAAGTGCCGAGCACGTGTACCTCGCGTTGATCACCCCACCGGATCGGCCTGAACAACCAGCCCCGTAAAGATCATGTGTAAGGCCCGGCGACGGCTGAGAACTTCGTTCTCGGGTCGCCGGGCCTTGTCGTGCGCGCGGGAGCGGCCGGGCCCGGCCGCCCGCAGCGGAGCGAGGACCGGACCGAGCCCGGCGAGCGAGCGCGGCGGCCGCAGGCCGCCCTTGAACCCGAGTAAGGAAAGTTCTCACAGAGAGTCGCCACTCGAATACATAGAGCGGACCGTTGGACGATGAGCGGCATTTCACTCCATAGATCGCCGTGTCATCCGCACCGTAACCGGCTTCAGCTGGGCGTCGTAACGCTGTCCATGCAGGAGCGCTTTGACAATCAACATCGTCCGGGCCAGCTTGGTGAAGCCGGCAAGCATCGCGATAAGGAAAACAGCGGTGCCTATGCGGTTGGGCACAGTGACGGCGGTGAAACCGCAGACAATCGATGCTAAGAACATCACTGTAAGCGCTCGCAAGAACATGCCTACCAGCTGGCTTCCCCACTCGGCGCGCACCCGTTGGGTCGCTGGGTTGTCGAGCGCTGAGTAAAAAAACAGGGCTGCAATGCTGAAGCCTGCGATCGTGCCCAGCGCGGATGCGGAGCTGCTCATGGCGGCTCGCTGGCCGTCCTGGCTGGTACCGGTGAACAGTCTGACAAGTGGTGTCCATCTGAGCAGGACGAAGGCGATCATGCCCCACACGACCCAGTCGAGTATTGGTCGATCGAGCAAGCTGCGGTGGCGTGTTCGCTGCGGTCGGTCCGTCGGCTGTGCGGCGTTCACGCCCCCGCCTCCTTCCTGCCTTGCCTTACCTAACGCCGACCGCCTTACGGAGGTCGCCTTCGAACTCATCGAGGGCGCTCAGGATCGCATCGAGGGCCGACAATTCCGAGACAGACCGCGCCCGGCCTGCCCCGATCATCGCTACGTCACGCCGGATAGCGAAGCGCTGCTTGATCAAGTTGATCGTCTCAGCAGGGATGCCCGCGTTGTCCTCGTCGAAGATCCGTGCCTTCGCAGTATGCACATTGTCGAGGCCTATGTCGGTGATCACCGCTTCGGTCATGTCATACAGTCGGCGCCGTTCCTTGCGATACCCGGGCTTACGTGCCCGACTGGCGATGAGCTTGACTTGAACCTTGAAGTTGCCCATCCGTCCCAAGCTGAACAACTCCTTCAATGGTCCCTCGATGATGTCGCGGCCCAGGATGTTGGTGGACGCAGCCACTTCGAGGCACGTCACTCCACCCGCGCGCTTGAGCCTGGTCCACCGTTCCGGGTCAACGACCGGTTCAGCTCGGACCTCGACACTGAGCAGCTTCGTCTTATTGATCCATTTGGCGACAGCCTGCGGCGATGGTGCGGTGTTTGCGGACCGGAGGTAACCGAAGACGTTGCCGAACTCCAAGAACATGATGAACGCAGACTCGATCACGGCCCATTCGTTGCCGGCAGTGCGCATGTCGGCGACCTGGCCGGTCACCATATGCTGCTCACGCGGAAGATCATCACGGTCCTTGGTGAGGACCAGGTGATCAATCTCGTTTCGCGTGTAGACGGTCCCGCTCAACTCGGAATCTTCGATGTCGTGTCCGCTTCTGGGACCCTTTTTGGACAGCTCGCTCATGAAGCTTGGCCAGTCGATCGGCTCTAGACGTTGTCCATCCTGGAGTCCGACGAGATGCCAAAACGACACCGTCCGCTGAAGGACCCTCTCCACACCACGCCCCGCTAGCACCACGAGATCACCTTCCATGTCAATCGCCGATTAGGGTGGCGTGAAGAGTAGTCGACCGGTGACACTAGGCATGAATCGGGTCCCTGGATGCCACCCATGCGGGGCGTATCCAACTTCAGCACAGGGTGCGTCCACCGTAAGAGCTAGATCACCGCCCTGCTGACGGCTACATTGAGTAGTTGGTATCGATCACGAGGCCGCTGCCTGTGGGTGGGGGTCTCCCTCGCGGCGCAGGCATCGCCCTACCCGGTGGGGCAAGGCTCGGCGTAGCCGACCGCGTAGCGGCTTGGCCTTGCGGCATCGGGTAGCCCTCGGTGCGCCGTGAGGGAGACCCCCACCCGTTACCTGTGGCGTGTTGCCTCCCGAAGCGGTCGCCGGGTCCAGGGCAGCGCCCTGGCCACCGGAGGTCACCCGAACTATCCGCCAGGCGCCGGACAATGAGGCGGGACTAGTGAGTGCCGTCGCGATGGACTAGGGGGCGGACCTTCCCCGTGCTCCTCCGGACGGGTTTGATCAACTCATGTCCGTTGTGTTCGATAATAGCGATTCCACCACTGGTCCGGCACGCAACAGCCACCGCCGGGTGGTGATGACGACCTGCCAGGCGCACGGTGCGGCGGGCTTCACTAATCTGCTGATGACCAAGGAAGACGGGGGCATTGTGCTGAACCCGCACGTTGCCAATTGCTGCGTGCTGCGCCTTGACGAGCAGGCCGCGACGGCCTTGCATGACGTGCTCGGGGAATGGCTGGGCTGAGGTGGCGGCCACGATTCAGCGCTGAACTGGCGCAGGCGATGATCGCTGACAGTCCGGATCTGGTGACCGCCAAGCGGCTGCTGGATGCCGCTAAACAAGGCGGGTTCCACTTCACGCGGGTGGCGCCCGGCCCGGACGGGCCATTGCTAGGAGTGCGAGAGACCCTCGGATGGCGCGATACTCTCTACCTGGCCGGATTTGGCCAAGCGTGCACAGCTACCCGGGCCCGCAAGTCCTACCTGATCATCCCGAGCGGCCCGGTGATCACTCGGCGCATCAATGGCGACGCGATCAACGTATTGCACACCGTGGTGTGCGAGTGGAACCCGTGAACCCCGGCCGACCGCCGGTCGAGCACTCCCCCGTCGGCTCCCGGCGGCCGGTCGGTACCACGTTTTCCCACGCCTATCGGCACATCAGCGCTTGTGGCGGTACGGGCGATGATCCGGGCAAGGCTCTCAGGCCGCGATCTCGCGGAAGTACGAATCGAGCACACGCAGCGCAGCGCTGGGCAAGGGCCGTTGGGCAGCGACGCGAAACGCGCCCAGACGGGTGGCGCCGACGGCATAGACGGCCTGGTGCAGAAGGTCGGCAGCCTTGGTCACATGCGAGCAGGCGTCGGGAAGGTTGCCGCTGTGGAGTTCGGCGGTGGCCAAGTCGATGAGGACGAGCACGCGTTGACGACGTGGGATCGGGTGCGGCTGGCCAAGCAACCCGGTCAGGGTCTCACGGGCGCCGCCGTAATCGCCTGCCTGCACGAGAGCATGGCCGGTGGCGGCGGCCAGGTGTGTGGCGCCGCACGAGCGAAACGACGCGGGGGCAGGTCGCCCGGAGGGCTGGTCGAGTGCGGTCTGTGCGCTGTCGAGAGCCTCCCGCGCCGCTACATGATCGCCTCGGTCTGCGTGGATGGCGGCCTCGGTGCTCGCCAGCGAGGACGCAATCATCGGCGTGGATCGGGCATGTTCGCGAGCCGCGGTGAGATGATCTAGCGCGGCCGTGGTCATGCCATCGTGGGCGGCCAGCTGAGCGGCGTGCCCGTAGGCGATGGCCGTGAGCTGCTCGTCTTCCAGCTCACGGGCGGCGTCGAGCGCCAGACCGTAATACGCGCGGCCGGACATAGCGTTGCCGAGGTCATCGGCGGCAAGCCGACCCGCGAGGGTCGCCACCTCGGCCAGGTTGCGCAGCAGCCGACGACGCTCGTCTGTTCCCGGGTCCTTTCGCAAGGCATGCTTCGCCATGTGCACGTGCGCGGCCACCGACGTGAGCAGGGCTGCGGGGTCGGCGGTCTCATACAGTTCGTGGTAACGCTCGGCAAGCTGCTCGAGGTCGGCCACGCTGACCGTCGCGACGCGGGCGTGCCCCACCGGATCGGTAGCGCCCGGATCGAGCAACCCCAGCATCGTGCGACGCGTGGTGACCGCGTCTTTCCAGGCCTGCAGCATGTGCGGGGCCAGCGCGGTCCCGGCGGCGCCGAGCTGATCAAGCAGGCCAGCGGCGTTATCCAGCATCGCCACCAGCGACTGATCATCGATCCGCGCCCGGCTGGCTGCGGCGGCGGGCGTGTTCTTCAGGCCAAGCTGATCGGGAGTCACACCGAACAGGCGGCACAGCAGCTCCCGGTACCTGGGGCTGATGCCCTTGGCACCGCGTTCCCACTTGGCCACCATGTCCGCGTTCACTCCGACGCGCTCGCGGCGCTCCATCCACGCCAGGTGCGCGATCCGCTCCGCCATCTCCTGCTGCGTCCACCCGAGCTCGGTGCGCAGCTCCCGCAGCCGGGGGCGCTCGGCGTCGGCGGTCGTCACGACTGAGCACCTCCCCTGTGGCTGCGGGCCCCGGGACGTCCGGGCGATGGGTGGAGCCTCGCGGCTGAAGATGCCTGCGAGCTAACAAGCCGTAGCTGTACAAGCGATACTTGTGGTGGTCGAGTCCGAGCGGTACCGCCCAAACGAGAGCACTGCAGGCGAATGCGGAGGATAGCGTGACTGTAATTGCTCTGCGGTGGAACCCGGAGGTAAAATTCAGCGACGTCCTGACGGTTATAGCTCTCGTCTTCACGGCCATGGCCTTAGCTTTCACAGGCTATCAGGTTCGGCAAGGAAGGCTCGCGAGCCGACAACAATTTTTGTTCACGACCATAGATCACTATTTTCGAGACCCGGTCGCTCGCGCGTTCTATTACCGCGTAGACTATACGGAGCAAGAATTCAGCTGGAAATTCGACCCAGATTCATTTCCTGGAAGCCCGGAAGAAGCCAGCCTCGACTACCTCCTGCACACATTCTGCTTGATTGAGCAGATGCTGAAAGTGCGCGTACTGTCACCACGTGACGTGAAAATCCTGGGCTTCGAGGCTTTGCGCGTGATGGAAAACAAAGAGGTACTTCGTTACCTAGAATGGCTCGACAAAGACTATGACGAGATTCTCGGGCCCAACAATCAATCGTACCGTGATGCGCGCGACCTTGCTCGGAGATTTCGTGACATGCATGATGACGCTGGGCGATCAATTGTTGGCTAGTGTCAGTCTGCGGGCCAACTACGTTGGGATCGCTACATGCGTGCTCAGCTAAGCAGCCTTGAGTAGTGTCGCCAGGCGAGCCGGAGCAGGCCTGCGCCTGCGGCTTGGGTGGGCAAACGGCTGGCGTACTGCTCGACAATCTCTACGGTGAACGGTGTGGCAGGGAGGATTGATCCCTCGGCGTTGGTGTCGGCGACTCGGTCGAACAGCTCATCGTATAGCGGTGCGTCGATGATGACGGCGGTAAGGATGTCGGTGGCGAAGGTGAGCGGGTCAACTCCGATGCCCAGGCAGAATGCGCGGGCCTGTCCAGTGTCGAGGGCCCGGGTCAGGTGGTCGGCGAACGGCCAGGAGCGGTAGTCGATCGGGCTGCAGTGAGTCCGGTAGTCCTCGGTTTCCCCGCGCAGTTCCTCGGCGAGTTCGCGCAGGATGGATCGCCAGAGGGAGAAGTCGTTTTCGGCATTCCATAGTTCTTCGCCTGCTGGCTGGAACACGCCCACCGGCAGAACCTGGTACAGACCCCCGGCGTGGCCGACGCTGGCGCGGTCACGGCGATGCAGCGGAAACGTGGCTTGCCCCGTGGTTCGGTCGTGTCGCAGGGTAAGCGTGCTGATAGCCACGTTTCCGGTACGACGGGCTGGGTCGCAGGGGTCGCCGATCGTGTTGCGGAGGTCGAGGGTGGCGATCTCGCCGAGTTGCAATGCGGCGAATTCATGCGCGGCGGCGTCGCCGACGTCGATGCCCGCGAAATATGTACCAGCGCCGAACAGCATTTGCGGGGTTGATTGCAGGTCAGCAGCGAGGAGACGGTAGGTGGCGCGGTTCTCGAAAATGCGAGGCGGGGCAAGTGCGGTGACGGCTTCGGAGTAGGTGCGATACCTCGTGCCGTTGGCCCGGACGGGCAGCAGGCGCCGGATAACGGGCTCGGTGCCGGTGATGCCGTTGAATGCCGCATCAGGGGTGTATTGCAGCTTGATGTCATCCAGCGGGATCGGGGTATCCGGTATCCACGTTCGCGTGCTGAGTAACGGCGTTGTCTCCACTGCAGCCGAGTCCGGGTAGTCGCGGGCCGCCGAGACGGCAAGTTCGTAGCGGTGCTCGCGCAGATAATTCCTCACGCGCAACCACTGCTGTTCGCTGTCGGTGAGTTTCCTAGTCAGCGCTTCTGTCTCCTACGGTCTAGCCCGGCTACAGGCCCAGGATGCGGTGCCGGTGGCGCCATGCGAGGGCCAGGCAAGCCGCGCCTGGTGACGCCATCGGCTCAGAGCTGAGCATGCGGCGGATCGATTCCGCAGTAAAGGGGATTCCCTCGGTTGCCCGGCCATCGCCGATCGCAACGATTTCGCCCTCTTCGTTGTAGCGCGTCGCCGCTCCGAACGCCCGAGTGAACACGTCGTCATCGATAACCACAACGGTAAGGATCGTGGCCGCCAGGGTCAACGCATCGAGCCCGAGACCGAGGACGAACGGGACCACCGCACCGGCGGCCTGGGCGTCCTCCAGGTCGCGGTACAGCGGCCAGGCATCGTAATCGATCGGCTTGGTCCGGGTGCCGTCGTGTTCGGGCGTGCCGAGCAGTTCCTCGGAGTATTCCCGCACGATGTTGCGCCACAGGTCGAAGTCGTTGCGCCGATCCCACAACGCCACACTGGCCGGTTGGAACTCCCCGGCGGGGATCACGTCGTACACCCCGGCGGCGGTGGCGACCTTCGCGGGATCACGCCAGTGCAGCAGGAAACTCGGTTCCGCCGGGTAACGGCGAAGCCGGATCGTCAAGGTGGTCACTGCCGGGATGATGGCCCGGCGCGCCGGATCGAACGGGTCGCCAATCAGGGTCCGGAACGGCAGCTCCCCTCGCAGGGGCTCGGCGGACGGCGGAATGCCGCCGGGCTGGCGCAAGCATGCGACGGCGAGTTCGTGACCGAGCGACTCGGATACGTCGATCTTGTCGAAGTACGCCGCAAGTCCGAAGTGGAGGCTGCTGGTGCTGAGGTGCTCGGCGAGCAGGCGATAGCTCGGCCGGGATTCGAACAGCCGGGGCGGGTCAAGGTAGCGGATGGCTGAGGTGTACCGGTCGAAGCGTTGGCCCGGCGCGCACAGCGGGCGAGTCGGCAGCGTCTCGTCCTCGCTGCCATCGACGGCGACCGCGTGCGGCTGCTCGTCGAGCGTCAACTGCAATGACCGCAGCTCGGCCGGTTCGTCTGGGATCCAGCCTGCACCGGCGATCAGCGGCGTGTCCGGCACCCGGTGCTCTGTGGGGTACAGGTCGGCGGCGAGCCGCGCGAGTTCGGACCGGTGCTGGTTGAGCCAGCGCCGATCCTGCCGCCACCGTGCCTGGTCGACGGCGACGGCTGCGTCTGTCTCAGCGCGGGGCCGACTTGGTGACAACCCAAGGTCCTCGGCGGATATGCCAAGCACGGTCACGGCCCGTTGGCGCTGCTCGTACGACATCGGCTGGCGGCCGTTCTCGATCTGGCTGAGATTCTGCTGCGTCATCCCCAGCAGCCCCGCCGTCTCCACCTGGCTGCGGCTCGTTGACGCGCGCCAGGCCCGCAGGACCGCCCCGGTGTCGTCGGCCGGCACGCCGGTAGGTCGGCTAAGCCACTCCCCCGCAGCCGAACCAGCCCCGTCGCAGCGGGTGCAGCTGGCGCACACCGAGTCCGGGTTGTACCGGCTCAATGTGGCACCACAGTGAACGCATTGCCCCGTGACCGCAGCTGTCACTGGCTTTCTCCTCCCGTCGACGCGGGGAGAGCTTACACGCTAAACCCGGATTTCGGGACTAGCAACGGACTAGCTCGGGACTAGCTCGCGGACCCCCTCAGATCGGGTGTTTCGCCGTTTGATTGTTGTGCGGGTCGAACGGTCCGCAACGACCTATCTGGAGGAACAGCAAACAATGCAGTTGGAAATCAAGACCGAGGGCGTGGAGTTCGTGGTGTCGCGGGCTCCGCAGCCTAAGAACGACAACGATGGCCGGCAGAAGTCCGATCGGGAGACCGGCGCGCCGTTGCACGTGACCGAACTGGTGGCGATGGATGAGACGGGCGCGGAGGTCATCAAGGTCACCACCGCCGGGGAACCCCGGGTCGCCAAGCGACAGCTGGTCATGGTGGTGAAGCTCGTCGCGACGCCGTGGAACATCGACGGGCGCGGCGGGGTGGCGTTCCGGGCAGACGGGATCGTGCCAGTTCCCACCAGCCCTGCCGGTTCGAGGGCTAGCACTACCGCAGCGGCGGGTGCCTCATGAACACGTCGGTGATCAGTGAGGCGTCGCAGCGTGAGGCCGCCTACCACCGTTTCGAGCAGGTGGTGCAGGAGGCGGCCGAGGCGGAGCGGGCCGCGTTCGTGGCCTGGCAAGAGGCCTACGGCGCCTACGAGGTCGCTTGTGACGAGGCGTCCGCCGCTTGGACCGCCTGGGCTGAGGCCATCGCCTCGTAGATGCGCGGCGCCCGGCCGGTCGGGCCCGAAAACCAAGACCGGCCGGGCAACCCTGCATGGGTGCGCCAAAGAGCGCACTTGGCTATTGCCCCCAAAACATACGCGCGGAAGCGGAAATCTCGGCTACCAACCCTTTTCCCGCTTCCGCGCGGTCCACCTTCAGTGAGGAGTGAACAGGAATGAGGATACGCACCCAGAACGCCAACGACCAGAACGGTGGCCGCTGATGGACGCGCAGACGGTCGCCGTATTGATTGCGGGCGGTAGCGCGCTCGGTGTTGTCGTATGGGTGTTGGCCAAGGTCGGCAAGGCGCTGGTCAAGCTCGCGGAAGCGTTGGCCGCAGCGGCGGTGGTGTTCCTGACGTTGTGGCTGGTGATCAAGGCTGTGGTGTGGGCGTTGCGCCAGACGCTCACTTACTGGCGGACCAGCCTGACCGTGGTCGGCGCGCTGGCCTGGTGGCATTGGTGGGGCTGGCCGTCGCTGGCTCTGACCGTGGGTGTTGTCGCGGTGGTGCTGATCGGGTGGCGGCTGGCCGACCTCCGGTCGGTTGATGCGTGGGCGGGTCGGCATCTGCGGTCGTGGTGGCTGCGCTGGACGGTGTACTCGGCGAAGCTTCCTGAGTGGTTGCATGCCTGCGGCCTGGGCGTCAAGCATGACGCCGCGCCGGTCGTGCTGGCGTTGAGCCCCCTCGGGCGGCCTTTTGGGCAGCGGCGGCGTCCGGCGCCAACCCAGCTGCCCAGAGTGCTCGGGGTGCGCTCCGGCGCCTCGTGGGACATGGTCCGGGTGCGGCTGCTCCCCGGTCAAAAACCCGAAGACTTCGACGGCGCGGCGCGGGCGCTGGCCTCGGCCCGCGGGGTGGCGCGCTGCCAGGTCCGGGAACTAGCCCCGAATATGGTGTCGATCGATTTTCAGCGCCGCAACCTGCTCGTCGGCCCGGTGGCTTGCGCCGATCTCGCCGCGCTGGCCAGTGTCCCGGGTACGGCTGTTGATCTGCGGCGGGCGTGGGCCGGGCGTAGCGAATACGGCCGTGACTGGCACATTCCCCTGACCGGTCCGGCGAGTCACACCCTCACCGCAGGGGAGTCCGGGGCGGGCAAGAACTCAGTGACCTGGTGCCCGCTGGTGTCCATCGCCCCGGCCATCCGCGACGGTCTGGTGCGGGTATCGGGCATCGATCCCAAGGGCATGGAACTGGCCTACGGGCGCGGTGTTTTCCACCGCTACGCCGTCACCGGCGCTGAGGCCCTGGGGCTGCTCGATGACCTCGTGGACACCATGACGGCCCGCAAAGCGGACTTCGCCGGTCGCGTCCGCACGGTGCCGATCAGCCGAGAGCATCCCTTGGAGCTTTTGGAGTTTGACGAGATCGGGGCACTGACCAGATACACCGACCGGCGCACCCGGGAGGCCATCACCGAACGGGTCGCCCTGCTGACCACCCAGGGCCGGGCGCTGGGCGTGACGGTCCGGGGCTATGTTCAGGAACCCACCAAGGACACCGTGCCAGTCCGGGACCTGTTCCCCCGGCGGATCTGCCTGCGGGTCTCGGCCCGATCCCATGTCGGGATGGTGCTCGGCGAGACGGCCTACGAGCGCGGAGCGTGGACCAACCGGATCACCAACGCCGAAGCCGGGGTCGGCTACGTCTTCGGCGAAGGCATCCGCGAGCCCCTGCGCGTCCGCGCCGGGTGGGTGCCCGACCACACGATCAAAGCACTCGAATCCTTCGTCACCGCCCCTTTTCCCTGCGATAACCGCACGCTCGCGCTCGCCGCGACCGCATCCAGTGCATCGACCTCCGGAGGTCTGGCATGACCATCACCACGTCCACGACCAGCGGCGCGAGTTTCCTGCACGCGGCGCACCTGCTCGCCGCGCACCTGGCTGAGCATCCGCTTCCGCCCTCGGCGTCACTGGAACTGCGGACCAGGCGACCGGCGGACTCCAAGCTCACCGTGCAGCTCCGGGGCACCACACGGGCGGAGATCGCGGCTGGTCTGCTGTCCTGGGCCAGCACGCTGAGCGTGGTCACCGCCGGGGCGTGGCGTCCCCCCGAGGGCCGCTGGGTGCACCTGTCCCTCGCCAGCAGCCTGACCGGTCCCGGCGCCACCGCCGAGCTGGACGTGTTCGGTGGCGCGGACGACCACCACGGCTGGTTCGCCGATCTCGAACCCGGCCAGCGCCGGACGGTCTCCCTGGACCAGCTGCGCACCTGGGCAGCCAGTCAGCCCGGCGCCCACGCACCCGAGCAGCCACGGTGAGCCCGGCGACGGCGTTGCCGCCCCGCACGGTGGAGGAGATCCTCACCCGGGCCGGGCGGGCGGACTTCGATCGGTGGGCCGAACAAGTCATCCACTGCGGGCACTGCGCCCGCCCAGTGCGCCTGCGGGGCCGGGTCGAACACCGCACCCCGGCCGGTGAGCGAGTGAGTTACTCGACGGATGACGAGCCGGATCGGGTCCTTTTGATCCGCTGCGGCAACCGCCGCGCCGCAGTCTGCCCCTCGTGTTCGCATGAGTACGCCGGGGACATGTGGCAACTGCTCTACGCCGGAGCCGCCGGCGGCCGTAAAGGCGTCCCCGAGTCGATCCGCTCTCACCCGCTGCTCTTCGCCACCCTGACCGCCCCCGGGTTCGGGCCGGTGCACACCACCCGCGCCGACCGATCCGGGGGTCCGGCGTGCTGCCGCCCCGTGCGCGGCAGCACGCCACGGCTGTGCGCGCATGGGCAGCCTACCTGGTGCACCGCGATCCACGCCGAGGACGATCCCCGGCTCGGACAACCAATCTGCCCGGACTGCTACGACTACCCCGCCCACGTCACGTTCAACTGGCACGCCCCCGAACTGTGGCGCCGGTTCACCATCGCCCTGCGCCGCGCCCTGGCCCGGGCGGCGGAGCTGAGCGCTGCTGAGTTCGCCCGGCGCTGCCGGGTGTCGTTCGTGAAGGTCGCCGAGTTCCAGCGGCGTGGCGTCGTGCACTTCCACGCGCTGATCCGGCTCGACGGCCCCGGCGAGTTCCAGCCGCCGCAGCTGGGCATCGATGCCGCTGGGCTGGCTGAGGCGATCCACCAGGCCGCCGCGCAGGTGCGGCTCACCGTGGAGATGCCCGGCGGGCCTGGCCTGGTGCTGCGGTTCGGGACCCAGCTCGATACCCAGACCGTCAACGGCGGCCCGGCCGGTGAGCTGACCCCCGAGCACGCCGCCCGGTACATCGCCAAATACGCCACCAAAAGCGCCGACGACTTCGGCCTCGGCGAACAGCGCATTACTCCCGAAACGCTGGCGTTGCTCGATGTCCCTGATCACGTACACCGGCTGGTCCATACTGCGTGGCAACTCGGCGACCATCCCAGCTACGAGGGCCTGCGCCGATGGGTGCACATGCTCGGCTTCCGGGGGCACTTCGCTTCGAAATCCCGCCGCTACTCCACCACCCTGGGCGCCATCCGTGGCGAGCGCCGGGCCTACCGCCAACGCCAAGCAGCCGAGCACGCGCGCGAGCTGCTGCCCGCTGAACCGGACACCACGCTCGTCATCACCCGCTGGGAGTTCGCCGGAGTCGGCTACCTCACCAACGGCGACGCCGCCCTCGCGCTCTCGGCGGCCGCCCGAGCACGCGAACAACGACAAGCAGCACGAGAGGCGGCGTAAGTCCAAATCTAGAAACCGACGGGAGCGACGGTGATGGAGGAGTACTTGACCATTCCCGAGGTCGTTGCCGAGCTGCGCGTGCCTCGATCGACCTTTTACTACTGGCGCCAGCTCGGACGCGGACCGAAAGCATTGAAATTGCCCAATGGTGACGTTCGTATTCGGCGTCGTGACCTGGATTCCTGGTTGTGTGATCTGGAGGAGTGTGTGAGGTGAGTAGCTACGAATTCCGGATGTGGGGCATCCGGAAACGTGATCGACAGAAGCCCTATCAAGTCAGGCGGTTGGTCGCCGGCCGCTCGCACGCGGAGACCTTTGTGACCCGCGCGCTGGCCGAGTCGTTCCGCGCTGAACTCATGTCAGCCGCCCGTGCCGGCGAAGCGTTCGACGAGGCCACGGGGCTGCCGGAATCCCGGGCGCGGGATGTGCCGTGGTTCGACCATGCCGTGTCCTATGTGGATATCAAGTGGCCGAGGGCAGCGGCGAAGTCGCGGAAGTCCATCGCGGAAGCGTTGACGACGGTGACC
The DNA here is from genome assembly GCA_019245115.1 of Streptosporangiaceae bacterium. Taxonomy (GTDB): domain Bacteria; phylum Actinomycetota; class Actinomycetes; order Streptosporangiales; family Streptosporangiaceae; genus JAFARZ01. The sequence goes on along the minus strand of JAFARZ010000061.1, from coordinate 4,482 downwards.
ATGGCGCTGCTCCTCCCCCGACGCGGCCGGCCCGACGATGCGCTGATCCGCCGCGCGTTGTTCGGCTGGGCCTTCAACACCGGCCGCCGAACCACCGGCACTCCCCCGGTCGAGGTCGCTGAGGCGCTCGCCTGGGTGGCCGATGCGTCTCGGTCGGTGTCGTCGCTGCGGGATCTGGCGGTGATCCGCAGCGTGCTCGACGCACTGACGGTGCGCCTAGACGGCAAACCCGCCGCCGCGACCAGCGTCTACCGCAAACGCGCGGTCTTCTACAACACGCTCGGGCTCGCCGTCGAGCGGCGACTGTTACCCAGTAACCCGGTTGACCAGGTGCAATGGACGGCACCAGACGTGGCAGACGCAGTGGACCGCCGGGTGGTAGCCAGTCCCGAGCAGGTCCGCTCCCTGCTCGACGCCATACGGGGCCAGCCTCGCCGCGGCGAATACCTGATGGCCTTCTTCGGGTGCCTGTACTACGCCGGCATGCGACCAGCCGAAGTCGTCGCCCTCAGAGCAGGCGACTGCGAACTGCCAGCATCCGGATGGGGACGACTCCAACTCGCCCGGTCAGAACCTTGGGCAGGGCAAGAATGGACCGACAACGGCGAGGCTCGCGACCATCGCGCGCTCAAGCGCCGAGCATCCAACGCGATTCGAATTGTGCCGATCCCGGCTGAGCTGGTCCATCTACTCCGCACCCACCTGGAGACCTTCGGAACCGGAGAAGCAGGACAGGTATTCAGCAACGAGCGCGGCGGGCCGTTCAACGAGGCCAGCGCCCGGCGGGCCTGGGCCCGAGCACGCCTCTCAGCGCTCACTGAGGAGCAGGTCCACTCACCATTGGCGCGCCGGCCATATGACCTGCGGCACGCCGCGGCCTCACTCTGGCTCAACAACGGCGTGCCCGCCACCGAGGTCGCCCGCCGGCTCGGCCACGACGTGGCCGTGCTGCTCAAGATCTACGCCAACTGCATCGACGGACAGGAAGGAGAGATCAATGACCGCATCACCGCCGCTCTCGCGGCCCACCACGACCATGAGACACTGCCCCCGGCGACAACCGTGGACACTGCGGCCCAGCCAAACCCGCGGACCAGACGCGGACCAGAGCCAGCACGATAGGCTCCGGACCCGGAAAGACCGCAGGTCAGCCCTCGTAGCTCAGGGGATAGAGCATCGGTTTCCTAAACCGTGTGTCGCAGGTTCGAATCCTGCCGGGGGCACCCCATTTAAGCAGTACAGACGTACTGAGGATACTCGGTCAGGATCCTCTGGGGAAGGGTTTAGGGAATGAGCGTGCGCTAGCGTGACCTCATGGCAGGCCGCAAGCACCGTCCCCGTGGGCACATCGAGACCCGAACCAACGGCACGTTCCGGGCTATCGTGTATGCCGGCGTTGATCCGCTAACACGCAAGGAGCGTTACCTGCGCAAGTCCGCGAAGACGCGCGCACAAGCCGAGATCGAGTTGACGAAGCTCCAGTCTCAGGTCGACGAGCAGCGGCACCCACGCAGTGCAATCACCATCGGCCAGGTGGTCGAGAAGTGGCTCGAGGTGACCGAGCTGGAGGACACCACCCGCCAGCGCTACAAGGGCCTGATCCGCCTATACATTGATCCGACGTTCGGCTTGATGCTCGCGGCCAAGCTCGACGCTGAGCTGCTGGAACGCTTCTACGCCCGGCTGCGCCGCTGCAACAAGCTCTGCAGCGGGCGGGCAAAGGACCACGACTGCCGGCCACTGTCCGCATCCACCGTGCGACAGGTCCATTTCATTCTTCGTGCCGCACTCGACCGTGCCGTGCGCTGGCGCTACCTCAGCAACAATGAAGCCGCGCTCGCCACGCCGCCCTCGTTCGAGCGGCCCGATCCTGATCCACCGTCCGCTGCCGAGGTTGCCGCGCTGCTCAACGACACCTGGCACGACCCGGCCTGGGCCATGTTCCTCTGGCTGACGATGGTGTCCGGCTGCCGCCGTGGCGAAATGTGCGCACTGCGCTGGACCGACCTCGACCTCACCCGCGGCATCATGACCGTGGAACGCAGTTACGCGCAGACCGCCGATGGCAACCGCGAGAAGTCGACCAAGACCCGGCAGAAACGCCGTATCGCGCTCGACGCGCACACCGTTGACCTGCTCACCGCCTACCGCACACAATCGGAGTCCGAATGTGCAGCACTCGAGATCGAACTACCCCGAGACGCCTTCGTGTTCCCTAACAGCCCCGACGGCTCCACTGCCCTGCTCCCCAGCACCGTCACCCAAAAGTACCGACGCCTCGCAACCCGTCTCGGTCTGCGCAGCACCCGCATCCACTCCCTACGCCACTACTCCGCCACCGAGCTGCTCACAGCCGGCGTTGACCTACGCACCGTCGCCGGCCGCCTCGGCCACGGCTCCGGCGGAGCAACCACACTCCGGTTCTATAGCGCATGGGTCGATGAAGCCGATCGTCGAGCCGCCGAGGCCATCGCCGGCCTCATGCCCCAACCAGACCCCACGCGCCGGACACCACGTAATTCCTACGAAACGCTCGCCGCCGAACTCCGCGCCGCGATCGAAAGCGGCGAATTGGCCCCTGGCTCACCGCTGCCCACCTCCACCGACTTGGCCGCGCAACACAACGTTTCCGTCGGCACCGTCAACCGCGCCATCGCTCTTCTTAAGGAATCTGGACTAGTTGCCGCCAGCCGCGGCAGACGGGCGACAGTTGTTACGACTCATTGAAGCCGTGGCCCCGCCCTGCCAAGGTGCCGCCGATGCTGGCGGGCTCGACGGCCGCTGTGCAGCCTGCGTGCGCAGCCGCGCAGTCAGTTCCTTAAGTGCGGCTACGTCGGGGCGCCGAGCCGAGATGGCAGTGGGGTCGTCGGATGTGCGAGTAGCTCCAGCACCTCGCCAAGGACCGGCGCACCTAGCTAGCAGAGCGAGGCTGACAGCGGCTAGGAGTGCGCGGCGTCTCATGTCCTCGTCGACGATCTCCTCCCCCGACAGCCGGGTCGCAGACTTCGCAACCTCGTCATCGTAGGCTAGAGCCTGTCCCACGGATCATGGAACGGGGTCGCGGAGCCAGATTCTGATCGAGGCGACGTCGATGGTTCCGCGGAAGATGTAGTCGCGTTTGTCGTAGCGGGTGGCTACCGCGCGGTGGCCTTTGAGCTTGTTGATGGCGCGCTCGACGGTGTTGCGCTGCTTGTAGCTGTCGGCGTCGAACTGCGGTGGCCGGCCGCCCTTGCGGCCACGGCGGCGTCGGTTGTTCTTTTGGCCGCTGGGCTCGGGGATGGTGGCCTTGATCCGGTGTCGCCGCAGGTAGGAGCGGATCGTGCGGCTGGAGTAGGCCTTGTCGGCGAGTACTCGGCCGGGTCGGGTCCGCGGTCGTCCGGGCCCGCGCCGGCGGATCCGGATGGCGGCCATCAGCGACGGGAAGGCCAGCGAGTCGTGGCGCTGCCCGGCGGTGGTGATCCGGGCGATGGGGCGACAGCGGCGGTCCGCGGCGAGGTGAATCTTGCTCGTCAGCCCGCCGCGGGACCGCCCGAGTGCCTCCCGGTCGGGCTTGTCGACGGATTTGTTGTCATTCGATCGCGCCCCCTGTGTCGATCTGGGTGGTCGCGACCACCTCAGCGGCGACATCGGCCGGTGGTTCACGCCGGGCACCGGCGGCGTGCTGGTGGGCGCGGACCACCGCACCGTCGACGCCGACCGCCCAGTCAACGCCCTCGCCCTGATCGGCGTCTCGGCGCAGCTCATCGAGGATGCGGGAATAGGTGCCGTCTGCTGACCAGCGGCGATGCCGATTGTAGGCGGTCTTCCAGTGCCCATACTCGCCCGGCAGATCGCGCCAGGGCGACCCGGTCCGGGCCCGCCAGAACACCCCATTGAGGATCAACCGGTGGTCCACCCAGCGGCCACCTCGACGCGGAGTCCGGTCGGGCAGCAGCGGCTCCAGCCGGGCCCACTCCCCGTCGGTCAGGTCATGGCGATCAAGCACGAAGAGGATCTACCGCATCCGCTCGCCGTGATCCATGGGACACGCCCTAGCTCCATCCAGGGGCGCGGTACTCCGAGGCACTCGGCGATGCGGAGGAGTACGTCGTAGGCACTGCCCGGCAACGGTTGATGACTTCGGAGACTTCGGACTGGGATTGACCGGTCAGCGGGCGATTTGTCGTTGGCTGATGTCAGCCTGGGTGAGCAGCCGGTAGATGGTGGTGATGTCCCGCTCGGCGAGCACTCGACGGCCGGCTGTGGCGGTCGGTGCGTGTCGGAGTCGATCGCTGAGGGCGTGCATGGTCGGCGCTGGTCTTCTCGGGGGTGTGGGTCCGGCATGGTCTGCCTGTTGCTCCCGTGGTAGTCGCTGCATGGTCGGCTTGTCGGGTCCGGCCTGAGCCTAGCTGATAATGAGCTGATTTCACTCAAGTGGTGTGATCAATAGTGAACTCCGCGTTGTGTCGGGCTGAAGGCGCTGCTGGGGCGGAACTGTGACGT
>JAFARZ010000039.1 GCA_019245115.1 Streptosporangiaceae bacterium | reverse complement strand
GGTCGAACCGGTCGAGGTTCATGACCTTGTCCCACGCGGCCACGAAGTCACGCACGAACTTCTCCTTCGCGTCGGCGCACGCGTAGACCTCGGATGTGGCCCGGAGCTGGGAGTTCGAACCGAAGACGAGGTCGACGGCGGTGGCGGTCCACCTGACCTCGCCGGTGGCGCGATCCCGGCCCTCGTACACGTTCTCGGCTGAGGCGGATGTCTTCCACTCCGTGCCCATGTCGAGCAGGTTCACGAAGAAGTCGTTGGTCAGCGTCTCGGGCCGGCTGGTGAAGACGCCGTGCCGGGATTGCCCGAAGTTGGCGTTCAGGGCCCGCATGCCGCCGATCAGGACCGTCATCTCCGGAACGGTCAGCGTCAGCAGGTTGGCGCGGTCCACCAGCAGGGTCTCCGGCGGCAGCTTCTGTCCGGCCCGGAGGTAGTTACGGAACCCGTCGGCGGTCGGTTCGAGCACGGCGAACGATTCCGCGTCGGTTTGCTCTTGCGGGGCGTCCGTGCGCCCCGGCGCGAACGGGACCGTGATGTCGTGGCCGGCGTTCTTCGCCGCTTGCTCGACGGCCGCGCACCCGCCGAGGACGATGAGGTCGGCCAGCGAGACTTTCTTTCCGCCGGACTGCGAGCTGTTGAAGTCCTGCTGGATGTGCTCGAGGACCGGCAGCACCTTGGCCAGTTCGGCCGGGTTGTTGACTTCCCAGTCCTTCTGCGGCGCGAGGCGGATCCGCGCCCCGTTCGCCCCGCCGCGCTTGTCGGTGCCGCGGAAGCTGGCCGCCGACGCCCAGGCGGTGGAAACCAGCTGGGAGATGGACAGTCCCGATGCCAGGATCTTGCCCTTGAGGGCCGCGATGTCCTCCTCCGCGACCAGCTCATGATCGACTTCAGGGACGGGATCCTGCCACAGCTGCGGCTCGGGAACCCACGGACCGAGGTAACGGGAGACGGGTCCCATGTCGCGATGCAGCAGTTTGTACCACGCCCTGGCGAACGCGTCCGCCAGTTCATCCGGGTTCTCGTGGAACCGCTTGGCGATCGGCCCGTAGATCGGGTCCAGCTTCAGCGCGAGGTCCGTCGTCAGCATCATCGGGGCATGCCGCTTCGACGGGTCGTGCGCATCGGGCACCGTGTCCTGCGCCTCGGGGTTCTTCGCCCTCCACTGCTTCGCCCCGGCCGGGCTCGTGGTCAGCTCATAGTCGTAGTTGAGCAGGTTGTCGAGGAACCCGTTGTCCCACCTGACCGGCTCGTTGGTCCACGCGCCCTCCGGCCCGCCGGTGACCGTGTAGGGGCCGTTGCCGGTGCCGTAGGTGTTCTTCCAGCCCAGGCCTTGCTGCTCGATCGGGGCCGCCTCGGGCTCCGGCCCGATGTACTTGGTATCGACCGCACCATGCGTCTTGCCGACCGTGTGGCCGCCGACGATGAGCGCGAGCGTTTCCTCGTCGTTCATCGCCATCCGCCGGAAGGTCTCCCGGACGTCCCGGGCGGCGGCCAGCGGATCCGGGTTGCCGTTGGGCCCCTCCGGGTTGACGTAGATCAGGCCCATCTGCACGTTGGCGAAAGGCTCGGCGAGTTCCCGGTCGCCGCTGTAGCGCTCGTCTCCGAGCCAGGTGTCCTCGGGCCCCCAGAAGATCTCCTCGGGCTCCCAGATGTCCTCGCGCCCGAAGCCGAAGCCGAACGTCTTGAATCCCATCGACTCATAGGCGCAGTTGCCGGCGAAGATCAGCAGGTCGGCCCAGGAGACCTTCCGGCCGTACTTCTGCTTGAGCGGCCAGAGCAGCCGACGCGCCTTGTCCAGGCTCGCGTTGTCCGGCCAGCTGTTCAGCGGAGCGAAGCGCTGCGCGCCCTGGCCGCCGCCGCCCCGGCCGTCGTGGATCCGGTACGTGCCCGCGGCGTGCCAGCTCATCCGGATGAACAGTGGCCCGTAGTGGCCGTAGTCGGCCGGCCACCAGTCCTGCGACGTCGTCATCAGCTCGAAGATGTCCCGCTTCAGCGCGTCGACGTCGAGGGTCTTGAACTCTTCTGCGTAGCTGAAATCCTCGCCCATCGGATTGGACCGTGACGAGTGCTGGCGCAGAACCTGCAGGTTCGGCTGATTCGGCCACCAATCCTGGTTTGTCTTGGGACGATGCGGCGTAGGCGCCGGGGAAGGGATTACTGGGTTCTCGCTTTCGCTGCCGCGGTCAGACACGTCGGTCCTCCTCGCTGTCTCGCTGTGATAGCTGTTTGCTCTTGGCCTTGCTTGCCCTGGATCCAAGGCTGTGCTGCCCTGCTGGTGCAAAGCGTTCCCTACCTGCGATCACCCGCCGGACCCGGCATTAGCTGTCGCGGCACACTCGGGACATCGGCCCCAGTAGATGACCTCGGCTTCGTCGATCTGGTAGCCCGCGTCGTCGGCGGCCGTCAGGCAGGGGGTGTAGCCGACGGCGCAGTCGACGTCGCTGATGGCACCACACCACCGGCAGACAACATGGTGATGGTTGTCCCCGACCCGCGCTTCGTAGCGCGCGACGGATCCCGTCGGCTGGATGCGCCGCACCAGACCCGCGTCAGTCAGCGCTCGCAGCACGTCATAGACGGCCTGGAGGGACACCACCACACCGAGATCCCCACGCACCGCACCGGTGATCGAGTCGGTGTCGGCGTGCGGATGATCGTGCACCGCGGCCAGCACCGCCACCCGGGGACTGGTCACCCGCAGCGAAGCCCCGCGCAACATGCGCTCGAAGTCCGAAGTCGTCGGCACGTTCCCGAGTCTGACTCAACTTCTGGAATCAATCAAGGTTCAGGCGTCAGTCACATTCGGGCAAGCCGAGGACGCGCTTGGCCTCGAAGGAAGGTCTGCCAAGCTTGGGGCTGTGGATCCGACGGAACTGGGGACGGCTGTGCCGCTGCCCGATCCTGCGCTGGTCGTGCTGGTCGGACCGTCCGGGTCCGGGAAGTCGGTATGGGCGGCGGAGCATTACCGCCCGGATGAGGTGGTCTCATCGGACCGGTTGCGCGCGCTGGTGGGTAGCGGCGAGCACGACCTGGATGCGTCGGCCGACGCTTTTGCCCTGCTTGACCAGATAGTGACCGCCCGGCTGCGTCGCGGCCTGCCCGCGGTAGTGGACACGCTGGGCCTTGACCCGGCCCGGCGCCGCGGCTACCTGGAGCTGGCCAGGAGCAACGGCATGCCCGCCGTCGCCGTGCTCCTCGATACCGATCCGGAGGAGTGCCGCCGCCGGAACCGCGTACGCGATCGGCCGGTGCCCGCGCCCGTGCTGGCGGGCCAGCTGCGGCGGATGCGGGCCGCCGCCGGGGAGATCCCCGGCGAGGGATGGGACCTGGTGGCAACCGCCAGGCACGCTCAGCCGGAGGCCACGCACACCCCAGGCGCGAGGATGGCAGCCAGCCAGCAGCGGCAGCGGCCGGCCCGGATGGGCCTGGTGCTGCAGCTGTCGCGATTTCCCTGGGGTGAGGACCCGGCAGGCCCGGCACGTTGGCTGGCGGCGGTGGCCCGCGCCGCCGCCGAGGCCGGCCTGCAGGGGATCGCGCTGATGGACCACCTGATCCAGATCCCCCAGGTCGGCCAGGCCTGGGAGCCGATCCCTGAGCCGTGGGTGACGCTCGGGATGCTCGCGGGCCTGGAACCAGGGCTTCGCCTGGGCACCCTGGTGACGCCCGTGACGTTCCGCGCGCCGGGGATCCTGGCCAAGACCGTGGCCACGCTGGACGCGCTAAGCGGCGGACGATCGTTCTGCGGCGTCGGGGCCGGCTGGTGGGCGCGCGAGCACGCCGGGTTCGGCCTGACATTCCCGCCGGCCAGGGCCAGGCTCGACGAGCTGGAGTCGGCCATCGAGACGCTTCGCGCCCTGTGGCAGCCCGGCACCAAGCCGTACCGCGGGGAGCGAGTCCGGCTACCGGAAACCACCTGTTATCCGCGCCCGGTGTCACGGATCCCGGTCATCGTCGGCGGCGGCGGCGAGAAGCGGACGCTGGCCATCGCCGCCAGGCTCGGCGATGGCTGCAATCTTCCCTCCGACATCAGCACGCTGGACCGCAAGCTTGCCATCTTCCGGCAGCACTGCCAGCAGGCCGGGCGTGACCCCGCGCAGGTCGAGGTGACCGTGCTCGACATCCCGGTTATCGGCCGCGACCGCGAGGATGCCGCATCGATCGTGGAGAAACTGCGCGGCAGGGCTACTGCCGCCGCCTTCGCCCAGCGCCACCACGCCGGCACTGCCGACGAGCACATTGGCCGCTACCGGTTGCTGGCTGACCGCGGGGTGAAAACCGTATTCGTCTCCCTCCCCCACCTGACCGATCCCGAGGACGTGCTGTGCCTCACCCCGCTTGCCGCCGCCTTCGCCTGAGCTACGTCCGATGATGGGCGGACCGCATGGTGATCTTGATGTCGTGGTCGCCGTGCCTGGCCACTTCCGTCATGCCAAGCCGCTGGTAGAGCGCTTGCGCGCGGCGGTTGACCGCGAGCACATCGAGAACCAGGTCCTGGCCCTTGCGCTCTGCTTCATCCAGCAGCGCGCTGATGATCCGCGTACCTATGCCGTGACCTTGATGGCCGGGGTGGATTTCGATGCGGGACAAGTAGATCTCCCCCGGGCGGTAGTCGACATCCAGCATGCCCACATCGACCTGCCCGGCGGTGATGATCTGCCAACGGTGCGGGGTGAAGGCGCGCTCGTGAAACGCACGCTGGACCTGCTCGTCCCACCCCCAGATCGCCGTGATGTAGTCGCCCATGGCGGCCTTGTGCAGCAGGTAGCAGAACTCGGCATCGGCGGCAGTGGCCGGCCGCAGCATGATGGAAGGCGCGCTGCGGCTGACCCGGGGTCTCTGGCTGGACCAAGGACGTAGGACCATGCTCGAGGAATAGCACGAACCTGCTCGTTCGGGAATATTGAAGGCGGAGGCGGTGGGTCACCTTGGCCAGGAGCGCCACGCTACCGCTCATGCTGCGCGGCCGGCGGTAGGCGCGGTATCGGTACGCGTGCGGCCCTTCGTGTGGCACACTGCGTCCATGCGTAGCCTGCACTGGCCTGGGGTGCGTCTGGCACCGGCCGCGCTGGCGGCGACGGGGTGCCTGATCCTGACCGCCTGCGGGGGTGGCGGCAGCTCCTCGACGAAGCCGGCCAGCCCAACACCGACCGCGAGTGCTACCGCGGCGGCCGAACCGACCAGCGGCCCGGCGGCCGTGGC
>JAFARZ010000419.1 GCA_019245115.1 Streptosporangiaceae bacterium | reverse complement strand
GTGTCTGGGCGCGGACGACCCGGGCGCCCCACGGCCAGCCGAGCACGCTGAGCACCAGGATGGTGGCGGTCTGGCCCTTGTGCGACAGGTAGCCGAGCAGGACGACCAGCAGCGGCAGGGCGGGGATGACCAGGAACACGTTGGACACCAGGGAGAGCACCTCGTCCCAGACGCCGCCGAGATAGGCCGCCGTCACCCCGACGATGACCGCCAGCACAGTGGCGACCACGCCGACGATGAACGCGAGCTCCAGGGTGAGCCGGATACCGACCAGCAGCTGGGCCAGCACGTCCTGGCCGGTTTGCGTGGTGCCGAGCAGGTGCGCCCCGTACGGTGCGTGCATCGACAGCGACGGCGAGGGGTTCTGGTAGGAGGGATCGTAGGGCGAGACCATCGGGCCGATGATCGCGGCGAGGATGAAAAGGCCCAGCGTCACCGCGCCGGCCTTGGCCTTGACCGGCAGGCGCCGCCAGCGACCCGGATGTTTCTCGATGGTGGCGGTCGGCTCGACAGTAATGGGCACAGCGGTCATCGGGTCGCCTCCCTGGACCGGGCGCGGGGATCGGTGAACACGATGATGATGTCCACCAGCATGTTGGCCAGGAGCACCGCGAACGTGATCACCAGGAAGATGGCCTGCATCATCGGGTAGTCGTTCGAGGTGACCGCGTTCACCAGGAGCAGGCCGATGCCCGGGTAGGCGAACACGATCTCCATCACGATCGCGCCGGACACAACGAAGCCGAGCGCGAGGCCGAACCCCTGGAGCTGCGGCAACAGCGCGTTGCGCGCCGCGTAGGTGAAGATGACCCGGCGGCTGGACAGGCCCTTGGCCTGGGCGGCTATCACATAGTCCTCGCCGATCGTGGTCACCATCACGTTGCGCATCTGGAGCATCCAGCCCGCTATCGACGTGATCACGATGGTGAAGGCGGGCAACAGCGAGTGGTCGATGGCGCTGCTGATGAAGTCCCAGTGCCAGCCCGGGATCAGCCCGCCGGTATAGCCCTGGCCGACCGGGAACAGGTGCAGCCGCTGGGCGAACAGCTCGAGCAGGATCAGCGCGAGGAAGAAGTACGGGATCGCCTGGAGGAACATCAGCCCGGGCAGCATCCGGTCCAGCCAGCCGCCGTGCCGCCAGCCGGCGATGATGCCGAACCCGGTCCCCACCAGGAACGCGATGACCGTGGCGGTGCCGACCAGGGTGAGCGTCCACGGGATCGTCGCGCCGAGAACGCTGCTCACCGAGGCGGGATACTGCGAGACGTCGGTGCCGAAGTCCAGGCGGGATACGTCCGCGAGGTACCTGCCGTACTGGCTCGGCAGCGAACCCGGGTGGCCGACGCCCAGCATGGCCTGGAGCGCCTTGAACGCCGAGGGCTGGAGATTCGGGAACTTCGCCATGATCGCCTCGACGGCGTTTCCCGGCATGGCGCGCGGGATGAAGAAGTTCACGGTGAGCGCGACCCAGGCCGCGACGATATAGAAGGCCAGCCGGCGGACGATGAAAGCCATTGGCTACTCCCGCGAGGAGGACACAGGCTGGCGGACCATGGTGCCGTGCGGGCAGCCGCAGCTCTGCCGGATCACCAGTTCGGTCGGGAGCAGTTCCACCGCGGGCGCCAGGTCCGGCGCGGCGATGCGCTCCATCAGCCGGGCGCAGGCATGCTCGCCGAGCATGCGCATGGGCTGGTAGACAGTGGTCAGCGGTGGCTCACACAGACTGCCGGGAAAGATGTCGTCGAAGCCGACCACGGCGACGTCGGCGGGAACCCGGATCCCCGCCTTCGCCAGCGCCCGCAGCAGGCCGATCGCCATCTGGTCGTTCGCGCAGACGATCGCGTCCGGCAGGTCATCACGGATGGCCGGCACTATCCGCCGGCCCGCCTCCTCGCCGCTCTCCACGCTGAACGAGCCGTGCGTGGAACCGGTCAGCCGGACGTCGCGATGTTCACGCAGCACCTGGTTCAGGGCGAGCCGCCGCTCGTCGGCGTCGGGGGCGTTGCGGGGCCCGTCCAGGTGGTACAGCCGCCGGCTCCCGTGCACCTCGATGAGATGCCGCACGACCGCGACCGCGCCGGACCGGTTGTCCGCCGTGACCACGTCGACCTTGCGCTCGTCGGGCGGCCCGGCGATGACCGTGACCGGTACCCGCGCGGTGAGGCGATCGAGCAGGCGGGACGGAAAGCTTCCCTCGCCGATCAGTATCCCGTCGACCTTGCCGGACATGGCGTCCAGCCGGGGGAAATCCGGATCGGTCGCCTCGTTCCAGAACGTGATCAGCAGCGACCAGTCCAGCGCGCGGATGTGGGCCTCGACGCCGTGCAGCAGCTCGTCGTTGTAGGTCAGGTTCATGTTCTCGCGGTGGTTGGCCGGCCGCTCGACGCAGACGATCCCGACCACCTCCTTCCGCCGGCGGGACAGGCTCTGCGCCGCGCTGTCCGGGACGTAGCCGAGCTCCTCGATGGCCTTCTTGACGCGCGCCCGGGTGGACTCGCGTACCCGGTCCTGACCATGCAGGACCCGGGAGACTGTCGCGGTGGAGACGCCCGCCAGGCGCGCGACGTCATAGAGCGTTGCCACGTCTCGAAGTCCTCGTTAACGGCTTATTTATGAAATGTAAGCGTTTACATTTCGAGATCTAAGCGCTTACACTAGCCTCGCGGACGGGGCCGGTCAAGGATCGATCCGCAACAGGGCGTTAACAAATCCGCTAAGGAGTGATCGATGACCGCAACGGCCGCCAACCAAGGGCCGATGACCGCGACGGCCGCCAACCAAGAGCCGATGACCGCGACGGCTTCCAATGGTGTGCTGAAATTCCCGGCCGGATTCACCTGGGGCGCGGCGACAGCCGCCTATCAGATCGAAGGCGCGGTGCACGCCGACGGCCGGGGACCCTCGGTATGGGACACGTTCAGCCACACGCCGGGGAAGGTCCGCGGCGGCGACACCGGTGACGTCGCCTGCGATTCCTACCACCGGTACCGGGAGGACATCGCGCTGCTCGCCTCGCTGGGCCTGAACGCCTACCGGTTCTCGGTGTCGTGGCCCCGGATCCAGCCGGGCGGGACCGGCGCGGTGAACCAGAAGGGCCTGGACTACTACCGGTCGCTGCTCGACGAACTGGCCGAACACGAGATCGCCGCCGCCCTCACCCTGTACCACTGGGACCTGCCGCAGGAACTCCAGGACGCCGGCGGCTGGGCGACGCGGGATACCGCGCTGCGGTTCGCCGACTACGCGGCGATCGTGGCCGACGCGCTCGGCGACCGTGTCGCGCGCTGGATCACCATAAACGAACCGCAGGTGGTGGTGGAGAACGGCTACCGCCACGGCTACCACGCGCCCGGCCTGTGCGACGCCGAAGCGGCGGCCGCGGCCAACCATCATCTGCTGCTCGGGCATGGCCTGGCCGTCCAGGCACTGCGGGCCGAAGGGGTGACGGAGGTGGGCATCACCCTGGACCTGCATCCCGTCCGGTTGCTTGATAACAGCAACAGGCTGGATGATAACAGCAACATGCTCCAGCGGGCCGCGCAGATCGCGGACGCCGACATGAACGGTCTCTACCTGGAACCGCTGCTGCACGGCAGGTATCCAGCCCAGGCCTCACCCGCGCTCGCGCCACCGGACGAACTCATCGCCGACGGCGACATGGCGGCGATCTGCCAGCCGCTGGACTTCCTCGGCGTCAACTACTACTCCCCGGTGTTCCTCCGCGCCGGAGACCCCGCCGACCTGCGGCGGAACGAGGAACCCGCCCGCGGCGACGTGCCCGGGGTGGTCGTCTACCGGCCCGACTGGATCGAGCGGACGGCGATGGACTGGCTGATCGACCCGGACGGGCTGTACGAACTGCTGCTGCGGCTGACCGCGGACGCCCCTGACCTGCCGCTTTACATCACCGAGAACGGCTGCGCCGCCGAGGATTACGTGAACCCCGAGGGCGTCGTGAACGACGTCGAGCGCGTCAGTTACCTGCAAAAGCACCTGCACGCCGCGGCGCGCGCGATCAACGACGGGGCCAACCTGGCCGGCTACTACGTCTGGTCGCTGCTGGACAACTTCGAGTGGGGCTGGGGTTACCAGAAGCGGTTCGGGATCGTGTTCGTGGACTTCGGCACGCAGCGCCGCATCCCCAAGGCCAGCTCCCGGTTCTACTCGGAGGTGGTGCGCAGCAACTCGGTCGCCCCCCCGCCGGACGCGGCTGACTGAACCGGGGAACCACAGCCGTTCCATATAAAGGGTTCTTGAACTTCGCTTCCGACCAGGCGGTCAGGACGCGGGTGTCGGCGATGAAGCGGACCTTGCTGCCCGGCGCCCAGCGGGAGGCGGTCTCCCGCAGGCAGTCCTCGACGAGCCGCGCCGTTTCCTGCGCCGCCCCGGCCGGCGCGTGCAGCAGCAGTTCGTCATGCAGGCACAGCACGATCCGGGCGTCCAGCGAACCGGCCCGGGCCCGCACCGTGACCGCCCACATCTTGAAGAACTCCGCCGCCGCCCCCTGCACCAGCGCGTTCCGCCCGTACCGGCCGCGGGCTGCCGCCCTGGCCGGCGTGTCGGGCCCGGAAGCACGAGCCATCGACACCAGCCGCCCGCCGTAGGTGCGCAGGTCGCGTCCGGCCTGGCCGGCCCGGTCCCCGGCGTCCAGGTACGCCATCGCGACCGGATAGGCGGCCTTGAGCCGCCGCAGCGTAACCGCGCCGTGACCGGTCGTCTGCCCGTACATCGCGCCGAGCACCGCCACCTTCGCGATCGGCCGCTCCACCTTCAGGGCTTCGGCCACCGGCGCGTACAGGTCATCCGACAGCGTCGCGGACGCCAGCGCGGCGTCCCCGGACACCGCGGCGAGCACCCGCGGCTCGATCTGCCCCAGATCCGCGCGGACGAACACGTGCCCCGGCTCCGCGACCACCGCCGCACGCAGCACCGAAGGCATGTTGTGCAACCCAGCCGACGCCGTCATCCGCCCGGCCGCGCCGTCGCACCCGGTCCACTCGCCGCGCAGCCGCCCGTCCGCGCCGAGATGCGCGTCCAGCCACCCGTAACCGTAGGTCGTCGCGATCCGCTCCGCCTTCCGCCACTCCAGCAGGGCCTCGACCAGCGGATACTTGTCCTTCAGTTCTCGCAACCGCGGCGCCCGGGTGTCCGGCACGTCGATGCCCATCTTGCGCAGCAGGTCCTTGACCTGGACCGGACTGCGCAGGTCGGCGACCGTGCCCGCGGGCAGGTGCCGGAGCACGATCTGGTCCCGCTCCGCCCGCAGCGCAAGCGCCTCGGCGTCGCTGCGTGGGCGCGGCCCGATGAAACCGGCCAGCAGTTCCTCGGCCAGCGCGCGGTTCACCGGCAGCCCTTCGTGGGACAGCTCGGCGCAGAGCAGTTCGACCGCCGACTCCGAGATGGCGACTCCTCCGATGGCCGGCCGTTCGGTGGCGACCTTGGCCAGCTCAGCGCGCTGGAGCGCCGCCACCTCGACCGCCAGCGACGCCCAGCGTGCCATCCGCGCCGGGCTGGCCGCCCACTCGCCGTTCACCCACGACGCCCGCAGCGACCCGTCGGGCGCTACCGGATCATCGGAGTCGTCGGTCAGATCGAACAGATCCGGCCCCGCATGGGCCGACCCCGCATGGGCCGGCCCGGCGGATCCCTCGGCCAGTCCATGCAGGCGAGCCCACACCAGCGCCGGATCGGCCCGCCAGCCACCGAACAGCACGCGATGGACCGCCGCGATATCCCAGCACGTCGCGAGCCGCACCCCGGCCGTCCTGGCCGCGGTCGGGCCCGGCCAGACCACCCATCGCGGGCGCGGTCCGGCGTCCGCGAGCCTCAGCTCGCCGGCGTCGTCGCCGGTCCAGGTGCGGCCCGACGTGGTCGCCACGGCGATGCCCGCGCCGCCGGGCGCGACGGCCAGCCCCACCGGGTCGCCACGCTTTACGCCCGCCTGTTCCAGCCAGGCCGCGAGGGGGGTCCGGGGGGACGCCTCCCCCCGGTAAGGACCGAGCTTCGCCACAGATCAGACGCTAGTAGCTCATACCCATGGCCGAGCGCACCTCCGTCAACGTGTCCGTGGCGATGTCGTTCGCGCGTTCGGTGCCCTGCCGCAGCACGGCGCGGACGAAACCCGGGTCCGCGGCGTATTCGGCGCGCCTGGCGCGGATCGGCGCGAACGCCTCGTTGACCGCGGCGATGACCGTTTCCTTCAGCGCCCGTGCGCCGCGTCCGATACTGGCGGCGACCTCGTGCGGATCGCGGTCCAGGCACAGCGCGGCGAGCAGCACCAGGTTGGACACCTCCGGCCTGCGCTCCGGGTCGTAGCCGATCTCCGGGTCCAGGTCGGTCTTCGCGCCGCGGATCCGCCGCGCGGTCTGGTCGGCGGTGTCCGACAGCGCTATCGCGTTGCCCCGGCTCTTGCTCATCTTGCCGCCGTCCGTGCCGAGCAGCAGCGGCGCCTCGGACAGCATCGCCTCCGGCACTCCGAACACCGGCCCGTACCGCTGGTTGAACCGCCGGGCGATGACCCGGGTGAGCTCCACGTGCGGAAGCTGGTCCTGCCCGACCGGCACCAGGTTCGCCTTGCACGACAAGATGTCCGCGGCCTGGTGGGCCGGGTAGCTGAACATCAGCCCGCTGACCGATGATGTTCTCGCGTGGGCGATCTCATCCTTGACCGTGGGGTTGCGGTTGAGTTCGGGCACGGACACCAGGCTCAGGAACGGCAGCAGCAACTGGTTGAGCGCGGGCACCGCGCTGTGGGCGAAGATCGTGGCCCGAGCCGGATCAATGCCGATGGCCAGGTAGTCGACCACCTGGCCGTAGACGTATTCCTCTAGGCGCTCGGCGGTATCGCGGTCCGTCAGCACCTGGTAGTCGGCGATCAGCACGAGCAGGTCGGCGCCCTGCTCCTGTAGCCGCACCCGGTTCCGCAGCGTGCCGAAATAATGGCCCAGATGCAGCGGCCCGGTCGGCCGGTCCCCGGTCAGGATCCGGGGCGGTGCCGCGGTGCCGATGGCTTCGTCACGCTCGGCTGTCACGGTAGTCATTGTGTCCCTCCTCGGGGAAACGGGTCCGGGGGCAGCCCGTCCCGAGAAAGAACAAAGGCCGTCCATCCCGGACGGCCTCGATGCGCGAGGTGTTACAGCGGCCGCCCTAAGCCGGCCGCCCACCACTGCGCACACATCAAAATCACACGACCATCATAACTGAACGGCGGTGGTTCGTCCCGTCCTGACCGTGCATGCCCGCGGTGCCAGCACCGCCTGGTGCCAGCGCCATCCATACCGTTCGGCGGGACCTTCAGGACCACGGCCGCCATGAATGACGCCATCCATACCGGCAGCCGAGCCGGGATCCGGGCCGCGGTCCATCCGCCACCGCCGCCTGCCTGCTCCGCCCGCCGCCAACTCCGCTCCCCGCCGCCCACTCCGCGCCACGCCTGCTTGCTCCGCCCGCCGCCAACTCCGCTCCCCGCCGCCCACTCCGCACCACGCCTGCTTGCTCCGCCCCGTCCACCACCCTGCCCCCGGCCGCCCCGTCCCCCGCCGCCTGCTTCCTCCGCCGCCGACCAGTCCGGCACAAATCGTGACTATTCAGGTAGCGTCGGCGGTTCGATTCGGATCCTGTTCGGATGGATGTGGCAGCCACCCGGTTGTAACCGGGTGGCTGCCACATCCATCCGGGCGCCTCCGGGCGCGCCCTGATGCAGGCGGGATGAGAGTGGCGAGATGTGTACCTGGGCTCCGTGTGCCAGGATCTGTGGGACTGGTACAAGCCCACGACGCTTGGTGAATGGCATCCGCAAATCCGATATATCCAGATTTGTGGAATAGGGGGGCGGCGGCGCAACACCATGGATGTGACAAGGGTGCGGCTCCTCCAGAGTGGGCAACATGCCGGTGGTGCCATCGGTGTCGCTCAAACCGATCAGTAGCGCTATTAGAGCGTGCCCGATGGTGCCATCGGTGCCGCTGGCCAGGGAGCAGCACCTGGCTGGCTGTCACTTTAAGGGAGCCACACCCATGTGACAACCAAGGGGTTATGACGCCATGAATGTGACATTCAAGGGGTTGGGTGGGTGAGAGTGGGCCGACGAGGGGTTGGCGGGGTTCGCGGGGATGGTGGAGGCGGACCGGTGGGGTTGGCGTGAAAGGCTATGAGCATGGAATACACGCATCTGGGGCGGTCCGGTCTTTCCGTCAGCCGCTTGTGCCTGGGCACGATGAACTTCGGCCCGCTGACCCCGCCGGGAGACGCGCACGCGATCATGGACCGGGCACACGAGGCCGGCATCAACTTCTTCGACACCGCGAACCGGTACGGCGGCGGCCACACACCGCCGGGCCAGGTGGCGCAGAACGAACAGGCGCACTCCGGGTGGACCGAGGAGATCATCGGTGAATGGTTCGCATCCGGCGGCGGGCGTCGCGAGCGCACGGTGCTGGCCACCAAGCTGTACGGGGCCATGGGGGAGTGGCCGAACGAGGGCAAGCTGTCCGCGCTGAACATCCGGCGCTCGTGTGACGCGTCGCTGCGGCGGCTGCGGACCGACCACATCGACCTGTACCAGATGCACCACGTCGACCGGGAGACCCCCTGGGACGAGATCTGGCAGGCCATGGAGGTGCTCGTCGCGCAGGGCAAGATCCTGTATGTCGGCTCGTCGAACTTCGCCGGCTGGCACATCGCCCAGGCCAACGATCTGGCGGCGGCGCGCGGGTTCTTCGGCCTGGTCAGCGAGCAGTCCATCTACAATCTGCTGACCCGGGAAATCGAGCTCGAGGTGCTGCCCGCGACGATCGAGTACGGTGTCGGCGTCATCCCGTGGTCGCCATTGCACGGCGGCCTGCTCGGCGGCGTGCTGCGCAAGGAACGGGAGGGCCGCCGGCGGCTGGCGGGCCGGGCCCAGGAGGAGGTCACGCAGAACCGGGACCGTCTGGAGGCGTACGAGGACCTGTGCGCCGGGCTCGGCGAGCAGCCCGCCAACGTGGCGCTCGCCTGGCTGCTGCACCGGGACGGAGTGACCGCGCCGATCATCGGGCCGCGTACGGCGGCTCAGCTCGACGAGTCGCTGCGCGCCGTGGACCTGACGCTGGACGCCGATGTGCTCAAGCGCCTCGACGACCTGTTCCCCGGTTACAAGACCGCGCCGGAACACTACGCCTGGTGAGATGATGATGCTGCTGCGTGACCGCTCGGCGGCGCAGCGGGTCACCAACATCGAGCTGTTCTTCGACCTGGTCTACGTTTTCGCGGTCACCCAGCTCTCCGGGCACCTGCTCAGCTCACCGACGGTGGGCGGCGTACTGCAGACGGCACTGCTGCTGGCGCTGGTGTGGCAGGTATGGGCGTATACGACCTGGCTGACGAACTGGCTGGATCCGGACCGGATGGCGGTCCGTCTGCTGCTCGTCGCTCTGATGCTGGTCAGCCTGGCCATGTCGGCAGCGCTGCCGAAGGCGTTCGCGGGGCTGGGTCTCCTGGTCGGCGGCGCGTATGCGGCCATGCAGATCGGCCGCGGTGTGTTCATGGTGATCGTGCTGCGTGGCAACCGGCTGCGAGCCAACTTTGAGCGCATCCTGGTCTGGTGCACGGTCAGCGGATCGCTTGCCCTGGCGGGCGGCTTCGCGTATGGCCACGCCCGGGAGGTATGGTGGCTGCTGGCGGCGGCCATCGATGTGGCGGGTGCGGCAACCGGGTTCGTGACCCCGGGACTCGGCCGGTCGCGCACCTCGGACTGGGACATCGAAGGCGGCCACTTCGCCGAGCGGTGCCAGGCGTTCATCCTGATAGCACTGGGCGAATCGATCGTCAGGATCGGCGAGGCGCTGTACGAACGGGAATCCGTCACCGCCGGCGGCGTGGCCGCCTTCGTGGTCGCGTTCGCCGGGGCGGTCACGCTGTGGTGGCTGTACTTCGACAGGTCGGCCGACGCCGCCGCGGGTGTCATCGCGGCATCGAATGACCCCGGGCGGCTGGGCCGGTCCGCCTACCACTGGATCCATCCGGTCATGGTGGCGGGCATCATCGTGGTCGCCGCGGCCGACCAGATCGTCGTGCGTGACCCCGGAAAGATCGCGAGCGCGGCCGCCGCGTGGATGATTCTCGGCGGCCCCGCGTTGTACCTGGCCGGCCACGCCGCGTTCAAGTGGGAGGTGTGGCGGGTGGTGCCGCGGGGGCGGCTGGCCGGCGTGGTCGTCCTGGCGCTGCTGGCGCCGCTGGCTCGTTCAATCCCGGAACTGGGCCTGGCCGCGTGCGCCGCGGCGGTGGTCATCGCTGTCGCGAGCTCTGACCACCAGCGGCTCTTTGACCGGGGGACCCCTCCCCCGGACCCCTTGGGCTTAAGAAAAGTTAGGCGACCGCCTGCGGGAAGGCGGCCGGGCTGCGGTGGCCGGCCTGGTCGACCGCGCGCACACCGAACTGTATGTTGTCCTTCGATATATCGAGCGTGACCGTGGTGACGTTGCCGACGTTGATCGCCGAGGTCCAGTTGGGCGACGTGGTCTCCCGCATGACGATCTCGTATCCCGCCAGGTCGGCTTCGGGGTTGGCATCCCAGGCAAGGCTGGAGAGGTTGGTGCCAGAAAAGGTGCCGGGCGGCGTCGTGTGGATCACCGCGTTCTTGGGCGTGCTGGGCGCGGTGGCAAGAGCCCACAGCGCCGCGCCGTTCACCTTGGCCACGCGGGCCGTGTAGTTGAAGTCCACGAACTCGATCAGGTCGCCCAGTTGCACGCCGTTGACGACCTGCGTGTCCTGGTGCTCATGATTGAAGTTCTCCCGTGGCTCGGTGAACCTGGCCGCCGGGTAGCCCTGCTGCTGGAACGAGATGTGGTCGCTGCCGCGCAGGTACCGGTCGCGACGCCAGATCACCCGGATGTTCATGCCGGTGAGGTCGAACGGCGCGGCGTCGCTGACGAACCGGGCAAGCTGATGGGTCGCGCCGTCGTTCTCGCCACCGACCGACTGCATGAGCGCGATCTGATTGGCCGTCGCCGCGGTCGGGATGCCCTCCACGAACAGCCGCACGCTGTGCGGGTCGGGACGGGTGCCGTCCCACGCCTGGCTGGCCCCCACGATGTCGTTGCTGAACATGCCCTGCACGTCGTTGCCGGCCGCCTTCATCTGCTGCGCCATGAACGCCGAACCGTACAGGCCCTGCTCTTCGCCGGCCACGGTGGCGAAGACGAGCGTGCCGGGAAACTGCTGGGTCGCGAACAGCCGGGCGAGTTCCATCACGACCGCGACGCCGGACGCGTCGTCGTCGGCGCCCGGTGCGTCGCTGGTGAAGTTCAGCACGTCGGTCACCCGCGAGTCCAGGTGGCCGGTGACGACGTAGAACCGCTCCGGAGACGCGGTGCCCTTGAGCGTGGCGATGACGTTGGTGATCGTGGTCGGGACCGGGATCCGCGACGACACCGGCTGCACGAACGTCTGCTTCTGCACGGTCATCCGGCCGTTGGAGGGCGCGGCGTTGGCCTGCATCTGCTGGAACACCCAGTTGGTGGCCGCGCCGATGCCGCGCACCGGGTCAGTCTGGCTGGAGGCGGTGTGCCTGGTCCCGAACTGGGTCAGCCGCAATATGGTGGCATGGATCCGGTCGGGATCGATCTGGCTGAGGACCGTCCGCAGCCCATCGTCGGGTTCCGACCGGGGAAGGGCTGAGAAATCATCGGCCCGCGCGACCGTGGAGGTAAGTAGGGGCGCCGCGACCGCGGTGGCGGCCGAGGCGGACAGGAACGCACGTCGCGTTGAAGTGACGCGTCCTGAATCCACGTTTTTCTTCATGCTCGCATCAATCACCCTGCCCGATTGTTTGTCAACCGGTATCGGCGATCAGGCCGCGTACCCCGCCACGTGATCTGGAACGATGCGGATAACGATCCGGACGACCTCTGGCGGAAGCTCGAGGTACTCCTTGCCCGCGCCCGGCCCGTGGTACTTCTCGGCCAGCCGCACCGCCAGTTCGCGTCCCACGTCCTCGGTGATCGTGGCCCGGCCGCGGATCTCGGCGTACCGCTCCGGATCGTGACGGTCGAAGACGGTCAGGCTGACCCGTGGATCGCGGCGGATATTACGGTCCTTCCGCCGCCCTCGGGCCGAAGAGATGACCACGTGGCCGCCGTCCAGGCCCATCCATACCGGAGAGCTCTGCGGGCTGCCGTCGGCGTTGCTCGTGGCCAGCACCGCGACGTTCGGCTCATCGAGGAGCGTCCGCACGGCTTCGTTAAGCGTGACTGTCATGACCAATAGGTATCACCGGACCTCATAAAACCGGCCACCGCCGTCCGTTGCGGACGGCGGTGGCCGGCTGGGTGGTGCGGTGAGTAACCACGCACCTACGCGAAGCGGTCTACCCCCATGATGTGTTCGCATCCAGATGGTGCCTGGCAGCATACGCTGAGTTAAGTGCAGTCATTCTGTGCTCCCGTAAAGTCGGCTGCGCCTTCCAGGCGACGCCAATGTGCTTGATTCCCGCTTTGGCCAAAGGAGGATGCGTAACTAGTATTACCCGGCGATCCTGGCTGGGAGAATGGCGGAAGAGCGGCGCAATAGGTCATGGCCGGAAACGTCCTACTGGATCTTCATCACGAGGGAGCGAAGCCTTTCGCTGTCCGGTATCACCATCTTCTCAACTCTGGTTATACCGATCATTAACCGCCGTTTAGGCATCGGTGAACTGGGATATGCAAGCAGCGCTGAAATGCGCATCACTTAAGTAGGAAAGGGGTGATGGTGATAAATTGCAGTGGCTATGTCACAGGAGGCTATGTGGCAGGACGCTATGTCACAGGGGGCTCTGGTCAAGCAGTCCGTTGCGCTCGGCAAAGACTCCGGCCTGGAAACGGCTCCGGGCGCCAAGGCGGCGCATCATCGATTCGACGATCCGCCGGGAAGTCCGCGGGCTGACACCGAGCCGCTTCGCGACCGTCTCGTCGGTGTAGCCCTGGGCGAGCAGCCAGATGGCTTCCATCTCCTGCGAGACACCTACGTCATCTCGGTTTGCCATCTGCAGGTTGATCGGAATCGCCCGCTCCCAGATCCAGTCGAAGAGCGAGCAGAAAGCGGTCACCGTCGCCTTGCCGTAGAGAACAACCGCACCCATCCTCGAGTCGTCGGAACTCATCGGGAGGACCGCTATCTTCCGGTCGAAGATAACCATTCTGCTGGGCAAGGCGGGGGTGGTGCGGATCTCGAAGCCCTGTCGGGCAAGCCACTGGATGTATTCGGCGGTCGGCGGATGCTTCAGAGCGCTGTGCAGATAAATAGATCGGGACTTGACAGAGGAGCCAACGTAGCGGATGGTCGACTCTTTTCCGGCGTTAATATCGGCTTCCGTCTGCTTGGTGGGAGAAAAGTTCATGACCTCACAGGCGACGCTGGCCGCGAGGGTATCAAGCCGGAGCCTGATGGCATCGATTCCAACCAGGTACTCAACCTCAGGCGTGTCATTCTGAGCGGCGATCCTCGTATGTTCCGCGATAAGCCGCGCGGCGGCCGCGCGGGAAAGCTCGATTCGCTGCTGGAAAGACGCCAGCTCGGCCTGCTGAACCGCGAGGAGGATTTCCATCCCGCGTTCCGGGCTGATCGCGTAAAGTTCACCGTCGCTGCTGCGCCGCTGGAGCAGCGTCAGCTTCTTCAGCTGCTGCAGCGCACGGTCTACATCACTTTCCGGAAAATCAAACTGCTTGACCAGTGATTCCGCCCGGACTCCGGGCTGGTTGAGAATCGCGACATACAGCGCTTCGCAGATGTCGTCAAGTCCCAGCGGTTCCAGCATGGCATGCTCGCCCCCTTCAGCAGGAACTCCCCTCTAACTCCCCCCCATATGTAAACCGCTAGGCGGATAACATAGTTGCGTACAGCAACCAGAACTTAACTCCCCGACATGCGCATACCTCGTGTAAGTAGCTATACCACGCCGGAGCACTACCGGGCAATTGTATACCGTCCGGTGCCGGAACAGTTAGCATCACTTGCGGATGTGTGCGGACGCGTGGGCGCGGAGGAAACGGGAGAACCGCCGGGAAGGTCAGAACAGCAGTCCGCCGATGGTCATCGGTATCGCCATCCCGGCCTCGTGCGCCTCCACCTCCGCGTCCATCCGCACCTCGCCGATGCGCTCCCTGATGTCCAGCAGGACGGTCAGCTCCCCGTCGCTGAGGGCCCCGAGGAGTTCGAGCTGCTGCGGATCGAACATGCCAAGGTCGAACCCGGCGGCGTGGAGCCGCTCCAGCGGATCCCCGGCATCGTTGGTGTCGCTCATCGTGAGCTCCTTTCCGGACGGGGAGACTCCATCCCCCGGCGTCCTTACTGACGGGGACGCCAGCCCCCTGTGCAGATGATCATCAGCGCTGGCGCTTGCCCCGGACTTTGCTGGTGATTGCGGGCCGGTATGGTGCACCGGCCCGGCCGTAATACCGGGAAACAAGCCGTGCCAAGCCCGCCATAAGCACCGCTGCCTAGCGTTACCTGGACGGGGAGACCGGTCTGACGTCCCCGTTCGTAAGCCCGGACAGGGCGGGTGGGGGGTCGCATCCCCCCAGTCAAGGAGCGAGGGAGGCGGGATGCACCTAGCCGACTTGCTCGAACGCCGTCCGGTCCCCGCCGCGGCCATTTTCCTCACGCTCACCCGCCGCTGCCCGTTGCACTGTCAGCACTGCTCGACCCGGTCCGCACAGACGTCGCAGCAGCAGCCGGCCGCGTCGCTGCGGCGGTTCGCCGGCTCGTTCAGCACCGCGGATCACCCCGAGTTCCTGCTGCTCACCGGCGGTGAGCCGCTGCTGCGCCCGGGGCTGGTCCGCACCCTCGCCGAGACGGCGCGGGCGGCCGGCACGCGCAGCTACGTGCTCACCGGCGCGTACTTCGCCAGCGGTGGCCGGACGCCAGGCACGATCCGGGGCGCGCTGGAGTCCGTCGACCATGTCGCGATCAGCATCGACGTCTTCCACGAGGCGGAAGTCCCGCGACCGCAGGTGTTCCGGGTGCTGCACGAGCTCCTGGACGCTGGCATCGATGCCAGCGTCCAGGCATGCGGTGCCGGTCCCGGCGACCCTTACCTGGTGACGCTGGCGGAGCAGATACGCCAGGAGTTCGCCGATCGCGTGCCGATGCTCGCCACGGTGGTAAGCCCTGTCGGCCGGGCGCGTTCCTGGCTGGTCTCCAGCGCCGCGGGCGAGACAGCTGCCGAGGACCGGTCGGGCGGGCGAATCGTGCCCGCGCTGCCCTGCGACATGGCGTCCTGGCCGGTCGTCGGCTTCGACGGAACGATAACGGCGTGCTGCAACACCGACGTTCTGGACTCCCGGCCCGCGCCGGCCCACCTTCGGCTCGGCCACATCGCCACGACGACCTGGCCGGAAGTGCGCCATGCCTGCGTCTCGTCGCCGGTGCTGCGCGGGCTCCGCACCGAAGGACCACTGCGGCTGGCGGCCCGGATGGCCGGGCCAGGCCAGGTGGGGCGCGGCGATTATTGTCAGACGTGCCGGGCGCTCGCGGACCGGCCGGAGATACTGCGCCGCGTCGGGGCGGACGCCGCCCGTCCGGTCGCCGTGCTCATCGAGCAGCAGGCCATCGCGCTTCAACTGCGAGCGGGCCCGGTCGCCTTCGCCCGCCGCCACGGCGCGCCGGCGCTGGCTGACCTGGTGCTGCTCGGCCGGCCGACGCTCCCCGGGGAACAGGATCCCGAGGCGGCGGCATGCTGACGCTCGCTCAAGCCGACCAGATCCGCGCCCAGCGGCACCGCGCCGTCCTGCTCTACATCACCGACCGCTGTCCGGTCGGCTGCGCGCACTGTTCGGTGAACGCGCTGCCCTCCAGCGCGCGTCCGTCCGACGCGGCGCTGCTGGAGCGCCTGGTCGACGGGTTGTGCGGGATGGAGCGCGTCGGCTTGGTGGGCATCTCTGGCGGAGAGCCATTCATGGAACCTCGAGCCCTCCAGATGGCCAGCGCCAGGCTGGCCGACGCCGGCAAGCGGCTGGTCCTTTATACCAGCGGAAACTGGGGCCGGGACGACGGTACCGCGCCACGCTGGACCGGCGCCGTGCTCGCCCGCGCCGCGTGCGTGGTGCTGAGCACCGACAGCTACCACGCGGCGCGCATCCCCGATGCCCGCTTCGTCGCCGCGCTGCGGGCGGCCGCCGAGGCCGGCAGCTGGGTCGCGGTGCAGGTGCTTGGCAGCCATGCCCGGATAACCGCGGCCGAACGGCTGCTGGCCAGGGCGTTCGGCTCGACGTGGGCTGAGCGGGCGGAGATCCGGCCCACCGAACTGCTGACCCGCGGCCGTGCGGCCCGGCTGCGCGCCGTCCGCCAAGGTGCGGCGGGGCAGGTCGCCCCGGGCCGGTCCTTCGGCCCCTGCAACCTGGTCCAGGCGCCGGTGGTCCGCTATGACGGACGGCTGACCGCGTGCTGCAACGAAGACGTGGTGACCGGTGGTGGCCCCGCCGCCCTGCACGCCATCGGGCGCGACGCAGGGGAACTGCGCGACGCCCTCGCCGGCATGGAGCACGATCCCTTCCTGTCCGCGCTCGGCACCGCCGGGCCCGGGGCGCTGACCCGCCTGCCGCGCTTCAGTGCGCTGGGGGAGCGGGACTATCCGGACATCTGCTCGCTGTGCTGGGCGCTGCTGGGTCAGGGCGCCGGCACCGATCCCGCCGTGCAAGCGGTAGGCACGGTGTTGCGATGAGCCACGATGCTGTGACGAGCCAGGATGGGATGCTGGGCACAGCCGCCCTGGTCCGGCCGGCGTTGTGGCTGACGATTCCCGCCGTGCGGGGCGCCGCCTACGCGATGTGGACCGCGCCGGGGCTTCGAGAACGCTATCCCGCCTACCTCAGCGCCATGCACCTGCTGATCCGCGCCTCGGTCCCGCTGATGGAAGCCGCCGCAGAAAGCTGCCGCCACCTGCCGCCCGGCGATGCGTCCGCCGGGCCGCTTGCCGAATACTTCGGCGCGCACATTCCCGAAGAGCGGGGCCATGACCAATGGCTCCTGGAGGACCTGGCGGTGCTCGGCGTCCCGGAGCCCGACGCGCTGCCCGGCACCGCGGTGCGAGAGGACATCGCCGCCATGGCCGGCACGCAGTACTACTGGGTCCGCCACGGTCATCCCGCCTGCCTGCTCGGGTACATCGCGGTGCTGGAGGGATGCCCTCCGCAGCCACGGCTGGTGGACCGGCTGCCGGCGCTCACCGGTCTGCCGGTGAGCGCCTTCCGCACCCTGGCCTGGCACGCCGATCTGGATCCGCGGCACCATCGCGAGCTGGACCGGCTGTTCGAGGTGCTCCCGCTGAGAGCCGTCGTCGCCGCGGCGGTCGCCCGCAATGCCGCCTGGACCGCGGCCCGCGCCGCCGTCCTGCTACGCCGGCTCGCCGGCGAAGACGGGACAGCACGGCGATGATATGTACCGCTTGCCAGTCAGGCGTACCGGACGGGGCGCGCTTCTGCCCGAGTTGCGGCACGCCGGTCACGGTCCCGGTGCCGCGCCGTGAGCTGCGGAAGACCGTGACAGTGCTGTTCTGTGACATGACGGAATCTACCGAGCTCAGCGGCAGGCTCGACGCCGAGTCGCTGCGTGAGGTGATGGTCCGCTACTACTCCCTCATGCGGGGCTGCCTGGAACGTCATGGCGGGACCGTGGAGAAGTTCATCGGAGACGCGGTCGTCGCGGTGTTCGGCGTTCCCGTGCTGCACGAGGACGACGCGCGCCGTGCGCTCAACGCCGCGATGGAGATGCTCGATGCGGTGGAATCCCTCAACGGAGAGCTGAGCACGCTGATCGGGGTGCGCATCGGTATCCGGATCGGCGTGAACACCGGGGAGGTCGTCGCGGCCGACGACGTCTCGTCGGGGCAGGCGCTCGCCGCGGGCGAGCCGGTCAACGTGGCCGCGCGCCTGCAGGGGGCGGCCGCACCGGGCGAGATCCTGATCGGCCCGGTCACCCGTGCCCTGGCCGGCCCCGGCGCCACGCTGGCCTCGGCGGGGGAGCTCGCCCTGAAGGGTGTCGCCGAACCGGTACCGGCCTGGCGGCTCATGGCGCTGGAGCCGCCCGAGGGCGGCGGCCTCTCCGGCTTCGACGAACTGTTCGTCGGCCGTTCGGCCGAACTCGACCAGCTCACCCTGGCACTGGACGAGGCCATCGGCTCGGCAAGCTACCGGCTCGTCACCATCCATGGCGAGCCCGGCGTCGGCAAGACCCGGCTCGCCGCCGAGTTCGCGGCGCGGGCGGCCGGGCGCGGTGCGCTGGTCGGCGCCGGCCGCTGCCGCCCCTACGGCGAGGGAAGCACGCTGCACGCTCTGGGAGAAGCCCTGCGGCAGGTCGTTGACGCCGCGACCCCTCTCCTCGGCGTGGCGCCACCTGACGTCGCAGACGCGCTGGCGTCGCTTGAATCCGGGCTGTTCCGTGACGGAGCACCAGGGGAGCTGCCCGACCAGCTCGCCTGGGCCGCGACCCTCTTGCTGGAAACGGTGGGCCGGGTCCGTCCGGTCCTGCTGATCCTCGACGACCTGCACTCGGCGAAGCCGGAGCTGCTGCTGATCGTTGACCGGCTGGTCAGCCGGATCACCGGCGCCGCCGTGCTGGTGCTCGGGCTGGGGCGTCCCGAGCTGCTCGAGGTGGGTCCCGCGTGGGCCGGGCCGGGTGCCAGCCTGCTTCCCCTCGGTCCGCTGAGCACTCAGGAATCGGCCCTGCTTGTCGCCGCGCTCAGCGAGGTCAGCCAGACCAGCGAGGTGACGTCGCATCGAGCCGGGCTCGCCGAGCGTATCGTCGAGCGGGCCGGGGGTAATCCTTTCTTCCTGGAGCAGCTCGTCGCGATCACCGGCCAGGCTGGCGGCGACTCATTGCCGCCCACCGTTCATTCGGTCATCGCCGCCCGGCTGGACCTGCTCGGCGCGGCGGAACAGGATGTGCTGTTGCGGGCCGCCGTCCCGGGAGCGAGGTTTTCCGCGCCCGAACTCGGCGCGCTGCTGGAAGCGGAACCGCCATTCACCGATCCACCCGACCAGGCGCTCGGTACGCTGGCCCGTCGGCGCCTGATCGTGCCGGAACGTTCAGCGGACGCGTTCCGCTTCTCCGGTGTGCTGATCCGCGACGTGGCCTACCACACCTTGTCCAAGCGGGCCCGGCTGCTCTACCACGAGGTACTCGCCCGCTGGCACCAGCACCAGATGAGCGGACCCGACCTGGTCGGTATGCACCTCGAGCGCGCCTATCGCCTCGCCGCCGAACTGCATCCGGCCGGCCGGCAGGTCCAGCTGCTTCGTGCCGACGCGGCCCGGACCCTCGCCAACGCCGGCGCGCTCGCGCTGCGCCGCAGCGACCTGCACTGGGCCGCCGACCTGCTGGCCAATGCCCTGGAACTGTACGACGGGGCCGCGCCGGAACGCATCGCCATCGGACTTTCCCTGGCTGAGGCGCGGCTGCTGCTCGGCACCGATCCGGACGCGCGGCAGACCCTGCGGAACCTGGCCAGCCAGGCGACGGCGGCCGGAGATCAGCGCACCGCCGCGCACGCGCGGCTCATGCTGGCCGCGCTCGAGCTCCCCGGGCCGTCCGCGGCCGAAGAGGCACTCGCCACCGTCCCGGTATTCGAGCAGGCAGATGATCATCTCGGCCTGGCCCGGGCCTGGCTGCGGGTGGGCCAGCTCCGCCAGCTCAGCGGA
This sequence comes from Streptosporangiaceae bacterium, assembly GCA_019245115.1. Classification (GTDB taxonomy): domain Bacteria; phylum Actinomycetota; class Actinomycetes; order Streptosporangiales; family Streptosporangiaceae; genus JAFARZ01. Next base: position 15,489 of record JAFARZ010000419.1, on the reverse strand, counting down.
CGCTACGGCGAAGCGGAGGACCTGCTGCGACGGGCGCTGCGGCACGCGCTCGCGACCGACACGCAATTCGAGCTGGCCACCGTGATCGGCGGGCTGGCGACATCGCTGTGGCGCGGCCCGGCGCCGACCGGGTGGGCGCTGGCCGACTGCCGCGCGCTGCTGGCCGAGCACGGTCGCGGCCGCCGGGCCGTGCGGGCCACGGTCAACTGCCCGCGCGCGGTCCTGTTCGCCTATCGCGGCGAATATGACAAGGCCCGTTCGCTGGTGCGGGCCTCGACCCGGATCATCGCCGAGCTCGGCCACTCCTATGGCGCGGCGACCATGCAGATTTTCGCCGCCATCGTGGAAGGAGCGGCTGGCCGCTGGCAGGACGCCGAGGTGCTGCTGCGTTCCGCCGCACAAGGCGCGGAAAGCCACGGCGACACGCTCAGCAACGCCGCGGCATCGGCTGGGCTGGCCCGCGCACTGCTTGAGCAGGACCGGGATGATGCCGCCCTCGACGCCGCCGGCCTGATCGTGTCCACCGGCGATCCGTTCCTGGACGCCGACATCATCGGGGTCCGGGCCCGGGCCCTCGCGGCACGAGGTGAGCGGGAACCGGCGCTGCGCGAAGCCACCCGCGCCCGCGTCACCGCGGCTGTCACGGACTCCACCGTGTGCCAGGCGACCGCCGAGCTGGACTGCGCACACGTCCTGCGCGCACTGGACGATGACGAGGGCGCGGTCGCCGCGGCGGCTGCCGCCCGGCGGCTGTTCGAGGGCAAGGGGCACCTCGTCGGCGTCCGGCGCGCGACTGTGTTCTTGGAGACTCCCTTACTTCCGGCGACTGAAAGGGGTCCAATGAATGAGAATCACAATGTGCTAGCGGCCGCGGTAGCGCACCTCGGCGAGGCGGAGCGGGACCACTCCGCGCTGCTCGCCGCCGTGGTGAATGTCGCGCGGGAACTGTTCGGCGCGGCGGCCGCCTCGGTGTTCCTCCTTGACACGGCATCCGGCGAGCTGGTCTTCGAGGCGGTTTCGGGCGTCGGCGAAGACCACCTGCTCGGGGACCGGTTCCCCGCCACGCGCGGCATCGCGGGCTGGGTGCTGACCGCCCAGGAGCCCGTGGTGATCTCCGACCTGGCCGAGAGTCCGGTCTTCGCCAGGGATATCGCGGAAGTCACCGGCTACGTGCCTGCGTCGATCATGGCGGCGCCGCTGCTGTGCGGGGAGGACGCGATCGGCGTGATGGAGGTGCTCGATCCAGCGCCGAGCACGGTCAGCCCGCTGGAGACCGCACAGCTGCTGGGCTTGTTCGCGGGCCTGGCCGCCGTCGCGCTCAACGTGCTGCGGCGCAACCGGATCGCCTATCTGATGCTGACCGGTGACGGAGCGGAGCGCAGCGAGCTGGTGCAGGTGGCCAGGCTGCTTGACCAGCTCGGCGCGGATCAGCGCGCGGCGGGGGTGGACCTCCTGGATTCCGTGCACCGGCTGCTCTCGATGGCCAGATGAGCCGGCCCAGGATCTCGCTCCGGATCCTGGGCCCGCTGACGGCCGAACTCGTGCCGGCCGGATCCGGGGCCCGGCCTGCCGAGCTGGATGCCGGCCCGTTCAAGCAGCGTCTGCTGCTGGCCCTGCTGCTGTGCCGCAGCGGAGGCGTGGTCCTGGCCGAGCAGCTTGTCGACGCACTGTGGTGGGATGGGCCGCCCCGCACCGCGCACAAGAACATCCACGTCTACGTCACCCATCTGCGGAAGATGCTCGCCGCGGACGGCCAGCCGGGCCGGCTCCGGTACCGTCCGCCCGGTTACCAGTTGCGGATGAACGCCGACGAACTTGACGCGCTGCGATTCGAGGATCTGTCGCGGACCGGCAGGCTCGCCCTGCGGCAGGGTGACGCCCGTGGCGCGGCGGCCGCCACGCGGAAGGCACTCGGGCTCTGGCGCGGGCCGGCGCTGGCGGACCTGACAGCCTCGCCCGCGCTGCGCGAGGAGGCGGCGCGGCTGGAGGACCGCAGGCTCGCCGCGTTCGAGGACTGGTTCGAGGCGGAGCTGCTGCTGGGCAACAACGCCGAGGTGCTCGAGGAGATCGAAGCCGTCGTGCGCGCGCATCCGCTGCGGGAGCGGCTGCGCGGCATTCAGCTGACCGCGCTGTACCGCAGTGGCCGGCAGGCCGAGGCGCTCGCCGAATACGACAACCTCAGGCAGTTGCTCGCCGCCGAACTGGGGCTGGGACCGAGCCCGGTGCTGCACCGGCTCTACCAGGACATATTGTCCGGGGATCCGGCGATCGCCGGGGTGGTGCCAGTCAGCGGCGTGCCGGTCAGCGGCGTCCGGCCGGACACCGACGTCCCGCCGGTCACGGCGCTGGCGGCCGCGGGGGATGTGGTCGCCCACCTGGCTGACCCCGCGGACCCGGCGGACGCCAGGGACGGTGCGGACGTCGGGCGGATCGGCGGGCTTCCCCGGGCGGCCGACGACTTCACCGGCCGTCGGGACGTGTTGCGTGAGATGCTGGATTTTCTAGGTGACCGCGCCAGCCCGCGCCGGTTCGCCGCGGTCGTCGGACCGCCAGGATCGGGCACGACGACGCTGGCGCTGCGCGCCGCCCACCTCCTGGCCCCGCGATTCCGCGACGGCGCGGTCCTGCTGCCGCTTCGCGCCGCCGACGGTACGCCGCGGTCTCTCGCGGAGCTCACCGGCGACCTGCTGAGCCGGCTCGAGCCGTTCACCGTCCCGATGGCGGACGACCGGACGACCGCCGTGCGGAGCCGGCTGGCCGCCCTGGAACTGCTGCTGGTCCTGGATGGCGTCGCGGACGAGCGTCAGGTCCGGCCGCTGCTGCCCGGCGCGGGCGGCTGCTCGGTGATCATCACGAGCTGCCGGAGCCTGGGCGGCCTGGACGGGATCACCCGGTTCCGGCTGGGCCCGTTCACCGAGGACGAGGCCCTGGAACTGCTGGGCCGCATCGCCGGCGCCGAACGGATCCGGAGCGCCGAGCCGGACGCCCGGCGGATCGTCCGCTCCTGCGGCTTGCTGCCGCTCGCCGTACGGGTGGCCGGAGCACGGCTGGCGGGCCTTACCCACCTGCCGGTGGAACACTTCGCCGCCCGGCTGGAGGACGATGACCGGCTGCTGGATGAGCTGTCGGCGGGGGACCTGTCGGTCCGCGAGTGCTTCGACCGGTATGTGCGCGGACTGGACCCCGCTGAACGTCTGGCGCTGACGCAGGTCGCCGCGGCGTGGGGGCCACTGTCGAAAGGGCCCGGGGAACTGGAGCGGCTGCTGGAACGCCTCACCGAGGTACACGCCCTCACCATCGCGGACGGCGGGCGGCGTGCGCCGGTCCGCCCGCTGCCGTTCGCGATGCCCGCCCCGCTGTGGCTCTATGCGCAGCAGCTGGTCACCGCCGATGCCCGCTGCTGATCGCGATCCCGCCCCTTCCCACGCCCTGTATTCGTGCGCCGGTTATGTGCTGCTGAGGTCGGCACTGGTCCCTCATCTGCGCACGCCGTCAGCTGGCAGCGATGCGCGCACGCCCGAGGATCCCGGGCGGCTCGATGACCTGATCCAGGCCTTCACGGCCAACCCGGCGCTGTCGGCGGCCGTCGAGCTGGCCAGCCCGGACCTGGCCCGGGAACTGGCCAGGCGGCCGGCCGCCGCCGCCCGGTCGGCCGGGGACCGGAGGCGGATCGCGATCGCCCTCACCGGATACGAGCTGCGTTCCCGGCATCGGGCCACCCCCTCGGGACTATTCGCCGGGACCGCCCTGATCGGCTGGGCTCCAGCCACCGCGGGGAACCTGAGCAGCGGGCACCGCCTGCTGCTTCGCCCCGGGCCACGCTGGCTGGCGCGTCTGGTGGCGGCGCTGGAGGCCGACCCGGGGCTGGCGGACCTGGCACCGGGGGTGCGGATAGCCACGGCTCCCGCACTGAGCCGTATCGGCGCCGCCCACGTCCGGGTAAGCCGCGGCACCGGCGGCCCCGGGAGCTGGGAGGTCGCCCGATCCGCCCGTCGTTCCCGGCTGCTGGACGCCGTGCTCGCCCTGGCCGGCGGCGAGCGCGAAGGACGCCGCGGCATCCGGTACGCCGAGCTGCTCGGCCTGCTGGGCGTCAGCGCGGCCGGCATCGAGCCAGCGGAGCTCGCCGGCTTCATCGCCGCGCTGCTCCGCGACGGGTTCCTGGTCACCGACCTCCTGCCGCCGCCCGGAGACGCCGATCCGCTCAGCCATCTGACCCGGCGGCTCGCCGGTCACCCGATCGCCGGACCGCTGCGCCGCCTGCGCGACGAACTGAGCCACGCCCCATCGTCTCCCGTGGCGGCGGATATCCGCCGGCTGCGCGCTCAGGCCCGCGCGGTATGGCCGCCGCGAGCGGATGGGGATCTGGCGGCGGACGGGGTCCCTGAGATCGTCGCGGACACCATCCTGAACACCGGCCTCACGCTGCCCATGCTGGTGGCCCGCGAGATCGAGCGGGCCGCGTCAGTCGCCTGGACGTGTGCCCCGCCGCTGGCTGACCGTCCGCTCGCCGGGCTCCATCGGGCGATGCTGCACCGGTACGGCGCCGATCGTCCCGTCGCGCTGAGCGAGCTGCTCGACCTGACCCGGTCCCTCGGACTGCACTACCCAGCCCAGGCACCCCCGGCCGCGCCCTCGGCCCTGGCTGCCGATCACGCCGCGGCCGGAGGCCCAGGCCAATTCAACACCGCCCGCGACCGGCTGCTGACTGGTTTCGCCCTGGACGCGCTGGCCGCCGGGCGTGCCGAGCGGTGCCTTGACCGGCCGCTGTGGCGGCGGCTCGCCGCTCTTACCGGGGGTGTCACGAGCAGCCCGCCGTCGGCGGATGTCTTCGCCGAGATCGTGACGGCCTCGGGGGCGGCGCTGAACCGCGGGGATTTCCTGGTCGTGCTGAACTCACCAGGCGCCGATGGCCCGGCCGGATGCGTGGCCGGCCGCCTGTCGGGCTGCATCGGACCCCGCGCCGTGGCGTTGAACTGGCGTGCGCCGGAGGCTGACAGCCCAGTCGACGCGGAAGTCGTGTTCCGGCCGCCGGAGGCCGCCGCCGCGAACCTGGTCAGCGAGACCGGCTGGACCGCGTTCCGCATCGACCTCACCGCGCACCCGCCGCGCGGCACGGGCCGGGACATCGCCCTGACGGACCTGTCGGTCATTGCCACGTCGCGGCGGCTGATGCTGTACTCCGAACGGCTGGGCCGGCCGGTCCGCCCGGTCAGTTATTCGACGCTGCACCCACGGCGGGCCGACGCGGTCGCGGCGCTCCTGCTCGCCCTGGGCCGGGACGGCGCGGCGCGGTGGCGGCCATGGGACTGGGGAGCCGCCGCGGCCATGTCATGGCTGCCCCGCGTGCGGGCGGGGCGCGCCATCCTGGCACCAGCCCGCTGGGCGCTGCCCGCCGGGCTGCTGCTGGCCGCCACGCGGGGCACCGACCGGCAATGGCGAGATGGCCTGCGCCGCTGGCGCGACGCGGAGGAACTGCCCGAGGTCGTCGTCGCCGGCCCGTGGGATCAGCGGCTGCCGCTCGATCTGACCGATCCGGTCCACGCGGCGCTGCTGCGCCGGGAGTGCCGCGACCGTGGCGTCACCGCGGTCACCGAGCCGCCTGGCGGCGTCGCGGCGTGGCGTGCCGCTGGCTGGCCGCGCGGGACCGACGGACCGCATGCCGCGGAGGTCGTCGTCTCACTGCACCCCCGCTCACCGCGTCCCGGCCGGGCTCAGCGTGAGCGCGGGTCCGTCGCGATGCCGCCCGGTCTGTCACCGGCCCGGTTGTTCCTGCCCGGCGGTCGCTGGCTGTGCGTGAACCTCACCGTGCCCCCGGCGCTCCAGGACGACGTCCTCGGCCAGATTACGGACGAGACGCTGATCGCGGCGGCCGGGAGGGCCGAGGTGGACAGGTGGTTCTTCGTCCGGACTGAAGACGAGGCCGGCCTGCCGTGTCTGGTGCTCCGCTACCACGGTCCATCGCACGGCCTGAACGCAACGCTCCTGCCGGCCGTGCACAGCTGGGGCACGCGTCTGGTGGAAACGGGACTAATCAGGCAGTTCTCGCTGACCGGCTACGCTCCCGAGGTGTCGCGGTACGGTGGCGAGGGCTGCATGGAAGCGGTGGAGCGTTTCTTCCACCTTGACTCGCGGCGGTGCCTGGCGACGCTAGCGTCGATGCCGGTACCCCCCATCCGGGCTGAGGTCACGGCAGCCCCGGCCCTCCTGGACATTCTCGTGGTTCTGCTCGGTCCCGAGCGCGTCGTGGCCGAGCTGCCGGAGCCTCGGCTGGCGAAGCCGGAACGGCGCCTGTTCGCCCGGCTCCGTCCCATAGTGCGCGACCGCACGGCCAAGCACGACTGGCCGGACTGGCATGCGGCGCTCAGCGAATACCGGTCCCGGCTAGACGGCGCGGTTCGCGCCAGCGACCGCGTGCCGGTCGCGTTGTCCGTGGCGCACATGCACTGCAATCGTCTAGCGGGGCTGAGCCGCCCGGCGGAGCGCGTCGTGGTCGCGCTAGCTCGCGACCTGGCGATCACCGGACCCGAAGCCGCGTGGAGGAGTAAAGATGACGGCCAGAAGCACCGAGGACGTTCTGAGATGGAGGACTAATAAGCGGCGGATCAGTTCCAGGTTTCGCAGCTCAAGCTGGCCGGCGATCAGGCGAGGCGGCGCGGGAAGCCGCCGGTGGCTACCGGACCCCAGCTCACCGGGGCCACTCGCAGCAGCGACTTGCCCTGGCGGAGCATGGCCTGGCGGTATTCGTCCCAGTCGGGATGCTCCCCGGAGATGGAGCGGTAGTAATCCACCAGCGGCTCGACGGCGGCCGTCCCGTCGATCACCTCGGCGGTGCCGTCGACCTGCACCCATGGGCCACCGAAGTCGTCCGACAGCACGAGCACGCTGACCCGGGGGTCCTTCCTGGCGTTACGCGTCTTGGCGCGCTCCGGGTAGGTCGAGATGACGATCCTGCCCTCGGCGTCCACACCGCAGGTGACCGGCGAGGCCTGCGGCCTTCCGTTCCCGCGGGTCGTCAGCACGATCGCGTGATGCCGAGGTCTGATAAAGGCAATCAGATCTTCCCGGGTGACGGTGGTGTTCGTTGCTATCTGAGGGCTCACGCCACCACCATAGCCACACTGTTCCGGTTATGAGGTGCCTCGGACGTTGGCGGCGGTCAGGTACAGCAGGTTCTTGACCTGGAAGGCGGTGAGCTCCGGGTTCTTGCTCAGGATCAGCGCGCAGTAGCCGGCGATGTGCGGCGTGGCGAAGCTGTTCCCGGTGCACCGCCTGGTCCCGCCGCCGGGCCATGCCACCTCGACGTTGACCCCGTGCGCGAAGAACTCGACCGGCGGGGAAGGGTTGTAGAAGAACTGGCCCGGGTCTCCGGTGCCGTGGCTGCCGACCGAGACCACCGACGAGAAACGCCACGGGAAGCTCTCCACCGGCAGGTTGTGCGCCGAGGCCACGAGCACCGATTTGTGGAAATATGCGTCGTCGGTCAGCGCGCGCAGCGTGTCCACGAACTTGCGGCGCGTCGTCGAGATGCTCATGTTGATCACGTCAAACCCGTGCGCGACCGCCCATCGAAGTCCGGCCAGCAGCGCCTCGCCCGAGCCGGCCAGGCCATGGCCGAGTACCCGGATGCTGTGGATCTCGCAGTCTGGCGCGACGGAGCGGACGACGCTCGCACAGGCCGTGCCGTGGCCGCTGAGGTCTCCTGGTTCGGCCGGAATGACTTCGCAGCCGCGATCCGGATGCTCCTGGACGATGTAAGAGGCCTGAACCGGTCCGACCCGGGGATGGCCCGGCTCAACCCCGCTGTCCAGGATGCAGACCCGGGCGCCATGCCCGGTCGCGCCGCCCCAGGCCAGGTCGGGGGTGACCGCCGCGGGCCAGCGGGTGGTCACCGCCAGGTCAGCGAGGTCGCGGCCCACCATGTTCCAGGTGAGCGGAGGCCGGGCAGTGTTCATCACCGCCATCCTGGCCATCCCCGGTTTGCGAACGGTTCATGGCTGGCTGGGCGCTGGTATGCCCGGTCCGGGCACGAGAACCAAGGCGGCCCAGCAGGTAGCCGTGACGGCTGGGCAGCAGGACATCCACCCCGCCGAAGCCGCTGATGACAAGTGCGCGCATAACACGATCGTCGGATATCGCAGGTGCCAGTAAAAGAACGAAAATATGCCGGCTAAGTACGAGACAGCCATTTCCGAACCGGCCATTAACTCATGCGAAAGGTACCAGTGCCTCGATGGAATCGTTCGCGGAGGTGGTGATGACCGAGCACATCGCGGTAACGGCCGGGCTCGCAATCGGGGCGATTATTGCACTCTCGGCGGCGCTGACGCCATTGTGCAGGATGCTCAGGCAGCCGGTCGTGGTAGGTCAGCTGGTCGCCGGCGCCGGCCTCGGCATGCTGCCGCGCAGTATCACCGGCGCCGTGTTCCCTGCCGCGTCGCTGCCGTTCCTGAACGTCATATCCCAGATCGGGCTGGCGTTGTTCCTGTTCCGCGTCGGCTACGAGATCGACCTTCGTTCCCGGCGCGACTATCGCCGCGGTATCTTCGCGGTCGCCGTCGGAGGCTTCGTGCCCTCGATGCTGCTTGGCGTCGGGCTGGCGGCGCTGCTGGGCGGCACGAGCCGGTGGGCCCCGCTGCCAGGCGTTCCACGCGGCTCGTTCGTGCTGTTCATCGCGGTGGCCATGTCGATCACCGCGGTGCCGGTGCTGGCGTGCATCCTCGCCGAGCACGACATTGTCACCACCCGGCCGGGCATCGTGGCCATGTCGTCGGCGGGCATGCTGGACGTGGCCGGATGGCTGCTGCTCACGGTCGCGATCTCGGCAGCCGGGATGAAGGTGTCGCCAGCCAGCGTGGCGATCGGCCTGCTCGGCTACGTGGCCGGGATGCTGTTCGTCGCCCGGCCCGCGCTGCGGCGGCTGATGCTGGCGGCCGGACCAGCCCGCATCCTGCCCGAGACGGCGGTCATCCCGTTCGTCCTGGTGTCCGCCTGGTGTACCGCGCGGCTTGGCTTGCATCCGTTCTCCGGTGCTCTGCTGGCGGGCATGGTGATGCCGCGGAACGCCAACGGCGGGCCGGATGCCGGGCTGGTCACCACCGTGGAGAAGACCAGCTCCATCCTGCTGCCGGTGTTCTTCGTCGTCACCGGGATGGCCTTGCGTGCGGGTGCGCTCCGCGGCCCGGACCTGGGGCTGCTGGCGGTGGTGTGCGTCCTGGCAACGGCGGGCAAGCTGGGCGGCAGCACGCTCGCCGCCCGCGCCAGCCGGATGGCATGGCGTGATTCGCTCACCGTCGGCGTCTTGATGAACACCCGCGGCCTCACCGAACTGATAGCGATAAACGCCGGCCGGCAGGCGGGGCTCATCGGCACGTCACTGTATACGATCCTGGTGCTGATGGCCCTCGTCACCACGGCGCTCACTGGTCCGCTGCTGGCCCTATTGCGTACCCAGAAATTTAACATTATGTATCTGGAACGGCATGAAATACTTACGCCGTGGGCTGAGAAAAGTAAGTCTTTACAATTTCCGGCACACCATGGGACGCTCAAGGTAAATGCTAGCTGAACGGGTGGATTATGCCGGATCCTGTCAATGTACTCGTCATCGGTGGCGGCCCGGCCGGGTCGATCGCCGCGACTCTGCTCGCGCAAGGCGGTGCCAGTGTGCAACTGCTGGAGCGGGAATTCTTCCCCCGGTATCACATTGGCGAATCGGTTTCCCCGTCGTGCCGTTCGATAATCGACTTGGCTGGTGCGCACGAAAAGATCGACGCACGCGGCTACATCGTAAAGAACGGCCTTCTGCTGCGCTGGGGGGCCGACCGGGACTGGACCGTCAACTGGCCCGACACCTTCGGCGGCGACGTACGGGCATGGCAGGTCGACCGGGCGGACTTCGACCAGGTGCTGCTGGAGCACGCTGCCAGCCAGGGCGTAGCCGTACAGCAGGGTGCGACCGCGAAGGCGGTGACCTTCGCCGGCGGCCGGGCGGTCGGCGCCGAGTGGCTGCACGCGGGAGAGCGTCGCAGCGGCCGGTTCGACTACATCGTGGACGCCTCGGGACGGTCGGGCCTGCTGTCGGCGCAGCACTTCAAGAACCGCCAGCCCAACGAGGTCTTCCGCAACGTCGCCATCTGGGGTTACTACCAGGGAGGCGAACTGCTGCCCGGGACGCCCGCCGGCGGAATCAACGTGATCTCCTCACCCGAGGGCTGGTACTGGGTGATCCCGCTCAGCGGCGACCGGTTCAGCGTAGGGTTCGTCACCCATCAGACCCGGTTCCTCCAGCGCAAGGCGTCCTACCCCAGCCTCACCGCCATGTTCGCCGACCTGGTCGCGCAGTCCGGGACCGTCGCGGACCTGATGCGAGGCGCGCGGCACGACGGCAGGGTACGGGTGGAGCAGGACTTCTCGTATTCGGCGTCGCGCTACTGCGGCCCCGGCTACTTCATCGTCGGCGACGCCGCCTGTTTCCTGGACCCGTTGCTGTCCACCGGGGTGCACCTGGCCCTGTACAGCGGGATGCTGGCCGCGACGTCCATCCTCGCCACCCGCAACGGCGACGTCACCGGACTCGAGGCCCAGGGGTTCTTCGAGTCGCTTTACCGCAACGCGTACTCGCGGCTGTTCGCCATGGTCTCCGGCTTCTATCAGCAGTACCGTGGCCGGGCTGGCTACTTCTGGCTGGCGCAGCGCCTGGCCCGCGGACAGCTCGTCGGCAACGGACATGATAACAGCAAGACTGACGGTAGCAGGGTTGATAACAGCAAGAGGCCCGGGAACGGGAACGGCAACGGCGCGCGTGGTGGCGCGCGTGGTGGCGCGTTCGCGGCCATCACCGCGGGCCTGGCCGACCTGCACGACGCGAGCCGGGCCGGCGGGACCGCTCCGATGGCGGAACTGGCCGCTGCCGCGGTCCAGGCGGGGCAGCGTGCCAGCGCCGCCGTGCCGGCCGCCGGCAGCACCCTCGCGCCGATGATGATGGACGCGAACGACCTGTACGACGCGGCCACCGGCTTGTACCTCGTCACCTCGCCCACGCTCGGGATCCGCCGGGCGGACCGGGTCCCGGCCGCCGAGGCTGCTGCCGCGTCCGCGTCCCGATGAGCTAAGGCGTGCTCGCGGAAGGGGATGGTTGGCGCAACGTACCCCTCAGGTGGGGATGGTTGGCGCAACGTACCCCTAATGCCGTGAGCTGGCACAGTCGCCCCTTCATGCGGCGTGATAACAGCAAGAAGCGAGACGCTGGCACTGGACCGGTGCTGGCATAGGCGAATTCATGCCGGCGCCATACCGGTGACCAAGATCAGCCCCCTAACTTTGCGATCACTCACCCCTGTCGTGGCCGGGCGGGTTACAGAGGAAGGTTCGCAGAGCAGATCAGGATCAAGGGGGCATTGATGCGGGATATCCCGGTCTTTCATCGCGAACAGGAGATGGCGGCCGTCACCGAGGAACTGGCCCGGGCTCAGCAGGGGCAGCCCGCCGTGCTGGTCATCGCGGGCGGTCACGGTATGGGCAAGACGACGCTGCTTCAGGCGGCACTCGATCAGGTCCGCGCCACCGCCGTCATCCTGCACGCACGTTGCCACGAGGCTGAACGGGACTTCCCGTTCGGCGTGGTCAGGCAGCTGTTCGACACAATGACGAGCGCGGCGGAGGACGGTCCGGCGGGATCGCTCACCGCGGGCTTCGCCGGTCCTGGCGGCGGTCCAGGCGGCGGTCAGGAGCAGGACCTGCACAGTCTCTATCAGGCCACCCGGTCGCTGGCGGCCAGCAAATCGGTGATCATCGCCGTCGACGACTTCAACTACGCCGACGCCGCGTCCGCCCAGTGGTTCTCCTATATCGCGCGGCGGCTTGACGGCCTGCCGGTCAGCCTCATTCTCGCCGGTGACACCGATTATCCCGGCGGCGCCCAGGTGGCGGACGAACTCCGGCCGCTGCCCTACTTCCGGGCCGTGAACCCGCGGCCGCTGTGCGGCAAGTGCGGGGAAAGCCTGGTCGCCACCGTCTTCTCCAGGCCGGTCGACGTCGAGTTCGCCGCGGCCTGCCACCAGCTCGCCTGCGGTAATCCGCTGGTGCTGCTGGAGCTGTGCCGGCGGCTGCGCAGCGCCGGGGTCGCTCCCGAAAAGGCGCGGCTCGATCGCGTGGCCGAGATCGGGGCGACCGCGCTGTGGGAGACGGTCAGTCCCGGGCTGCGGCTGCGGCAGCGCAGCACCGTGGAACTGATCGAGTGCCTGGCCATCCTGGGCGCCGACGCGAGCCTGGAGACCGCGGCTATCCTGGCCGGGCACGGCGAGCTGGCCATCGAAGGCGCGCGGGAACTACTCGGCCGGGCCGGGCTTCTCGCCGGGCAGCCGCCCAGCCGCTTCGCGCACCCGCACCTGGCGGCCGCGATCGTGGCGCGGATGGATCCGGAGCGCCGGTGCGAGCTGCACAGCGAGGCGGCCGCGCTGCTGGCCCGGCTGGGCGCCCCGCCCGCTGACGTGGCCGCCCACGTGATGTCGGTCAGTCCCTCCGGCGCCCTGGGGAACGTCCAGGTGCTGCGCGCGGCGGCCCGGGAGGCGGCCACGGAGAAGGACTGGCCGGAGGCGGCCAGGTTCCTGCGCCGCGCGCTGGCCGAGACAACCGAGCCCGATCTGCTCGCGGCGATCAGCGGCGACCTGGGCGCGGTGGAGACGCACCGCGACGTGCCCTCCAGCCTGCGTTACATGCGTGCCGTCGTGGGCCAGCCGCGTGCGCCACGCGACGCGGCCGCGGCGCTGGTCCCGTTCACCAGCCTGGGGCTGACGCTGAACTCGGCCGCCGCGGGCCAGGCGTTCGCCAGCGCGTACGGCCAGCTGGTCTCGGCCGGACCCGACGCGGGAGACCGGCTGGCGCTGCTGCGGCTCGGAACGCAGGCGATGCTGTCCGGGCACCGGACCGAGATCCGGCCGGCCCTGGCGATGCTGGCCGACCGCACGTCGGCGCCGTGGCCGAAGGCCCAGGTCAATTCAGCACTGTGGCCGAAGGCCCAGGCCAATCTGGCACCGCTCCGCCGGCAGGCGACGCCGGTCGATGCGGCCGCGGCGGACCTGCGCTGCGCGCTGGCCATCGCCACCGCGGCCCGCGGCAAGGCCCGGCGGCGGGTGGCCGGCTGGGCCGGTCACTGCGGTGAGGTGGGGGAGACGCCGGACCGTCACGCCGGCTGGCTGCCGACGCCGGGGTGCGCCTTGGTGCTGACGTGGGCGGACCTGCTCGGCGAGGCGTCCGCGCTGGCGGAGCGCCACGTCGAACTGGCCCAGAGCCGCCGGTCGACGGCGGAGCTCGCGCTGACCCGGGTGGTGGCGGCGGAAGTCGCGTTCCGCCGCGGTGATCTGGGCGCGTCGCTGGCCGCGGGCCAGGCGGCGATGGACGACGCCACGGCCGTGGGCGCCTACGGCCTGCGCGTGGCCGCGGCCGCCTTGTCCGCGCGGGTGCTCATCGAGCGGGGCGAGGCGGACGCCGCGGCGGCGCTGCTGGCCGGCAGCGATCCCAGCACCGGCGTACACCACCTGATAGCGGGGTTCCACCGGTACGTACGCGCGCGGCACGAACTCGCCAGCGGCCGGCTGCGCGAAGGGCTGGCCCTGCTGATGGACGCCGGGCGCTCGCTGTCGGCACACGGGATCACCAACCCCGCCTGCGTCGGCTGGCGCAGCCGCGCGGTGCTGACCCATGCCCGGCTGGGCCAGGGCGTGCTGGCGAGGAAGCTGGCCGCCGAGGACATCGCCGCGGCCCGGGCGTGGGGTGCGCCGGTCACCATCGGGCGGGCGCTGACCGCGGCGAGCGCCGCCCATCCGCCCGCGGAGGCCCTCGGCATGCTGAGCGACGCGGTGGCCATCCTGGACGGGACCGGCGCGCTGCTCGAACAGGCGCGTGCCCATGTCCGGCTCGGCGCGGCGCTGAACAGCGCCGGACGGGACCGGGACGCGCGCGAGGCGCTGCACCGCGGGCTGGATCTGGCCACCGGCTGCGGCGCCGTCCAGCTGGCGGCCCGGGCGCGGGACCGTCTGCTGGCCGCGGGGGCACGGCAGCGAGAGGCGACCGGGTTCCAGCCCGCTCCGCTGACCGCGGGAGAGCGCAGGGTCACCGAGCTGGTGGTGCAGGGGCTGACCAACCAGGAGGTGGCGATCAAGCTGTGCATCAGCAAGCGGACCGTGGACACGCACCTGGCGCATGTGTACCGCAAGCTCGGAATCCGCAGCAGGTCACGATTGAGCGAAGCCGTGCGCAGCATGGCCGGCAACGGCGTGGCGGTGCATGTTGAACCGCGCCCGGCCGAGATGGCGATGAGGATCTGAGGATCTGAGGTGAAACCCGCAATGGAGTCCGGCGAGCGCTGCGCGCTGCTGTTCATTCTCACCCCGCCGCGGTCGTATTCGACCATTACGACGGCCATCCTGGCCGGGCATCCGCTGATCTACGGACTGCCGGAGACCCGGCTGTTCAACGCGGCGACGGTCGGCGAGCTGCTCGACGAAGCCAGCGGGCGCTCACCGCTGCCCCCGATCGTGTTCGACCTGCGGTTGAGCGGCCTGCTCCGGACGGTCGCGGAACTGCGCGAAGGCGATCAGGGCAGCGCCGCCATCGAACGGGCGCGCCAGTGGCTCGGCGGACGAGCGGACTGGCCGACGGTCACGCTGATGGAACACCTCAGGGAGCTGATGCCGGCCGGGATCGGGCTGGAGAAGTCGCCCGACACGGTGTCGGCCGATGACCGGATCGCCAGGTGCGTACGGTCGTGGCTGCCGCCCGATGCCCGTTACCTGCACCTGACCCGCCATCCGGTGCCGTCGCAGCAGTCCATGCGGCGGCGGTGGCAGCGTACCCTGCGCGGTGACGACGGCCCGCTCATCGCCAAGGCGGCGTCGGTCTGGTACGACGGTCATCTCCGGGTGATGCGGGCGCTGGACCGGCTGCCGGCCGGCGCGTGGATGCGGGTCCGGTCCGAGGACCTGCTGCGTGAACCGTATGTCTGGCTGCCGAAAATCCTGCAATGGCTGGGCGTGGAATGCGATGGGCCCACCATCGACCGGATGCTGCGCACCGAGCAATGGCGATTCGCGCATACCGGCGAGGACGGCAAGCTTTTCGGCGGCGATCCGGATTTCATGGTGTCACCGGCACTGCGGGACATTCCAGACCCCGGGCCTGTCTCGTTCGAGCCCTCCGCGGCGTTGTCCGCGGACATGTGTGCCCGCATGACAAAGCTCGCCGCCGAACTCGGCTATCAATAAGCAAACCCGGCCCGTAGGAACCACCGCCGTTCAGTCAAAAGATCTGATTATCCCGAACGGCGGTGGTACCACGCGCTGTGTCTTAGCTTGTTATTTAACCTCTGCTGTCCGGCTTACCTTGTTCTGCCGCTGTTGTCCGGCGTGTCGCTGTGATATCAGGCGGCCACCGCGTCATCATCTTCGGGTTCTTCCCAGGGAACTTGAAGACAGAAGGCGGTGGCCGTGGCTT
>JAFARZ010000186.1 GCA_019245115.1 Streptosporangiaceae bacterium | reverse complement strand
TTAAAGTGACAGCCAGCCAGGTGCTGCTCCCTGGCCAGCGGCACCGATGGCACCATCGGGCACGCTCTAATAGCGCTACTGATCGGTTTGAGCGGCACCGATGGCACCACCGGCATGTTGCCCACTCTGGAGGAGCCGCACCCATGTGGCATTCATGTCGTTAGCCGACCGGCATCGCCCAGGAAGGGACGTTGGGCCAATGATGCCCAGCCCGCCGGCCGGCCCGTCGGCCGCTGGCTAGTTCCGCTCCCCTCCCCACTGACCGCTCCCGCTCCCCTCCCCACTGACCGCTCCCGCTCCCATCCCCACTGACCGCTCCCGTCCCCCGCTCCCGTCCCCGTTCTCGCTCCGCTCCCGTTCCCGCTCCCGTTCCCGCTCCCATCCCCACTGACCGCTCCCGTCCCCGTTCTCGCCCCGCTCCCGCCCCGCTCCCGTTCCCGTCCCGGCTCCCGTTCCCGTCCCCGCTCCCGTCCCGGTTGCTGGGGCTACGCATATCACCTCATAACGGGCACGGGGCGAGCGATAGCGTGGAAGTTAGGAGCCCAGCGGAGGAAAAGGCGCCGGTTTCCAGCGCCCAATCCTCCACAGGACCCCGATCTTCCACATAGCGCGGCGCAACCGCTCTACATATAACCGGCCGTATCAGGGCAAATCGGCAGCCGCTCGCGCGGTGGATACAGACCAAACGGCAGGCGCTCATACCAGTCGCCCCAAGAGTTGCGATAACAGCAAGAAGAGCTGTGATAACAGCAAGAAGCGGCCCTGCGGATGGGGGAGCTCGGGCGTGGGCGCGGAGCCTAGGACGTGCGGCGGGCGGATGGGGCGCGGGGACGTGGGGGCCTGCGGCCACGCGACCTGCAGGAGTAGGTGTGCGGATGAGGCGTGCGGCGTGCGATGGGACGTGCGGGCGGGGCAAGCGCGAGGGGCGTGCGGGAGGTGCGGACATGGGGGGCGTGGAGGTGCGGGGGTGCGGGGGTGCGGGGGTGCGGGGCTCATGTACTTTCGCCGAGCGCGAGGCGGGGGGCTCTAAACCGGTCAAGGGATCGGTCTGCGGATGGAGCTGAATTCGCTGCTGGGTGGCTCGCGAAGGAGCGGGTGATCGTCGGGCGGGGCGTGGCGGCGGTGAGATTTTCATGGTGCGGGTCTACCGGAAAGCGCTCGTCAGCAGGGGGAAGCCGGGGTCGACCGGAGATTCCGATGCTCGGTCTTGCTCAGGGCCGACGTGGTCATCTATGGTCCGGATATTTCACTTAACCGGTTAAGGAGGTACGCATGAGATTCTCCTTCGCGCGACGGACCCGCTGGCTGGTCGTTCTCATCATGCCCGCACTGCTCGCCGGTCTCGGGCTCATAGTGGTCGCGGGCGGCCCGGCCGCCCCGGCGGACGCAGCCAGCAAAGCCAGCAACGCAAGCAAAGCCAGCGCAGCCAGTGCGGGGACGGCTTGTGCTGCGACGTACACGATACAGAGCCAGTGGAGTGGCGGCTTCGTGGCCAGCGTGACGGTGAGCAACACGGGGACCCCGGCCCTGGCCGGCTGGACGGTCACGTTCACGTTCGGCGGTGACCAGACGGTGACAAGCTCGTGGAACGCTTCAGTGACCCAGAGCGCTCAGCAGGTGACGGCGAACAACGCCAGCTACAACGGAGCGCTCGGGGCCGGCGCGAGCACGTCGTTCGGTTTCCAGGGCACGTACAGCAGCAGTGACGCGGCTCCCGCCAGCCTCACCTGTACCCCGCCCGGCGGAACAATTTCGCCCTCGGTGGTGGCGAGCCCGGCCTCGCTGCCGGTTACGCAGGGCTCGACCGGTTCCGTGGGCATCGCGCTGTCCGCGGCGCCAACGTCGAACGTGACCGTCGCGGTCAGCCGGACCTCGGGTAACTCCGGCCTGTCGGTCAGCGCGGGCGGCTCGCTGACGTTCACCCCGGCCAACTGGAACACCGCCCAGGACGTGACCATCGCCGCGGACTCCAGCAGCACCGGCGCGGCGACGTTCACCGCGAACGCCGCCGGTTACACCGCGGCCACGTTCACGATCACGGAAACCGCCGGGAGCAGCGGAGGTCCCGCACCGCAGCTGCATGTGTCGGGCAACAAGCTGGTCGACGCGAACGGCAACCAGGTGGTCCTGCACGGCGTGAACCGCTCGGGGACCGAGTTCGCCTGCGTGCAGAACGCCGGCATCTTCAGCGGTCCGGATGACCAGGCGTCGATCACCGCGATGAAGACCTGGACCCACGTCACCGCGGTGCGTGTCCCGCTGAACGAAGCCTGCTGGAACGGCGAGCCGTACGTGCCCTCCGCAGACGCGGGAGCCACCTACATCAACGCCGTCAAGGCCTACGTCAGCCTGCTCAACTCCAACGGGATCGTCGCCATCCTGGACCTGCACTGGACCGACGGCGCATACACCGGTCCCTCGTCAGCCTGCTCCGACGCCAACGCCACCTGCCAGAAACCGATGCCAGACGCGGCGCAGTCCGTGCCGTTCTGGACCAGCGTCGCGAGCACCTTCAAGGGCAACGACGCGGTGATCTTCGATCTGTTCAACGAGCCCTACCCGGACATAGCGACCGGCAGCGAGACCCAGGGCTGGCAGTGCTGGCTGAACGGCGGCAGCTCGTGCCCGGGATTCTCCTACTCCGTCGCGGGCATGCAGACGCTGGTCAACGCGGTACGGTCGGCCGGCGCGAACAACGTGATCATGCTGGGTGGTCTCACCTGGGCCAACGACATGACCCAGTGGCTCGCGAACGAGCCTTCCGATCCCGACCACAACCTGGCCGCCTCGTGGCACTCTTACAACTTCAACGCCTGTTCCACCCAGTCCTGCTGGACCAGCCAGATCGCGCCAGTGATCGCGAAGGTACCTGTGATCGCCGGGGAGATCGGCGAGAACGACTGCGCGGGCAGCTACATCGATCCGCTGACGACATGGCTTAACTCACAGGACACCGGCTACCTGGCCTGGACGTGGGATGACTGGAACGTCGGCTGCAACCCCGTCCTGATCACCGACTACACCGGCACCCCGACCGCTTACGGCGCCGCCTACAAGGCGATCTTGCAGGCACTTCCGTAACCTGAAGAAGTCCGAGCGCTGAAGGAGGACTGTGATGACGGATCAGGCGGTCCGGGTGGAGCGGTCGGGGTCCGTCACCACAGTCTTCCTGCACCGGCCCGCTCGCCGGAACGCGGTGGACGGCCCCACCGCGGCCGGACTGGCGGCGGCCTTCCGCGCTTTCGACGCCGACCCTGACGCGGCGGTCGCCGTGCTCCACGGTGAGGGCGGTGTCTTCTGCTCCGGCGCAGACCTGACCGCGGTGGGCACCGAGCGCGGCAACCGGGTGGCGCCGGACGGTGATGCCCCGATGGGGGTGAGCCGGCTGCGACTGTCCAAGCCGGTCATCGCGGCGGTGGCGGGCTACGCGGTGGCCGGCGGCCTGGAACTGGCGCTGTGGTGCGACTTGCGGGTCGCGGATGAGACGGCTGCCCTTGTGTGGGGGGACCGCCCCCCGCACCGGCCGGTCAGGCGCTGGCCGCCGCGCAGGAAATGGCGGCCCGGCTGGCCGCGTTCCCGCAGGTCTGCCTGCGCAGCGACCGCGCGTCGGTGCTGGACGCCGAAGGGCTCGGCGAGACCGCCGCCCTGGCCTCGGAGTTCGCCCACGGGCGCCGGGCGCTGGAGGTGGAGGCCGGCCCGGGCGCGGCGCGGTTCGCCGCCGGCGCGGGCCGGCGCGGAACCTTTACCTGACCGCCTCCGCGAGCAGCTTGACCTGGTCCAGACCGGATGCGGTGGGCACGAAGATGATCTCGTCGCAGCCACTGCCTTCGAACGCGGCCACGTAGGCGCGGACCATCTCGGCGCTGACCGCGGCGCCGCCCGCGATCTGGCCGGCGACGTCGCCGAGCCAGCCGTAGTAATGCAGGATGTACGCGTCAGCCTGGGCCCGGGCGTCGGGTCCGAGCGCGAAGTAGGCCAGGGTCAGCTTGCGCGGCTTCCCCGGGCGCCCCGCCTCCTGCCACGCATTGTCTACACCGGCCGCGGCCTGGGCGAACATGTCCGGCGTGCCGCCCCCCATGATCCAGCCGTCGGCGAGCCGGGCGACTCGCTGGAAGCTGGCCTCGGTGGCGCCGCCGAGGATGATCTCGGGGCCGCCTGGCCGCACCGGCTCCGGCCCGATCGCGCCGGTATAACCGCGCTCCTCGCCGGACCAGATCCGCCTCATCTCGGCCAGTTGCTCCTCTAGTTGCCGCGCCCGGCCCGTGGTCGGCAGCCCGCTGGCGGTGAAGTCATCGTCGCGGCCGCCCAGGGCGAGCCCCAGCACCAGGCGGCCGCCCGACAGGCGGTCGAGTGAGGCGGTCTGCTTGGCGAACAGCGCGGTGTTCGTGTACAGCGGAGAGATCAGCACGCCGGTGGTAAGCCGGATCGTGCTGGTGACCGCGGCGGCGGCGCTGAGAGCGATCAGTTCCTCGTAGTTCTGGTAGACGAGCCGGCCGATCGTGCCCAGGGTGCTGAACCCCGCCTCCTCAGCGCTTTTCGCCCAGTCGATGAGCGCCCTGCCTTCGGTGCCGGGCACAGTGTTGGGTAGCCCGATTCCGACGTCCATGCCGTACCTCCAGGCTGATCGTGGTACTGGAACAGTGGTGCTGGAAACAATTGAGCTTTCATACAATCCAATCACGCTGGCCCCGCCGCGATGTCGGCGGGGGAGGCAGGGTCAGCGGGGAGGGCAGACGGCTGTCACGGCTTCGAGCAGCGCGTGGTCGGCACCAGGCGGCCCGACCACCGCCATCCCCACGGGCGGCCGCTTATCCCCCGGCACGACGCAGCTGGGCAGGCCGAACGCGCTCGCGATGACCGTGTGGCGCAGCGTCGCCTGCCGCCACGCGTCCATCTCGGCACGGGACGCGTCCCGGGCGTGGCCGGGACCCGCCGCGGCGGGCAGCACCAGCCACGTGTCGTCGCCGAGAGCGTTGAGTGTCCTGGCGCGGTAGGCGGCGATCACCTCCGCCGCGCGGCGCCGGACGCTGGCATCGACGTCGGCCCCGGCCCGGAAGCGGGCTTCCACATCGGGGTGCAGCGCGCCGGGGTTGGCGGTTATCCACCGCCCGTGAAGCTGCCAGGCCTCGGCCGTCTGGATCGTGCGGAACGCCGTGAGCAGCTCGGTGATGTCATCCGGACCGGGGATCGAAGGATGCCAAGGGCACATCTCGGCGCCCAGCGTGCCGGACAGGCGATGCACAAGGTCGTTCGTGCGATCAATGGACATCAGCCGGCGCGGCGGTCGCGGTTGTCGCGGGCCTTCCGGTGAGCCCAGCAGCACCGAGCCAGCCGCCTGGAGCACCGAAGGGCCGGCGGCGAGCCAGCCCACCGTATCGAACGACGGCGCCAGGTGCAGCGCGCCGTCCGCTGGCACCGCGCCGTGGGTCGGCCGCATCCCGAACAACCCGCACACCGAGGCCGGGACGCGGATGGATCCGGCGGTGTCGGTGCCGAGCCCGATATCGGCCTGGCCGGAAGCCACCGCGGCCGCCGGCCCGCTGGACGAGCCGGCGGTCACCAGGGCGGTCGCGGCGGGGTTCGGCGGCGTCCCGTAATGCGTGTTGACGCCGGACAAGGAGAACGCCAGCTCATCGGTCTGCGCGATCCCGTTCACCGCCGCACCGGCCCGGCGCAGCGCCGCCACCGCCCACGCGTCCTCGCTCTGCGCCGGAGCCTGGGCCAGCCAGCGTGGGTTGCCCGCGCCCACTGCGAAGCCGCCCACGGCGAACACGTCCTTGACCGCCACGCCGAGACCGTCGAGCGGGCCGGGGGAGACCCGCGGCAGGAGGGGAGTCCCGTGGACCCGCCAGATCGATGGATCGCTCAATTCTCCCCTCCGCGCCTAGGCCTCGCTGCGCTCGGCCGGCTTGGGGCCACGGCGGGCTTACCGCCCCTCCGGGACGGCAATCCGCCGCGGCGCTCGCTTCCGCTCGCTCATTTTCCCTCCGCGCCTAGGCCTCGCTGCGTATCTATATCGTGGACTCGGTGGAGATAGTGGCGGGAGGCGGGGCCGCGCTGGCTGAGCTGGACGGGGACGTCCGGGGCGCGCGGTTCCTGCTGGCGCTCACGCACGGGGCCGGCGGCGGCATCGGCTCGCCGGATCTGCTGGCCGTGCGCGATGCCGCGCTGGACCTCGGGGCGCTGGTGGCCCGCGTGGTGCAGCCGTACCGGGTGCGAGGTGCGCGGGCACCGGGGTCGGCGGTGCGGCAGGATGAGGCCTGGGCGGAGATAATCACGGCGCTGCGGCGGGTGGCGCCGCGCGTGCCGGTGGTTCAGGGCGGTCGCAGCAACGGGGCCAGGGTGACGTGCCGGACCGCTGCCGGGGTCGGCGCCGCGGCGGTCGTTGCGCTGGCGTTCCCGCTCCATCCTCCGGGTGACCGCGGTAAGTCGCGGGCGGATGAGCTACTCCAGGCGCGAGATGCGGGCATACCCGTGCTCGTGATCAATGGAGAGCGGGATCCGTTCGGTGTCCCAGACAAGAAATACGCGGATCGCCTTGCGGTGATACCAGGGGAGACGCATGCGCTGAAGGGTCGCGCGAGCGTCATCCGCGCCGTGGTCACACAGTGGTTGCCGACGGCATTGGGGTTGCCGACGGCACCGGGTCAGACAGCGGCACCGGGTCAGGCAGCGGAAATCTGACCAGTTGCCGCGGCTACATCGCGCGCGGGCCTGTCAAGCGCCAGGTCCGTCGGACGGTGCGGTGCGATCGTCTCGCCGTCGGGCAGCAATTCCCCCGTGTCTTCAAACATCACAACGCCGTTGCAGAGCAGGCTCCAACCCTGCTCGGGGTGGCTGACAATTGTGTGTGCCGCTTCACGGTCCGGTGCGTGCGCATCCGGACACTGCGGCGAGTGCGGGCACATGTCAGTGCCTCCTGGGGGGTTCATTGTTCGGGTCGGTTGTCTGTTGTTCTGTGCCGCGGGCTCTGCGGCTGTCTTCATCGTTCATCTCGATCGTTCCTTGCCACCCGTAATTGTTTAG
The DNA here is from genome assembly GCA_019245115.1 of Streptosporangiaceae bacterium. Classification (GTDB taxonomy): domain Bacteria; phylum Actinomycetota; class Actinomycetes; order Streptosporangiales; family Streptosporangiaceae; genus JAFARZ01. Next base: position 1,753 of record JAFARZ010000186.1, on the reverse strand, counting down.
CGCTCACTAGTTACCTAGTGCCACTCCCTGACTACTTTTAGTTTTCCCCGCTCTTTCCCTCGCAGGCCCGAGCTGATCGGTCTAGACCAACTGTGCCCCTTCGTGACCGCTGCCGCAAGTGACACGCCCACAGTGTTACCTATCTGGGGCAATCGTTTGCAACCTCCTCTGCCACGCAGTCGGCCTTCTAGCTGCCGTTCAACTGAACCCCTACCATTCAAGACGTTGTCTACGCCCGAAAGGTTCACGCGTGTATGACCATAGGTTTAGCCCTGGTTAAGCCGCAGGACCACACGTCAGCCGGATGCCGGGATCCATCCCAGATCAGATCGAGGCGGCGCGGACCTGGCACGCGCCGCATACTCGGGATGGCCGCCCCGGGTAACGGCAGATCACGTGGCCTTTCAGGTACCTCTACGGTACTCGCGTCTGGCGGGCTATACAGCCGGTTCCAGCGGTTCGGCGGGAATCCCGTTGAGGCGGTGCGTTTCCCGCAGGGTGAGCAGGTGCTCCGCCTCCGCTGTGATGGCGTGCACAGCGGGCTTGGCCTTGGCCTTGCGCCGGAAGATGCGGTCCTCGTAGCCGCGCGGGCCGATCGCCGCGCGCTGGGCCGCGTACGCCGCGCGCATGGCCGCGGTGAGAGCCGCGTCGAACTCCTCGGCCAGCTTGTGCTGCTCGATGGTCGCCGCGCGCCGCGCCTGGGCCTCGCGGAACCTCGCCTCCGCCTCCTGGGCCGCCGCGAGCAGATCCCCGCGCTGTCGCGCCAGCTCGGTGTCCGCGTGGTACTGGCGCATGGCTTCCATGCCGATCCGGTGCCGCATCACAGTGCCCAAGACTACCGGAGGCTGGCGGCCCAGCTTGAGTGGAGGGCGGCGTACTCGCCGGAGCCGGTGATGAGCTCGCTGGGCGGCCCGTCCTCCACGATCCGGCCGCGGTCCAGGACGAGGACCCGGTCGGCGATCGCGACCGTGGACAGCCGGTGCGCGATGATCATGGCGGTGCGGCCGGCCAGGACGGTCCGCAGCGCCGCCTGGACCATGCGCTCGGACGGGATGTCGAGCAGCGAGGTCGCCTCATCCAGGACAAGCACCGAAGGCGCGGCCAGAAAGGCCCGCGCGAACGAGATCAGCTGGCGCTGACCCGCCGACAGCCGGCCGCCGCGCTTGCCGACCGGGGTGTCGTAGCCGGACGGCAGCGCGGCGATGAACGAATGCGCGCCGATCGCCCGCGCTGCCTCCTCCACCTCGGCGATTGTGGCCGACGGCCGGCCCAGCCGGATGTTGTCCGCCACCGTGCCGTTGAAAAGGAAATTTTCCTGGGTTATCACGATGACTTCGGACCGGAGCACCTCATCGGGCAGCGCGCGCAGGTCCACTCCGTCCAGCGTGACCCGTCCCTCGCGCGGGTCGTAGAACCGGCCGAGCAGCCGCGCGATCGTGGTCTTGCCCGCGCCGGTCTCGCCGACCAGCGCCAGCGTCTGGCCCGCCGGAATATCGAGGTCAAGGCCGGGAAGCACGACCGAGTCCCGGTAGCCGAACTCGACGGACTCGAACCGGACGCGCCGCCCCGCGCCCGAACCGGATCCGCCTGTAGAGATAGGCAGAGCTGGCAGCTCTTCCGGCGAGGCCGGCTCGGGCACGGCCGGATCCTGTTCCAGCAGGCCGGAGAGCTTCTCCAGGCCCGAGGCGGCCGACTGGAACGTGTTATAGAACTGTGACACGTCCTGGAGCGGGTCGAAGAAGCGGCGCAGGTA
>JAFARZ010000440.1 GCA_019245115.1 Streptosporangiaceae bacterium | reverse complement strand
GGTTGAACGCGTCCTTGAATCGGCTAGGGCATGGCTGGCCGAGCCACGGTTGACCGACGTCCGGCTGGCCTTCATCACCAGAGGTGAACTCGCCGAGGCCGGAGTGTGGGGCCTGGTCCGCTGCGCCCAGGCCGAGCACCCCGGCTGCTTCATGCTTGTGGATACCGCCGGCGACGCCGGCGTAGCGGACGTCGGCGTAGCGGACGTCGGCGTAGCGGACGCCGATGTGGCGGACGCCGTCCGGCGGGCGCTGGACGCGGGCGAGGAACAGGTCAAGGTGCACGGTGGCCAGGTCCTGGTGCCCCGGCTTGCCCGCGCCACGGGAGGCCAGGGCGAGGACGCCGACGCGGCGTTGCCGCTCACCGGAGACGAGACCGCGGTGGTGACCGGCGGAACCGGCATGCTCGCCGGGCTGGTGGCCGAGCACCTCGTCCGGCAGCACGGCGCGCGCCGCCTGCTGCTGCTGTCGCGGCAGGGCGCTCGGGCGCCTGGCGTGACGGAGCTCAGCGAACGGCTCGCCGCTCTCGGCGCGCACGTCGATGTGGCGTCCGTCGACGTCACGGACTCCGAAGCGCTGGCGCAGGCACTTGCGTGCATTCCGCCCGAGCATCCCCTAACCGCGGTGATCCACGCGGCCGGGGTACTCGACGATGCGATCCTCACCTCGCATACCCCGGAACGCCTGGAGCGCGTCTGGCGGCCGAAGGCCCTGGGTGCCTGGAACCTCCACGTGCTGACTCGCGACATCCCGCTGAAGCTCTTCTGGGTCTTCTCCTCGGCGTCCGGGGTTATCGGCAACGCAGGACAGGCTGGCTATGCGGCGGCCAACGCGTTCTGCGACGCGCTGATGGCTCACCGCCGCGGCACCGGCCTTCCCGGCATGGCCGTGGCCTGGGGCCCGTGGGCCGGCACCAGTGGCATGACCGCTCGCCTGACCGCCGCCAGCCTGGCCAGGCTTCGCGGCGTTCGTCAGTTGTCCGCCGAGCACGGCCTGGCCCTGCTGGACGCCGCGTGGCGGCTCGGGGAAGCGAACGTCGTGGCCGCGGACCTCGGCGTAGCCGGTATCCCCGCCGACGAACTGCCCCCGGCGCTGCGCGGCATGGCCGGGCGTGCCCGGCGTCGGGCGGCTGCGGACGACGGAGCGCCTGTCCTGGCCGCGCGGCTGGCGGGGCTGGACGCCGATGCCCGGGCCGAGGTGCTCGCGGGCATCGTCCGTCAGCACGTCGCGGGCGCCCTCGGCCACGCCTCTCCCGACGAGGTGCGTGCGGACGCCAGTTTCGAGGTGCTCGGGTTCGATTCGCTGACGGTGGTGGAGTTGCGCAACCGGCTCGCCTCGGCAACCGGATTGCGCATGCCAGCAACGCTGGCTTTCGACTACCCGACCCCGCGGGCGCTCGCCCGGTACCTGAGTACGCGACTGGGCGGTGAGGAGTCTCCGGTCGTTCCCACGCGGCCGGTTGCGCATACGAACGATCCGATCGCGATCGTGTCGACAGCGTGCCGCTATCCGGGTGGCGTGCGCTCGCCGGAGGACTTGTGGGAGCTTGTCGCGCAGGGACGGGATGCGATTGGCGAGTTCCCGTCGAATCGCGGCTGGGATCTGGAGCGACTCTTCGCCCCGGACCCTGACCAGCCGGGGACCAGTTCGACCCGCGAAGGCGGATTCCTGTACGAGGCGGGGGAGTTCGACGCCGAGTTCTTCGGGATCAGCCCGCGTGAGGCGCTCGCGGCAGACCCCCAGCAGCGGGTGCTCCTGGAGACGGCGTGGGAGCTTCTGGAGCGGGCGGGGGTCGATCCGGCTTCGCTGAACGGAACGTCGACGGGCGTGTACATGGGTGTCATGTACCACGACTATGCGGGCGGGGCGGTAGACGTCGACGCCGAGCTCGAAGGCTACGTGATGCCCGGGACGGGCAGCGCGATCTCTGGCCGGGTCGCCTATACCCTCGGCCTGGAAGGCCCGGCGGTGACGGTGGACACCGCGTGCTCCTCGTCGCTGGTAGCCATGCACCTGGCCTGCAACGCGCTACGGCAGGGCGAGTGCGACCTCGCGCTGGTGGGCGGCGTGACGGTGATGGCGACACCCGGGCTCTTCCCGGGTTTTTCGCGGCAGCGGGGGCTGGCTCCTGATGGCCGGTGCAAGTCGTTCTCTGCTTCTGCTGACGGCACGGGGTGGGGTGAGGGTGCTGGCCTGCTGCTGCTGGAGCGTTTGCCGCAGGCGCGCCGTAACGGTCATCGCGTGCTG
>JAFARZ010000338.1 GCA_019245115.1 Streptosporangiaceae bacterium | reverse complement strand
CCAGAGTGGGCAACATGCCGGTGGTGCCATCGGTGCCGCTCAAACCGATCAGTAGCGCTATTAGAGCGTGCCCGATGGTGCCATCGGTGCCGCTGGCCAGGGAGCAGCACCTGGCTGGCTGTCACTTTAAGGGAGCCACACCCATGTCACATCCACGGGGTTCCGAATCGGGCGTAATGCGACACAGGGACACCCCGGCTGGCGTCAGCTTCGCCAGCCGGGGACTAGGGCCGCTGGCGACAAGGGAATGCCTGCCAACAAGAAATCTCGTTACTGGACTCACGGTTCGTATCGCCGCAGTTCAGGCGTGGCGAATTGTCCGTAAGATACTTTCTTCTACTAGGTGGCTGATTCGGTAAGCGCCAGCGGCCCACCTGCGTCAAAATGCTCGACATATCCGATATTTCAAGATAATGGTAAACTCGTCGGCTCGGTAGCGGGCTCACAGGACTCCGGGCAAATCAATCTGACATTCCTCCACCATTTTCTCGCAGACACGCCCGGTGGATTGTCGGCGTATTGTCGGTAGCACATGTTAAGATCGAACAAGGTTTAAATAGATGGCTGGTCGGGAGGGGGTGAACAGCCGGTGGGCGGATACGCGAGTGCGGGGGAAGCGCTGCAGGTGCTCCAGTCCGCGATGGGGTACCTGACCGCGGCGGACTACGCGGAGATGCCCGGTGAGGTGCAGGCCGAGGTGCTGCGGGCCATGGAGCGGGTGGATTCGGCGCAGGCGGCGGTCCGCGGCCGGGCGGTGTCGGCGTTCGCCGCCGCGCTGACCTATCACGAATACGCGGTGCGGGGGATGCCTCGCTGGTTCGTGACCCAGACCAAGGTGAGCAAGGCGGCGGGGGCGGCGCACAAGGCATGGGCCAAGCGGGCTGACCAGCACCCGGTGGTGATCGATGCCCTGGCCGAGGGGGTGCTCAGCGAGTCCTGGGCCCGCGCGATCTGCGGGTGGACCGACAAGCTCCCCGAGGACTGCGTGCACGACTCGGACGTGATCCTGGTCGAGGCGGCGAGGATGGGCGCGGACCTGGAGGGCTTGGCGCGGATCGCGGGTGAGATTCTCGCGCGCACAGCGCCGCCGGATGACGACAAGGGGAATCTGGCGGACCGGTCGCTGCGGCTGCACCTCACGTTCGAGGGCGCCGGGGTGCTGAGCGGTGAACTGAGTCCAGACTGCGCGGTGATCGTGAAAACCGTGCTGGACGCGTTCGCTGCCGCCAGCGACAAGGACGATCTGCGGTCGCATGAGGAGCGGTATCACGATGCGCTGCAGCAGGCGATGAAGCTGCTGCTGGCCGGGGAGGTGCTGCCCCGCAAGGGCGGTGCCCCGGTTACGGCCCTGGTGCATATCTCCCTTTCGGATCTGATGGCTCGCGATCCCGGGTCGGTCTTTCAGGAGCAGTGGATCGCCCGCACCCAGGCGCTGTGGGCGGCGGAGCGGGCCGGCGCCTCGGTGCAGGCGGGAGATGGCGGGGCCTGGCTGGACGGCGACGCCGCCGCAGCGATCGCCTGCGACGCGATGCTGGTCCCGGTGGTGACCGGGGACCCTGACATCACAGTCTTGAATGACCTCGTACGGCTGTGCACCGAATACCAGCATCTCCGCACCAGTCAGGAGGATGCGGACGCGGGCACAGATGCCGGCGCGGCCACGGGTATGGATGCGGATGCCGCTGCGCGTTCGGATCCGGAGAATACGCGGTTGGCCGCGGACCAGGGCGCGCACGCGGCGCGGGGCGCGCACGCGGCCCGGATGGCGGAGCTGGAGCGGGCGATCATCGGCAAGGCCGCCGCGCTGATGGCCGGCCCGGCGGGCCTGGCCGGTTTCCTGCGCCGCGCCACCCTGCGCGGCGGCCTGGCCGGACCGTCGCTGCCCTTGGATGTGGGGGACACTGACTACATCCCGCCGCAGATCCGCCGCGCTGTCGCGGTCCGCGACCGGCACTGCGTCTTTCCCGGCGGCTGTGACCAGCCCGCCTGGAAGTGCGAGCCTCACCACACTGAGCCGAGGGCCCAGCACGGCCCGACCCGGGTGGACAAACTGGGACTTTTCTGTTGGTGGCATCATCACGTGGTGATCCACGGCTGGGGGTGGACGGTCACCGTCAACCGCGACGGCACCATGACCGCCCGCAAACCAGACGGCACCATATTTACCGGCCACGATCCGCCACTTGACTCCGGGTAAACCACCCCGGTCCCGACCAGCACGGACGCCGGATAGCCGACAGCCGCGAGACAGAAACCCGCGGCCGCGCGGTTATCCGGCGCTGCGCCCGTTGTGCTCGTCGGGCTCATCGGAGTCTTCGGTGGCGTCGAGGTCTTCTTTCTCGGGCGGGTACAGTTCATCGATCGTCAGGCTGATCAGCGCGTCGGCGGCCCGGTCGAACCGGTGCTTGAAGAGCGCGACCTGCTCGTTGTGCGTGTCGTCGTACTGCTGACTGGCCGCGCAGGACGGCCAGCCGTGGACCCAGGATTACACCACCGCATCCGGGGAACAGGTCAACGTACTGCACGACCAGCAAGGCGACATCCTCGGCGAGGTCAACAGCAACGGCACTGGCAGCGCGCAAGGCGACATGATGTACGTCACCGACAACCTCGGCTCAGTAGTAGCGGTCATCGACAGCTCCGGGCACGCCGCCCTCACCAACCCCTACACCCCCTACGGCCTGGACGCCCAGACCGGCAGCCTCGACCCGATGTTCACCTACACCGGCGCCCCCTGCCCACTTCACCCAGCAAGACAGCATCCAGCAGATCGACTCTCCCGCCAACGTCGGCCTGTACGCCTACGCAGCCGACAACCCCGCCAACTACACCGACCCGGCGGGGATGTGGAGCTGGGCCGCCTTCGGCGAAGCTGTACTCGGCGGCGCCATCACCGGCGCGGCTGGCGGTTGCGTGACAGGCCTCGTTACATCCATATGGACTGGACCCGGCGCTTTGCCCGCCTGCGGCATTGGCGCCGCCGCGGGCGCAGCCGGCGGGCTGGTAACGGGTGCCATGGCGTATGCATGGTCACAGATTAGCTGGTAACGGACTGTATTTCGAGTAGAGCCATTGATAGGGAGGTGATATGCTACAGCTAAATAATAGCGGCGCTAGTGGTAGGTGCGATTCTCGGATCCATCGCCGTGATCGTCACGCAAATGAGGAAACGTCGGCCATGACGAGCCCTCTCCCGCGTTGACGGGCTCTTAACAGGGGCTGGCGATGACGAATCGATCTCGTTACAGCCGACGCAACAGGCGTGCGTATACAGTGCTCGCCGTAGGCTTCATGCTCGGAGCAATTGGCGCGGGATCCACCTCCGCCACTTACCTATCTACATCCTCTTGGGGAATCCGCTATTCATAACACAACTGGTGCTAGCGATTATTCTATTCATACTTTCCAACTACTTCATGATCATGCTAATTAAAATCCCTTGGGATGGCAGCTAGTGATGCACCTGCGCCGGTGCAGTGGCGCGCCCGCTACGGCCTTGACGGGACTCAAGCCATCTCAGGAGAATCCCCAATCCGAGGGAGTGGCGCATCATGGCTGACAATGGAAGGAATCAACTGTGGTTGCTTCGACCGATCCGTATCCCGAGAAGCGCGCGGCTGGAAGCCGATCGCCGCGCAGGTGAGTCGCTAATCTCGCTCTTGAGCGACGCGGACAAAGCTGAAGCCGAGACACTCCTAGAGCGTGGTGAGTTTGTGAGTGCCGTTCGCCGCGTGCGTGAGCTAACTGGTTTGCGCCTGATCGACGCCAGGCGGTTGGTCGAGGCGCTCCGCCGTTGATGCGTCGTTACGACCGCTCGCCGACACCGCATCAGGGGAAGGGGTCAGCTAATCTTCGCACCTACGCCGATGCAGTGGGGCACCCTGGTCGGGGCGTCGGGGGTTTCCACCCTCAGAAAATACCGCGTAGGCGTTGGTCATTTCGCCTAGGCCTATTGGGCCTAGGACTAGTGCTGCGGTGTGCGGCTCCGCCACCGGCATCACCTACGGGCTCGGCGGGCAAGAAAAACAGCCGTGGATCCAGGATTACACCACGACATCAGGGGAACAGGTCCACGTACTGCACGACCAGCAAGGCGACATCCCCGGCGCTATCCGAGACATTGCTCATCATGAAATACGCAGGCGGCGTGGTAGTGGATAACTGTCGGCATCGACTCGCGGAGCGGCGATGACGGATCGATCTCGTTACAGCCGCCGACGTCATCTTGAGGCATCGCTGGGGATCTTGTCCGGTTCGGTTGCCGCGTATCTGGTCCAGGCAATATATCATGTGACACAAGGGGAACCGCCTGGCAAGGCGTTCATTCCAGCATCCTATTATATATCCCTGTTTGTTATAAGCATGCTTCTGATATTCGGTGGGCTGGCCTACTATAAATGGCCGAACTTACGCAGCGTTGTGGGCGCTGGCGCAGCCGAGGCAGCCGAGGCAGCTGCTGCTGCGCCACCTCAGCCCCTTAGAGCCGTCGAGCCATGTAGTTTCCCCTATTGAGAGCGCACCCGTGGCAGGCCAGACGCGGGAGGCCGCTGCCACCAGTGGCTCGCCGGACGTGCCGGACATCCGGCGGCCCGCGCGGAAAGCGGTGGGTACGGGATGCCCCGCAGTACCGGTCTCCCCGTACTTCCCTGGCGTCCCGGGATTGTCCGGAGCGGCGTGGTCCCAGGTGGAAGGCCGCCGGGGCCAGAGCGACCGCTGCGGATAAGGCATTGTCGCTTCATATTGGGTTGTCCGGATCCCGGACAACCATGGATTCCGCGGATGAACCCGCCACGTTCGAGCGGGAAGCCGCGGCTATAGCCGTCGGCCGGAATCGATGTCCGAAGGAGCGCAATGTCAATTCTACGGAAATCCATAGTTACCGTACTGGCCGCTGGAGCGTTGCTGGCGACGCCGTCGGCCGCCTTCGCCTCAACCGCTCAGCATGCCGCGACCTCGACGGCCTCGTCGGCAGTTGCGACGGTGCACAGGGCGCCGTGCACGGGTCTGACGTTCGACGTGTATCACGCCAACCTGCCCGTGCCGATTTGCTATGCGGGAACGGGCTCTATCAGCCCTCGCATCCAGGACGTGAACAGGATCACCACCGGTGAGTACTGGGGCTGCTTGGCGCTACGTGTCGGTGCGGCCCTCGAAGTGCGCAAGTTCGTTCCGAGGGAGAGCATCAACTTCGCGCAGCCTGGCGAACTGGTGCACTTCGAGCTGGATCACCACCCGGTCACGTGCCCGCTGTAGCCGTGGCGCAGAGGTCTGGGCGGATTCCCAGCGAATAGGGCTGGGCTGTACGCCGAGATCGTCCTCCGTGTCCGCAGCCGCGGCGCGGCCCCAGGTTTCTACTTGAATTGTTTGGAGTGCGGGAATGCGACATCGTCTTCTGCTAACAACAGGCGGCACTGCCGTGCTGGCAGCTAGCGTGGCGTTCAGCTTGGGCCTGCCGGCGTCGGGTTCGGCGACCAAGCCGCTGGCATCTGGCCCGCAGGGCATTCACAAGATCAAGCATGTAATCGTAATCATGCAGGAAAACCGGTCATTCGATTCTTACTTCGGCACCTACCCGGGGGCCGAGGGAATCCCGAAGGGTGTCTGCGTGCCCGACCCACTGCATCATACGTGCGTGCGGCCATATGTCGATCACCACGACCGCAATACGGGCGGCCCGCACATGGACGCCAACAGCTCCGCCGACGTGAACGGCGGCAAGATGAACGGTTTCGTCAAGGAAGCCGAAGCGGGGTGCAAGAGCGGCCAGCCCTGCCCAACCGACGTCATGGGCCACCACGTGGCCTCGGACATTCCGGATTACTGGGCGTACGCCAAGAATTTCGTGCTGAACGACCACATGTTTGAATCCGAGCATTCATGGAGCCTGCCCTCGCACATGTCCATGGTCTCCGCGTGGGCAGCGAACTGCAGCAATCCGGCTGATCCGATGAGCTGCAAGGGCACCGACATGCCGAATAACAGGACCGCGGCCAACCCGGCACCGTTCGCCTGGACCGACCTGACCTGGCTGCTGCACAAGGACAAGGTGAGCTGGGGCTACTACCTCGATCACGGCGCACAGGGACCAGGCCACAAGGTGGGCGTGCCGGCGATCTGGAACACGCTGCCTGGGTTCACCGACGTCAAGGCGGACGGCCAGCAAGGCAACGTCCGGCCGTTGGACACCTTTATGAGCCAGGCCAAGTCGGGCACGCTGCCCGCCGTCGCCTGGCTCGTCCCGGACCCGGCCGACAGCGAGCACCCCCCGGCCCTAGTCAGCACCGGCCAGGCCTACGTCACCCGGATCATCAACGCGGTCATGGCCAGCAAAGACTGGGATTCCAGCGCGATCTTCCTAGCCTCGGACGACTGGGGCGGCTTCTACGACAACGTCGTGCCGCCCACCGCGGATTCCCTAGGCTATGGGATCCGGGTCCCCGCTATGGTCATCAGCCCGTTCGCCAGGCGCGGGTACGTCGACCCTCAGACGCTGTCCTCTGACGCCTATCTCAGGTTCATCGAGGACGACTTCCTCGGCGGCGCCCGCCTCAACCCGGCCACCGATGGCCGCCCCGATCCCCGCCCCGATGTCCGCGAGAACATGACGGGCAACCTGCTCAGCGACTTCAACTTCGGCCAGAAGCCCCGGCCGCCGCTGATCCTCAACCCATGCCCGCCGACGACCCTTGTCCCCCGTCCCGCGCCCGGATGCGACGGCTCAGTAGCGCTGAACGTCAGCAGCTGGGGAGACAGCTGAACATAGTTCACCCCTGGGCAGCGCGCCACCGCGCCGCCCAGGAAATCGGGGATCTCATAACGGCCGTGTCACGGGCAACCATTGGATTCCGCGCACGAACGCAGCCCGGTCGGAGCGGCGTTCCTGATAGTCCGTACAAGTGTCAAGAACCACATTCCATATCGAAGGGCGGATTCAATTCATGAAACGCTTCAGTAGGGTCGGCGTGATAATGCTTCTAGCCATGACTCTTTTTTCTTTCTGCGGTGCCGCCGCAGCTTCAGCATCGGTTTCGAAGACGGATGCGAACAATCCTGTCGTGGTATACAAAGCTACGCATACATTCACCCTTCACCGTAACGGAATCACGGTCAGAGAGACCTGTGTCGGCGCCGTCGGTATTACAAAATCACAGGCCTTCCCAGGTTACATACAAGGTCGTGCCTGGGTGGAGCGGTGCTCTCCTTATCCGGGTGTCACCTGTGCGCAGACGGCGGACATGCAGATGGAAAACACTCACACCGGCGCGTGGGACGCCGACGGCGACGGCCAGACGAGACATGGCTGCGCGGGCGAGGTGGACTCTTCTATCCGTACGAACTCCTGCAGTGCGACAAGTATCCTTCTGGCCTATCGCACGATGGGGATTTTCGTAGTGGTAGATTCTCATGGGGATCCTCTGGCCTGGCATGGACCAAGCGGGGTTCTCAACGTGACACGGATCTGCTAGCGGTAAGCGATCCGCGCTGACTCGATGAGTTTATGAAGAACGCCGGTGCCTGACACCGGCGTTCTTCTCATTCCGTTCGTGATCGTATGAGTACGGGATATCCCGTACTACGGGCGCCCCGGTAGCCTCCGAGGACGCGGGATCGCCCGGCCTGCCGTACCGCCGCAGGTCAACCACGTCGCCCAGGTAACCAGCCGCGGCGTTGTAGCTCATTGCCGCGGCATAACCAATCGTCGGCCGGACCAGCCATCCTGAATTCCACGGTGTGGGCCTGCGGGCACCGCAAACAATACTCGCCGCCATGAAAGGAAAATGTGGATGCGCAAATCAAGAGCCATGATCCTGCCTGCGCTCGCTATGGCAGCAGCCACGGTATTCTTCGCGCCTGGGGCCATGGCCAGTGCGTCAACGGCTCCCGCGGCGCATGCGGCCGCTTCGTCGTCAACCTCTTTGTCTTCGTCGGCCACGGTAGACCTCAGGCCAACCGGGACCGCACCTAACGCCGTCGATCCGGAATGCAAGCTGTTCTTCATGAACCAGCAGGGCCAGCCTGGTGGACTCGCGCACATATCCAGCTTCCTGTTTCACCATCACAACATCCGCGCGGTAAAGATCAACGCGAAGGTAGAATGCCGCCGGGTCAGCATGAACCTGTTCATGCAGGTCACTTTGTGGAAGACAGGCCTCATCTTGCCGCACAAGGTAGCTGGGCCAAATCCGCCCGCGACAGCAGCCAAAGGAAACCAGCTTAAGGACCAGAAGATCTGGAAGGAGTGCAAGAACCGCACGAGCAGCACATATTACGGGACTTCATACGCCAGCGTCTGGTTCCAAGGTGTGCAGTACACCGGGTCGCTGCAGTCGGGCAACGCCACGCTAGCGTGCGGGACCTGACCTTATCGAGGACTCTAGCGTCACATGCCGCAGGGCTATGCTCGTATCGCATACCCCTGCGGCGTGCGCGACAGGAGGAATGATCGAGGTGGATGCCGAAGCGCTCACCACGACCCCGGTAGGCCTCCTGCTCCTTGCCGAGTTGGCAGGCCTGAACCGGTTTGATTTCCTCGAGCAGATCGGCGAACCCCACCGTGAGGTCGTGGACGTGGTCTCCCGTCATGTAGCCGCCAGGGCGGCCAGCCTCGACCAGCTAGCCGGCTGCAATGACCGATTGGTCCTGTTGTCCGCGTTCGCCGCCGTCATGTGCCCCGGAGCGGCTGACACGGCGGCGGCTCCGCATCTGGCTACCGCGGCGGCATCCCTTCTGCCGGTGGCCCGGTCTCTGGCCATAGCACCGGGGGCGCGGTGGTGGTGGGAGCAGCCAGACGGGGACCATCAGCGTTGGCTGGCCGTCGGCGACAAACCTCCGCCGCGCGGGCAGGCGTTCGCCGACGGCCTTCGCGCCCAAACCGAGGCGGACGAGGAGGAAGAACGCCACGCGGCACGGGAGCTGCCATGGCCGCCGCGTAATGGCAGCGTGTACTCGGGAATCTGGTGGTCCCCTCCGCTGGGGCACGGCGTCTTCACCACAACTGGCCCGATCGGCGCGCTGCCCGCCGTCGGACTCGGCTGTCTGGCCGACAGTGCCGGTGAGGAAGTATTCCAGATCTGGGATATTGAGATCACCTCGCGGGCACGTATCTGGGAGATCGCTGGGCCGGACGACTGGGGACGGCTCACGGCACGATATCCGCGCGACGTCACGGTGTCACGGCGGCACGACTGGTTCCGGATGACAGGCCGGGACGTCTCATGGGTTCTGCCGGACTGGCCCAAGGTGGCTCAGGACTGGGACGGTGTTCACCTCAGTATCGCAGGGTTCATTACCGCTACCGGGTTTGCGACAACCGTAGGCGACGCCGCGACCGTCCTGATTGGCTGGGATCCAGATCAGACGCTCTGGCTGAACGATGTGTTCACCGCGGTAGACCACGCTGGCAGCTGGACCGGGACACCCGGTCTCGAAGCCTTTCCCGACCTTCACCTACCGTGGCTGGAGTTCCGCTGAACGGCTGGCGCCGGAGGCCCGGTCTGCTGGCGGAGGACGCGGGCGTGGGCCTGGGCGAGGACCGGGCTGGGGGAGATGCCTAGTTCGGTGTCCAGGCGCCGCCTCAGATCGGTGAAGACCTGGAGGGCGGCGGATTGCTGACCGGAGGCGGCGAGGGCCGTCATCAGCCAGGCATGCGCTTGTTCGTTCACCGGTTCTCCGGCGCACAGCTCCCACAGGTGCGGCAGCACGCTCGCGTATGCGCCACTCCGCTCGGCCGCTTCGGCATACTCGAGCACCGCCGCGGCACGCTGGCGGGCTACCTGTACCGCGGCGGGATGCCCGCGCAGCAGATCGATGTCGACTGCCACGTCGCCGCGCCAGAGCCCGAGGGCCCGTTCGTACCGCTCGCACGCATGCGCCGTATCGAACCGGGCGACTTCGCGCGCTTCGCGGATCAGCTGACCGAAGACGGCCAGGTCGAGGTGGCCTGGACCGGCGTTCAGGCGGTAGCAGCATCCGCCGGCCGTGGTCACCAGCTCAGCGTGGCCCGCGCGCGCCGGGCCGTCGCCAAGTATCCGGCGCAGCCGGGACACGTATCCCTGCACCTCGGCGACCGCGCTGGACGGTGGTCGCTCACCCCACAGCAGGTCGATGATCGAATCCCGGTGCACACCGGCACCGGCCTGAAGTGCCATCAGGCCCAGCACGGCCCGCTGCCGGACCGAACCCAGCACCACCTGCGCTCCGTCCCGCCAGGCGGCCACCGGCCCGAGGACGTTGATACGCACTCCCGGCGGACGCTCCCCGGGATGAGGGCGCCGTGGTGCCCGCGCCGGATCGCCGGACCGCCAGGCGCGCGTCAGTTCGGCGCGCTGCGCCGGATCCAGGCTCAGGGCGGCGGCGAGTTCTTCCACCGTTCCCCAGCGGGGCGAGCGGGTGCGGCCCTGTTCCAGGTCGCGCAGCGCGCCCACGCTCATCCCTGCCGCAGCGGCCAGCTCACGCTGAGTCGCCCGCTGCTCCTCGCGGTACCGCTTGATCATCGGACCAATCCCGTACCTGGGCTTTTCCCCGTTTTCCCTGCCCACCTCAGACTCCCCTAGATCATCTATTAGCGCCCTCACATGGCATTGCTGGATTCGTTCTATTGCCCGCACAGATTGTCCCGATAGGCCTGGATAGGGTGGACAAACAATTCCGGACAACGGGGCCGGAGTATTGGCGGGAGCGAAGGAATGGGGCGTCCAGAGCGACCGATTGATCCTGCGGCTGGACCGGTGGCAGAGTTCGCCGCTGAACTGCGCAAGCTTCGGGAAGAGGCAGGCCGGCCGAACTACCGTGAGCTGGCCCGGCGGGCAAGCTTCTCGGTGACGGTGCTGTCCGAGGCGGCGGGCGGGCGTTGTCTGCCCACCCTCCCGGTTGTCCGGGGTTACGTGCGGGCGTGCGGCGGCGACGTCGCGGAGTGGGAGGAGCGCTGGCGGCTCGCCGCCGAGCGTCAGTCGCAGGCGCCTGCGCAGCAAGCGCCGCCGGCAGAGCGAGTGCCGGCAGAGCGAGTGGCGCCGCGGCAAACGGAACATATGGCAGCTCAGCCGCTGTCGCCGGCGGGCCGCCGATCCGGGCGTCGCACCCGTCGGCTGGCGGTCAGTCTCGTCGTCCTGCTGGCCGCGACGGGCGTGAGCGGCGGCCTGGTGGTCTGGCAGCGCCAGGCCACCATCGGGAGCACCATCGCGGCCGAGAACACCGCCATGTCCGGGCAACTGGCCGCCCAGTCGGGCCGGTTCGCGACGGTCAATCCGGATGCGGCCGCGCTGGCGGCGGTGGCCGCCTGGCAGGCAGCGCCCACCGTCACGGCACGGTCGGCCCTGCTCAGCCTCGCGGCCTGCTGTACCTCTACGCAGGCGAGCCTTAGCGGCGAGTCCGCCATGGTCAACGCCGTGGCATTGAGCCCGGGCGGCAAGCTCCTGGCCGCCGGCGGCGAAGATAGGACGGTCCACCTGTGGGACACCGCCACCGGCCGGCAGCTCGCCGTCTTCGGCGGCTTCGCCGGTCCGGTCCGCGCCATCGCGTTCAGCCCGGTTGGCGAAGGCGGACTACTGGCGGGGTCTGATGGCCACACGATCCGGCTTTGGGATCCGTCCCGGCACACCACGCTCAGCGTGCTGCCCGGCAACACGGGGTCCATCGAAGACCTTGCCTTCAGCCCGAACGGCACGCTGCTGGCGTCGGTGTCTGCGGACGGTCGCATATGCCTGTGGAACCCGGCCACACACCGGCTGGTTCAGGTGCTGACTCAGCACCAGCCAGGGCGTACGCTCGCCCGGCTGCTCTCCGTCGCGTTCAGCCCGGACGGGCACACGCTCGCCGCCGCGGGCGACGGTCCCGCCGTGGCGCTGTGGAACATAACCGACCCCGCGCACGCCACGATCACCCAATGGCTCGCCGGCATGACCGGAGGCATCAACGACCTGGCTTACAGTCCCGGCGGCGGAATGATCGCCGCCGAGCAAACCAATGGTGACGTGCTGTTGCTGAGCCCGCAGCACGATCCCACGTTGCTGAAGCATGCGGTCCGCAATTCCAGGGGACTGGCGTTCAGCCGCGATGGGACCCTACTTATCACCGCGGGTACCTACCAGGACCTGATGCTGTGGAACACCAGCACCGGCCGCCAGGCCGGCTTGGAACCCCACCGCGTCCCCGCTAACGTCAACGCGCTGGCCTACGACCCGGCCAGTGGGTCGCTGGCCCTGGGCAGCCCGACCGGTTCGGTGCAACTGTGGCGGGCGCCCATCCGGCCGTTCACCGGCAGCACCGGCCCGGTCACCGGGCTGGCGCTCATTCCCGGCACGACCATGCTCGCGTCGGTGAGCGGCGATGACATGCTCGACCTGTGGAACCCCGATGGAAGCCCTGCCGCGACTACCAGGCTGACGGCGAAACCGGCCGCGGTCGCGGTCAGTCCGGGCGGGAAGCTGCTCGCCACCATCGATGACGACGGCGCCCTCACCCTCCGCGATATCCCGGGGCTAGTTCCGACGATGTCGGTGCGCACCGTCGCGCCGGCCGTCGACGCCGTCTTTTCCCCGGACGGCGAGATGGTGGCGACCGCGGCGCGCTCCACAATCGCGGTGCGGGACACTGGCGAGAAGTCGCCGCGTCACCGCTTCTACTCAGATGGCCACGGATCCTTCGAAGCGGTCACGTTCAGCCCCGACGGTTACACGTTGGCCGCCGCCACCGTTCAGGGCAGCGTGATGATCTGGGATCTGTTGACCGACCGGCGGATCGCCGTGGTGGCCCCGGCGACGGGCCCGGTCAAAGCCATCGCGTTCAGCCCCGACGGGCAGACCCTCGCCGCCGCCGGGAACGACGGCCGCGTCACCCTGTTGACCGCGGCCAACCTGGATCTCCGGATGGCGCGGGCCGGCCCGGTCGGCGCCATACAGGCGCTAGCCTTCTCGCCCGACGGCAAGATCATCGCCTCGGCCGAGCACAACGGCACAATCATGCTGTGGGACACCGCGAATCTTTCCCCGATCGCCACCTTGACCGGTGACGACGGTGCCGTGAACACCCTCGCCTTCGGTCCGGACGGCAACACCCTGATCTCTGGCGACCAGTCGAAGCGCATCGTGGTCTGGGATCTCAACCCCGCGGACATGGCCCGTCAGGCGTGCCGCACGCTGGCCGGCGATCCGGACCTCGGCCAGGCGGAAACGCTCGTCCCGAACGCCTCCTACCCTCACCTGTGCCCGTCCCGCTGAACCCCAGGGACCGCCCGCCCGAAAGATCAATTCAAAGGCTTTTCATACGAACGTACGGTGGTTCATCCCCCCGGAATCCCGTGTTCTCAGAACGTTCTGAGAACGTTCCAGGTGTTGCCGGACACACACGAAGCCAGGTCCGATGGCGGTGAAACCGCGGCAGAGCAAATCAGGTCCTCGCACATGAGGCCGGATGGGAGCGGGCTGCCGCTCGTAAGAAGGGAAACGGGATGCGATCAAAGCGGACCTGGCTCATCGGTGGCATAGCCGGCGCGCTGGCTGTGGTAATGGCCGGTTCAGGAACGGCATACGCGTCGACGAGTCATGAGTGGGTATTCCATGCGAACGGCCGGGTCGCGGGTGAGGTCTGGTACAACGCCGCCAACAGCAACCTGAGCAAGGGCTGGAACTCCTTCACAGTCAAGGATGAATTCTGCGGTGACGGCTGGTCGGTCGGCGTGCAATGGGCTACGCAGAGCGGTAACTGGGAGGGCGCCCCGCACTACGTCCATGGTGACTGCCAGGGCGGCGGTAGCCACCCCGACGAGACTTCCTTCTCCATCACCGATGGGCACTCCGCGCCGGGCGAAATCGTCACCTGGCGCGGATGCAAGGAGTCGACCACCGACGGCAGCATCGAGTGCGAGGCGTGGGTCCACGACAAGATCGGCTAGGAGGTCATACGTGTTCACACGACGAACACCAACACGAAAGCCGAAGCGGCCGCGACGCCGGTTCACCCATGCGGCCGCGATGGCGGCGGTGGCGGCTCTAGCCATCGGGTTCGTTCAGCCCGCCGTAGCGCACGCCGCGTCAGCACCCGGCGTGCCAGGCAACGTGACCGCGACAGCGACAAGCATGAGCAACATCCACATCACCTGGTCCGCGGTGTCCGGTGCTACCTCTTACGTCGTAAGCAACGGAAACATCTCGACGGGCAACCTGACCAAGACGAGCTACGACTGGGGGGCCCTGGCACAGGGCACTTACATGTGCTTGACGGTCACCGCGAAAAACAGTGCCGGCCAGTCTCCGTGGTCGCCGTATGCCTGCGCTACAACGCAGGTAGCGCCCCCGGCCAATTTGAAGGCGACAGCCAGCTCAACGAAGATTCACATCAGCTGGAGCGACACGTCCGGTGGTGCGGCACAGTTCGTGGTGAGCAACGGCGATGCCTCCTCGCCTACGATTCCCGCGGGCACGACCAGCTACGACTGGACCGGGCTGGCGGTGGGCACGTACATGTGCTTCACCGTCACCGCCAAGCAGGGTAACGGTCAGTCACCGTGGATCCCGTACGCTTGCGCCACCACGACCACGGGAAATACCGCCACCGATAGCCTGATCACAAGCCTGCAATCAGCGCAACCAATCAGTCTCAGATTCGGGATGACGGATGCGAACGGTCAGAGCATGGACACCGCGAAAATCATCCAGGCGAACGGAACCTACTACGCGGTCTACAGTCCCCACTCAAAGTCAGTCATCCTTGCCTCTGCGCCCACTCTTTACAGCACCTGGACGCCGCTTGTCACGCTTGACGACAACAATGCGTCTCAGCCCTATCTGGCCCAGCAGGGCAATGGATTCGTACTTGCTGACGAATACGTCAACGGCGGCCAGAGTTCGGTCAAGTTCATTCATTACGCTTCACCAGCGGAATTGGAGCACGGGCAGTCCGACAATACCTACCAAACCCAGCTCAGCCTTTTTGGCCCGCTAGGCGTGCAGTGCCATGAAGGAACGCCTGACATACACAGCACGGACCCGAACAACATCCAGGTGGGCCTGCACTACGACTCGACCTGCGACGATCTACCCGGGCAGGCCAACAATCAACTCGACCGGGAAGCGTTCGGCACCCTGACCAACTTTAGTTCCTGGACGACCAGTGCGGACACTGCACGGGACGCGGCGCTGACAAGCGCGGGCTTCCCCGGCAAACACGGTGGACGCGACGACATCTCGTGGATGGGTGCCCGGTATAGTATCGGGGAAGCCAAGAACGCCGTGGACAACTCGGACGTCTTCACCTCATGGCGATTGACGCTCTATGACTACAGTAATCACACGGCCTATCCCGTCGTATTGGGTATCCAGTCATCCTGCGTAGCCAACCCCAAGGCGACACGGTTGACGGACAACACGGATGGCACCACGGTACTCGTGGTGACCGCGTTCATCTTCTCCGAATCCAAGCCCGGATGCGCGGCACCGGGTGAGAACGGCGAGGTGATGTATGTCATCCCAGCCCAGTAACAGAACCAATCCAGAATGACATGACGCCGTGATCGTCCTGCTCAACCGAGTGGACGATCACGGCGGCGCGCCGCCCGCCGAGCGCGGTCGGCCACCTTCGATCCTGGAAAGCCGCACTCTCCAACCGCCGTCTGCCTCATTAGACCTGTCCCATGACGCCCCGTGCCGACCTCAGTCGGCCGGGGCGTTTCCTTCTCGGCCCGGCCCCATTTCGTTACGATCTGGTCGTATCCGGAGCGTTCTGAGAGCATTGCCATGCGTGGTCTACAGGCTTCAGGCGGATCGGACGAATCTAGTGACGGCAGGCTGTCTATGTATCCAGGGCGAGGTTCCGGTGGTCATGAGCCACCCCGCGATATTGCGCATGAGCTGGGCGAGACTCTGCGTAGATGTCGGCTGGAACAGGGGATGTCTTTCCGGGCGCTGGCACGTCAGCTCGGGCTGAGCGCGCATAGCGGGCTCGCGGATTACGAGAGCGGACGGCGCATTCCCCCTGAGGATCTGATCCTGGTCTATGAGCGGGTGTTCGACGTCCCCACCGGCACCCTGAAGGAACTGCGCAACCGCGCGTTCGCGGAACGGGCCGAGCGTCGTCGGCTTGGCGAGCCGGCGCCCGTCACGGTGCCCGGGACTGAAACGGGGCCGGGTCGGGGCGGCAATGACGGAAATGACCAGCCGTCTGGGGACAGGCGGATCCGAGGCAGCGGAAGGCGATACCGGCTTGCGGCCGGGGCCGTGATCGTGGCCGCGGTGCTCGCTGCGGCTGGTGGTGTGTGGGCGGTGATCGATCATAACGGGTCCACCTCGGCTCACGTTCAAGCCGCCCGGACCCCGAGCACATCACCGGCGCCCGGCATTGTGGACATCAACGGCCACGGGATACCGGAGCCGGTCCGCCGCATCGGAAGCGTCAACCTGCCGCTAGGACGTGTGATCGACCTGGATTCACTGAGCGCAGACTGGGAGCTGACCAAGGCACCCCGGGGCAATCCGTACGACGTTGAGTTCACGATCGCGCACATGTCCCTGGACAGTATCGACAACGCCGACATCGGGATCTTGCCACCCGGCAGCGCCGGTACCCGGAAAGAGTGCGGCAAACTGCAGGCGTACGGCGTAGAACTGAGCACAGCCGGTATCCGGCCGGGCGTTTTGCTGTGCGCCATTACTGACCAGCGACGATATGCGCTTTTGCGGATCACCAATGTACAGCGTAACGCCGCCGGTCAACCTATCGAAGTCACCCTCAGCATCAGGGTATGGGAACGCCGTGATGCCACTTAATTGACTGTCGTCGCGTTTTGAGGCGCCCTGAGAACAGACTTCTGGGCCCAGATGTGGACAGTCGGTACTTCCAGGGACTCGACCGTCGCTCCTCGGCCTCGCCGGGTGCGAGCGGCCACGGGAACGGTTCGTCTACGTTCACCGTGTTCACTCACATGGTGGAGGGGCACATCGGCAGCCTTCGGTAGCCGAGGCGTCGGCGAGTTCTCGGGCGGGCAGGTCCTTGAGCAGGTAGCCCGGAAGTAACCCTTACGAAACACGAAACTGGGCCGTGTCGCTACGTGCCTTTGCGGCATGACTTGGTTATGGTCCCGTTTGCTGACGCCATATGCGGAAAGAGGGGGCACCATGGTTCAGAACATTGGGGAGATCAACACCGGGGACGTCGCCGCAGGCGAGGAGCAGCTTGACGCGCGCCTCGCCGAGCTGTTGCGTCTCATGCACCGGCAGCACCTGGACCATCAGGAGGTCCAGCCGGTTTCCTCCTAACCGGCACATGTCGCGCACCGCGATGTAACCGAACGTCATGGCGGGGCCGATCGTGGCCCCCGCCCCGGCGTAGCTGTGTCCCATCACGGACGCACTGACGTTGCCGGCCGCGTACAGCCCCGCAATCACCGACCGGTCGGGCCGTAGCACCCGGGCGCGGGCATCGGTCACCAGGCCGCCCTTGGTGCCCAGGTCGCCGGGCACGATCTTCACCGCGTAGTACGGCGGCCGCGACAGCGTCGCGAGGTTCGGGTTGGGCCGGCAGCGCGGGTCGCCGTAGTAGCGGTCATACGCCGAGTCGCCGCGCCGGAAGTCCTCATCCCGTCCGGACAAAGCGAATTCGTTGAACCTGGCCACCGTCTTGGCCAGGCCGGGCCCGTCCACCCCGATTTCAGCCGCCAGCGAACGCAGCTCGTCTGACCGGTACACCGAGCCGAACTTGTACCAGCGCCGGGGGAGCGACCGCCGCGGCGGCAGGCCGGCGAACACGTACCGGTCCCGGTACCGCTGATCGAAGATCAGCCACGCCGGGATGTGCGGATTCGCCGCGGTATGCCCGTCGTACATCGCGTGTACCGCGTCCACATACGGCGCCGCCTCGTTGACGAACCGCTGGCCGGCGCCGTTGACCAGGACGCACCCCGGCAGGCTCCGCTCGGCCAGGCAGAAGTACGGCCCGCCCGGCAGCGGGATCGACGGCCCCCACCAGGCGTCGTCCATCAGCTCGACGGCCGCGCCGAGCTCCAGGCCGGCCTCGATTCCGTCCCCGGTGTTGCTCACCGCCCCGGTGGTCCATTCGGTCCCGATCGGCTCCCGCTGGTACCGCCGCCGCATCTGTTCGTTGCGCTCGAACCCGCCGCTGGCCAGCAGCACGCCGAGCCGCGCCCGCACCACCACCGGTGAGCCGTCCCGGACCGCGCGCACCCCCACAACGCGCCCATCCGAAACGAGCAGCCCCGTCATCGCGGTGTTCAGCCACACGGGCACGTCGCTGCTGAGCAGTCCGGCACGCAGCCCTGCCGCCAGTGCCTGGCCCAGGCTCAGCATCCGGTGCCCGAGCAGGCGCCGCCGGGCCAGCCGTCCCGCCACCTTCATCGCGGCCAGCATCGCGCGCGGATGGCGGGGCCCCAGGCTGAGCCACCGGTAGTCCGCCTGGGTGACCGCGACACCCTCCGGCACGGGCAGGTATGGCGGGTTCAGCCCGGCAAGCTCGTCGCCGAGCAGCCGCCCGTTGAACGGGACCGGCTCGATACTGCGCCCGGCGGCCTGCCCGCCCGGCGCCTCGGGATAGTAGTCGGCGTATCCGGGGACCCAGGCGAACCGCACCGGGGTCCGCGCCAGGACCAGATCCAGCATGTCCCCGCAGTGCTGGAGGAACGCCGCCCGGAACTCCCCGGGAACACAGTCGCCCGCGACGTACTCCAGGTATTCGCTGGCCGAGCCCGGTGTGTCACGGACCCCGGAACGCCGCAACACCGCGTTACCCGGGGCCCATACACCTCCCCCCGAACGGGCGGTGGATCCTCCCCACCGTCCCGCTTTCTCGAGCACGATGGCCGTCCGGCCGAGTTGCGCCGCGGTCAGCGCGGCTGTCATCCCCGCGGCACCGCTGCCCACCACGACAATGTCGGCCGTGCCGGCCTCGTTGAACTGGCCTGGGCCTCCGGCCGCGGCGTTGAATTGGCCTGGGCCTCCGGCCGCGGCGTTGAATTGGCCTGGGCCTCCGGCCGCGGCGGGCTCCGTTGTCATGCCACCTCCCGACCCCCATACTAGAACAGGTTTCAGTTTTGACGGGAGGGTCCGGTGCCGGATAGCTGGGATATTCAGGCCGATGTCGTTATCGTGGGCTTCGGCGCCGCTGGTGCGTGCGCGGCTCTGGAAGCTGCCACCACAGACCGTTCGGTGCTCGTTGTCGAGAGATTTTCCGGAGGCGGCGCGACGGCGCTGTCCGGCGGCGTGGTGTACGCGGGCGGCGGCACGCCGCAGCAGACGGCGGCCGGAGTCAGCGACTCAGCGGACGCCATGTTCGCCTACCTGAGCACCGAAGTGGATGGCGCGGTGCCGGAGGCCACGCTCAAGGAGTTCTGTGACGGCAGCGTCGCGATGCTGGCCTGGCTGGAGGGGCACGGCGTCCCGTTCGAGGGCAGCCTGTGCCCGGACAAGACCTCCTATCCGACCAACCGGCACTATCTCTACTACTCCGGCAGCGAGTTGTCCGCCCGCGACGTCGCGCCCCCCGCACCGCGCGGGCACCGCACCCACGGGCGCGGCACGTCCGGGAAGGTGCTGTACGCCAGGCTGGCCGCCGCCGTCCGCGACAGCGGCGCGGCGGTCATCACGCAGACCAGCGTGCGACGCCTGGTGGCCGACGAGGCGGGCCGGGTGACCGGTTTGGAGTGCCTGAGCATGCGTTCCGCGCCGGGCTGGGCCCGGCTCGCGCACCGGCTGCTGCACCGCTGGTCGAAGAAGCCGTATCTGTACGCGCCGAAGCTGGGCCGGATACTGCATCGTCCGGTGGCTGGGCTGGAGCGGCGGTTCGCCCGGCCGCTGCGGGTGGGGGCCGGGCACGGCGTCGTGCTGGCCGCCGGCGGATTCGCGGCGAGCCGGGAGATGATGCGCGAGCACGCCCCGCACATCCGCGGCGCCCTGCCGCTGGCGACACCGGGCGACGACGGCAGCGGCGTCCGCCTCGGCGTCGCGGCCGGCGGGACCACCGCGCTGCTGCGCCGGGTCTCGGTGTGGCGCTTCCTCACCCCGCCGCCCGCGCTGGTCCGCGGTGTGCTGGTCGACCGGGCGGGGGAACGGATCTGCGACGAATCCCGCTATGGTGCGGCCATCGGCGCCGCGGTCGTGGCGCGCGGCGGCCGGGCCTGGCTGCTCGTCGACCGCCCCATCCTGACGCAAGCGCACCGCCAGCTACGCGGCACCACGCTGCTGTTTCAGCGGCTTCAGGCCCGCTACCTGCTAACCTCCGGCACGGTCAGCGCGCCCACGCTGGCCGAAGTAGCGGCCAGGGCCGGCGTGGACCCGGACGGGCTGGCCGCGACGGTCGCGGCCTACAACGCCGCTACCGGTCCCGACCCACTGGGCAAGCCGGAGGAATTGCGGCGCCCGCTTGACCAGGCCCCGTACTCGCTGATCGACTGCTCGATCCGGCCGCGCCTGCTCTACCCGGCCCCGGTGCTCACGCTGGGCGGCCTGGTGGTCGAGCCCGGCACCGGTCAGGTGCTGCGGGCGGACGGCAGCGTGGTGCCCGGCCTGTACGCGGTCGGCCGCAGCGCGGTGGGCATATGCTCCGGTTCCTATGTGAGCGGCCTGTCGATCGCCGACTGCGTGTTCTCCGGCCGCCGGGCCGGCCGCCACGCCGCCCAGGCCTAGGCGGTCGTCATCTGGGGCGGCCCCAGCGGGTGATGGCAGGCGGCCAGGTGGCCGGGGCCGCGGTGGGGGACCAGCGGCGGTTCCTCCGCCGCGCAGATCTCGGTCGCATACCGGCAGCGCGGCGCGAACCGGCAGCCGGCCGGGGGTTCGACCGGGCTCGGCACGTCGCCCTCCAGCACGATCTGTTCCCGGCGCGCGGACAGTTCCGGGTCGGGCACCGGAACCGCGGACAGCAGTGCCTCGGTGTACGGGTGCACCGGTCGCGCGAGCAGGTCCTCGGCCGGCGCGATCTCGACGATCTTGCCCAGGTACATGACCGCGATCCGGTCCGACACGTGCCGGACGACGCCCAGGTCGTGCGCGATGAAGATATAGGTGAGTCCCAGCTCGTCCTGCAGGTCGTCGAACAGGTTGATGACCTGGGCGCGGATCGACACGTCGAGCGCGGACACCGGCTCGTCGGCGATGATCAGCTTCGGGCGCAGGGCGAGCGCCCGGGCGACGCCGATCCGCTGCCGCTGGCCGCCGGAGAACTCGTGCGGGTACCGGTTGACGTGCTCCGGCGAGAGCCCGACCAATTCCAGCAGTTCAGCCACCCGGTCACGGACCTGGGTACGGTTGCCCTGCCGGTGGATCCGGAGCGGGCCGGCGATGATCGTGCCGACACGCTTGCGCGGGTTCAGCGACGCGTACGGGTCCTGGAACACCATCTGCATCTCGCGCCGCAATGGCCGCAGCTCGCGCCGGGACAAGCCGGAGATGTCGTGCCCCTCGAAGCTCACCGAGCCGCTGGTCAGAGTGTGCAGCCGGACGAGGCAGCGGCCCAGCGTGGACTTGCCGCAGCCCGACTCGCCGACCAGGCCGAGGGTCTCTCCGGTGCGCACCTCAATGCTCACGTCGTCCACCGCGCGCACCCGCGGGCCGGAGCTCCGCCCGCCGGAAGCACGGCCCAGCATCTGCCGCCCGACCGGAAAGTACTTCTGCACGTTCGACGCCCGAAGCAGGACGGTCATGTTCGCTCCTTGGCCAGGGACGCGGCGCGGTGCGCGCGTTTCTCGGCGGACGTGAGGTGACAGGCGTCCAGGTGGCCGTTCGGCATTGGGTCTCGGGACAGCAGCGTGTCTCGGGACAGCAGCGGCGGCAGCTCGGTGAAGCACCGCTCGAACCGGCAGGCGCATCGTTGCGCGAACGCACAGCCGTCCGGGAGGCTGAGCAGGGACGGCGGTGTGCCCGGGATCGTGGCCAGCCGCCGTGGCCTGGGCCCGTCCAGGCGAGCGATCGAGCCGAGCAGCCCCCAGGTGTACGGGTGCTGCGGGTCGTTGAAGATCTCGTGTTTGGTGCCCTGCTCGACGAGCCGGCCCGCGTACATCACCGCCACCCGGTCCGCGACATCGGCCACCACGCCCATGTCGTGGGTGATCAGCACGATGGCCGAGCCGAACTCCTCCCGCAGCTTCTTGATCAGCCGCAGGATCTGGGCCTGGATGGTGACATCCAGCGCGGTGGTCGGTTCATCGGCGATCAGCAGGCTCGGGCTGCAGGACAGCGCCAGCGCGATCATCACCCGCTGCCGCATGCCGCCGGAGAACTGGTGCGGATAGTCGTCCACCCGCTGCTCGGGGTTGGGGATGCCCACCGAGGCCAGCAGTTCGATCGCCCGGACCCGGGCCGCATGCGCGGACACCTGCTCGTGGGCGCGGATCTGCTCGGCGATCTGCCAGCCCACCCGGTACACCGGGTTCAGCGACGTCATCGGGTCCTGGAAGATCATCGCGATCTCCGCCCCGCGCACCTCGCGGATCGTGCGCTTGCTGAGCTTCATCAGGTCGCGGCCCTTGTAGATGACTTCGCCCGTGAACTGGGCGTTCGGGTCAAGGATCAGCCGCATCACCGACATCATCGTGACGCTCTTGCCGGAGCCGGACTCGCCGACGATGCCGAGCGTCTCGCCCTCGCTGACGTCGAACGAGACACCGTTGACCGCCCGGACCACCCCGTCCTCGGTGTGGAACGTGACGTGCAGATCGCGCACCTCGAGCAGTGGTTCGCCCATCAGCTGATCCTCACCTGCGGGTCGAGCCAGGCGTATGCCACGTCGATCAGCGTGTTGGCCAGCACGATGAAGAAGGCGCCGTACACCACCGTGGCCATGATGACCGGCAGATCCAGGTTGCTCAGCGACTGGTAGGTCAGGTAGCCGACTCCGTGGATGCCGAACACCACCTCGGCGAGCAGCGCGCCGCCGCCCACCAGCACCCCGAAATCCAGCCCGAACAGCGACACGAACGTGATCATCGAGGTGCGCAGCGTGTGCCGGATCAGCACCCGCTGCTCGGTCAGGCCCTTGGCCCGGGCGGTGCGCACGTAGTCCTCGTTGCCGATCTCGATCAGGCTGGCCCGCAGCACCCGTGCGTACAGGCCGATGTACAGCACGGACAGCGTGATCCACGGGATGATCAGGCCCTCGAACCACAGCACCGGGTTCTGGGTGAGCGGGGTGTAGCCGAGCGGCGGCACCCAGCTGAACAGCGGAGTGCCGTGCAGCTTGCTCTGCGTGATCAGGTTGGCCACCTCGCCCAGCCAGAACACCGGCATCGAGATGCCGATCAGGGCGATGATCATCAGCAGCGGATCGAAGATCGTGCCGCGCAGCACCGCCGCCGCGACCCCCATCCCGATCGCCGCCACCACCCAGATCACGGCGGCGCCGAACACCAGGGACAGCGTGGCCGGCGCGGCCGCCACGATCTCGGGGAACACCTGCTGGCCCTGGTTGGAGTAGGACACCAGGTCCCTGGTGACGAACAGCTTCTTCATCATCACCAGGTACTGGACCGGGAACGGCCGGTCCAGTCCGAACTGGTGCCGGATTTCGGCCAGCACCTGCGGGGACGGGTTGCGCCCGGCCAGCGAGCGGGCCGGATCGATGCCCGGGGTCTTGAAGAAGATCACGAAGACCAGCAGCGTGATCACGAACATCACCAGCACGGTCCACAGAGTCCGGCGGAGGATGAAACCGGTCATCTATCCGGCACCTCCGGCACATCGGGAACCGAGGCGGTGCTGAATTGGCCTGGGCCTCCGACCGCGGCAGCCTGGCCCGCGGTAACCCGGCCACGGACCTTCGCCCGCGGGTCGAGCGCGTCCCGGACCCCGTCGCCGAGGACGTTCAGCGACAGGACGGTGAGCACGATCATGATGCCCGGCGCCAGCGATACCCACGGCCGGGTGTACAACAGCTGCTGGCCGTCGCTGATGATCGTGCCCCAGCTGGCGCTGGGCGGCTGGACGCCGATGGACAGGAAGCTCAGCGCGGACTCGGTCAGGATGTTGGTGGCGATCATCAGCGGGAACAGCACGATGACCACTGACACTACATTCGGCAATATTTCCGAAAAAATCAGCCTAAGGTTGGATGCGCCCTGCGCGATCGCAGCCTCCACGTACTCCCGGTTCACCACCGACAGGACCTGGCCGCGCACCGGCCGGTACACGTACGGCACGTAGATGAACGCGATGATCAGCGTGGGCAGCCACAGGCTGCCGGCCACCAGATGCAGCGGCCCGAGCTGCATCCCGTTGGCTCTGGTCAGCAGCACGGTGGAGATCGAGATCGCGAGCAGGTAGACCGGGAACGCCCAGATCAGGTCCATCAGCCGGGACAGCAGCGCGTCGGTCACCCCGCCGAAGAATCCGGCGATCAGCGCCACGACCGTCGCGATCACGCAGCAGATGAGCGCCGACCCGATGCCGATCTCCAGCGAGCTGCGGCCACCGTACAGCAGCCGGGTCGCCACGTCGCGGCCCAGGTTGTCGGCGCCGAGGAAGTAGTGCTGGATGTCCCAGGTCGGCCCGATCGGGTTCTCGCCCAGCTTCAGCACGCCGCCGCCCTGCTGCATTATCGGCACCGTGTGACCGTTGACGACGGTGGTGCCGTTCAGGTTGTTCACGAACGGGTTCACGTGCGCGATGTCGTGCGCGTACAGCGGCGCCGCGAGGCTGACCGCCACGATCAGCCCGAACAACACCAGCGCCGCCATCGCGATCCGGTTGCGCCACAACCGTCGCGCGGCAATCGCCCAGGGATTGCGCGCGGCCGGCGCGGCGATTGCGCGTTGCCGCGCCGTGGCTGCCGTTGCGGTCATCTGCGCGCTACGACAGCCACAGCTGGTCGATCAGGATGTACCACTGCGGGTTCCACTGGTACCCGTGCACGTTGCTGGACAGGAGGTCGATCTGCTTGGGGTTGTACAGGTCGACCCACGGCGCCGCGTCGGTGTCGGCGTGATCGACCTTGGTCCACAGCTGGTCAGCCGCCGTCGTATTGGTCTGGCCGAGCGTTCTGGCCTGGTCGATCTGGCTCTGCACCGACGGGCTGCAGTACTCCGCGATGTTGGGGCTCGCGTCGCTGTTCGGGTGGATGGTGTCGCAGCCGAGCAGGACGTTGAGGAAGTCCGACGGCGCCGGGTAGTCCTGGTACCAGGCCGACCAGGCGACGTTCCACTTGCCCGCGTTGCTGGAGTTCTGAATGAACGGGTACTGGATGCTCATGGTCAGCAGCTGGCTGGAGGCCTTATAACCGATCGCGTCCAGGTCGGCGACCATCTGGGCGACCAGCGACTTGCCCACCTCGTCGTTGGTCCCGTTGACCACCACCTTCGTGCCGGCCGTGCCGGACTGCTGTACGAGCTGCCTGGCCTTGGTCAGGTCAGGGCCGGTCCACGTGGTGTGGTCGGTCCCGGCGGTGTACGGGCAGTACGGGGTATAGGCGGGGAACTGAGGCGGCAGGATCTGGCAGGTGGGCACGGCCAGCGACGGACCGCCGGCGATCTTGACGTAGGCCGCGCGGTTGGCCGCGTAGTTGATGGCCTGCCGGGCCAGCACGTTGTTGAACGGGGGGCGCTTGGTGTTGAGCGCGAAATACCAGTCGGCGGTGAGCGCGTTGACGTGCACCTGGTTGGCGAACTTCGCGCTGTTCAGCTCGGCCAGCCGGTCCGACGGGATCTGGTCGCCGTCCCACACCTCGTTGGCCTGGCCGTTCTCGACCTCGGTAACCTCCTCGGAGACCTGCAGCCCGTACTTCTCGATGATCTGGTTCGGGTAGCCAGGCGGCTGGGCCGCCGCGTTCCACACGTGGAAGTACGGGTTGCGGACCAGAACGGCCTGGGCGTTGGGGTTGTAGGACTGCCACTTATAGGGCCCAGTCCCGGGTGGCACGGTGTTGCCGGTCAGCTTCATCGACGTGCCGGACGGGACGGCGAACGCGAACGGCAGCGCGAGCTGGTCAAGGAGTTCGGGGTCGGGTGTGGTCAGGTTGAGGGTCAGCGTGTAGTTGGCGTCGTCGGCGACCACCCCTTTCGACAGGTCGCAGTGCTTTGTACTGCACGCGCTGGCGCCGATCAGGCCGCTGTAGAAGGTGGTGGGCCCGGGCACGGTGAACTGCCGCTCGAACGTGGTGAGGAAGTCGCTCGGCTTCAGCACCTGGCCGTTGGAGAACTTGATCCCGCGGCGGATCTGGAACGTGTAGGTCTTGCCGCCGTTGGTGGGAACCGGGAGGCTCGCGGCCAGGTCTGGGACCAGCTTGGTGCCGGGAACCCCGCCGACGCGCTGGAACGCCACCAGCCCGTCATGCGTGTCGATGAGCAGCTGCCATTCCTGCAGCGTGTAGTTCTGCGCCGGGTCGGCGACGCCGAAGCTGGAGTTGGCGAGGATCGTGAACGTCCCGCCGCTCACGGCGTGATTGGTGGCCGGACTCGAGGGTCCCGCGGTCTTAGCGGAACTGCAGGCAGCTAGCGCGACTATCGTGCCTGCGGTGATAGCGATCGCCCATCGGAACCTCATAGCGCACACTCCAAACAATTCCGGCTTATATGCGCAGAATGATTGGCGATCACACCAACATCATTGCGTTTCGGGAACAGAAGGATAAAGCCATTTTCCTATCGGGAAACAGGCTGCCGCGAAGCGCGCCGACTGCCGCCAGCGCGTCGGTCGCGGCGAAGCGCGCCCGCCTGCGCGAACCGCGCCGCCCGCGACGAAGCGCACCCGCCGCGATGAAGCGCCCCCGCCTCCGCGAAGCGCGTCGGTCGCGACGAAGCGCGCCCGCCTCTGCGAAGCGCGCCCGCGGCGAAGCGCGCCCGCGGCGAAGCGCGCTGGCCGTCTCGCGGCGCCCCGCCTGAGGGGTGCTTGATGACGTCTTCGGGGAAGGGGCTAGGTTCGTTGGATGAGAGCCGGGGGACGGCGGATCGGAGGGATGCGTTCAGTGAGTGAGCCAGTGGTCTTGATCAATTTGTTCGAGGTGCCGGCGGCGGACGCGGAGCAATTCATCGCTGAATGGGAGAAGGCTCGTGACTACCTCGAAACGCAGCCCGGTTACGTCGACACGGTCCTGCACCAGGCACTGGCGCCCGAGGCCGGCTTCCAGTTCGTCAACGTTGCCCGCTGGAGCAGCCCCGAGGAGTTCGCAGCGGCGATACGGAGCCCGGGTTTCCAGCAGACGTCCGCTGGCATGGCCCGCTACGGCGCGCATCCCGCTCTGTACCGGGTCGTCCGCACCTGACCTGACCAGGCTTCCGTGGGGGCTGTGGCCCGTTGCCCACGTTAGAACGGGGGCAAGGGGCCACAGCCCCCGTTAATTGTCGACGCCCCGGATAAGACGGGTGATGGGGGTGCGGCATCGCAAACGCGCCTGCACCTGCGGCGTGCCCCCGCCTGTCGCGTGCACCGGCCTGCGGCGTGCCCGGCCTGTCGCGTGCCCCCGCCTGCGGTCGGCGCTCGCGGTTCGGCGATTAGCGCGGAAAATCGGTGCTGGGCGGAACCTTATGCGCCGTATTCGTACACCAGAATTCCGTGAAGCACCAGGTTTCCGCCATAATTTGTACTCCAGTTCGAGCTTATCGGCATATCTTGGCCAATTCGGACAACGATCCGGAGACGAAGCCGCTGATAGCGCTGCGATGAGACCTGAGCTCGACCGGCGGCAAAGGGGTAGATTACCCCAGGCCCTGCTCGTAACGACATGGATGTCACAGCCATGTCGTTAGCTAAGCGGTTGTGGATGCGGACGGACACGGGACCGCCGGATGGGTCCACCCGCGCCAGCCAGTCGGCGCGCAGGTGCACGGGGCGGCCGGGGATCAGCCGGATCGGGCGGGATAGGGCCAGGCGGCGGCCGCCCTGGCGGCCGTTCAAGCCGCCGTCCAGGTCGCCTTCCGGGCGGGCGTCTTGGCGGACCTCCAGCCGGACGAGACTACGGAACTCCGAGCTCCGCAACGTGAACCGGCCCAGCGGGGGAGGGGTTCCCAGAGCGTCAATCGCGTTCGGCGAGATCCAGCGCAACGGCGGCTCGACTACCACGGGCAACCGCGCGGCCACAGCGGCGTGAGTGGCCCTAGTGACCAGAGCGACACGAGTGGCCGGAGTGGCTGGGGTGCCATCGCGGGGCAGCACGACGTTAGCCGCGTCCGGAGAGGCCAGCGCGGAAACGATCTGTCGCCCAGCGTGCCGACCGGACAGGGCGGCGACGTCCGCGGTCTCCACGGCGTGCACCAGGTTGCCGGCCGCGAACACCCCGGCCGCGGTCACGCCGGCTCCGGTCACCCCGGCCGCGAAGACCCCGGCTCCGGTCACCCCGGCTCCGGTCACCCCGGCTCCCGTTACCCCGGCTCCGGTCACGCCGGCCAGGGACACGTCCGCCGCCGCTGTGCGCAGCGCGGTGTCGACGGCCGGGCCCAGGGTGCCGGGATCCATATCCAGGCCGCTGGCCCGGGCCAGTTCATGGTCGGGGATCCAGTCTCCGGTGAACACCAGCGTCCGGCACGGCACGAACCGCACCGCTCCGGAAACCAGGTCCTTGATCTCCACGCCATCGAGCCGACCGCGACCGGTCACCCGGTGCACCGACGCCGAAGTCCATACCGGAATCCTCCAGCGCACCGCCGCACCCAACCGGAACGCGGCGTAGCTCTGCTGGTGCGGGTACTCGGTGACCAGCGCGACGACCCTGGCGCCGGCGTGGGCGAGCGTCACCGCGGCGGAGAAGCTGACGTGCTCGGCCCCGACCACGACGGCCGGGCCGGGCAGCCGTTCCCCGTTCAGGTACACCCGCTGCTGGAGCTCACCGGTGGTCATCACCCCGGCGGGGCGGTCGCCGGGGACAAGCCGAGCTGCCCTCGGCCGTTCCCGGCAGCCGGTGGCGAGCAGCACCGCCCGCGCCCGCACCGTCTCGCGCCCGGCGGCGCTGGTCATCGTCGCGGTCAGCGCCGCCGCATCCAGGTCGGTCACCGTTGTCCCCGCCCGCAGTTCGGCGCCAGCGGCCTCGGCCAGCGAGACGAGCCGCCGCGCGTAGGCCGGACCCGTCATGATCCGCCGCAGGTCGCGGCGGCCGTACCCGGTGTGCATGCTGTGCCGGGGAATTCCGCCCAGCTCCGTCTCGCGATCGCAAACCAGGACCGAGCCCACCCCGAGGCGACGCAGTTCCGCCGCGGCCGACAGGCCGGCGGGCCCAGCACCGACGACCAGGACGTCGACCTCCCGGGGGGGTCTGGGGGGAGCGCTCCCCCCAGACGCGGGAGGCTGAAAGGGGGGTCGCCCCCCCTGGTTATAGAGCGTGGCGGCGCAGTAGAAACCCTGACAGCGGCCGTTCATGGCCCGCGTCCGGCGGCGCAGACCACCCAGATCGGCAGGGGGCACCACGCTGACTAGAGCGTCAGCGATCTCCCCCCGGGTGACCCGTTCGCAGTGGCACACAATCTCGCCATACTGAGGAGCCTCGGCAACCTGGTACGGCCGGACCCCGGCCTCGCCGATATACGGCATAACCGGCACCGGCACCGGACCACCACCCGGCCGCGGCTTCAGCGCGAGCCCGGCCGAAGCCATCTCCGAAACCACGTATTCGGCGATGCCGAGCGACGCGGACAGCCCGGTGGACCGGATGCCGCCCGCGCACGCGTACCGCAATCCGGCGTCCACGTAGATCTGGTAGTCGGGGTGCTCGGTCGCGGCCCGAAGTCCCGCGTACGTCGCGGTCACCTCCTCACCAGCCAGCCCCGGCAGGATCCGGTGGCCCGCGGTCAGCAGCGAACGAAGCCCGTCGGCCGTGGTCGACACATCCTCCCGGTCCGTCAGGTCGGACGCGGTCGGTCCGAGCAGTATGTTCCCGTACACGGTGGGCGCGACCAGCACGCCTTTGGTCCGCGCGGTCGGCACCGGCAGGATGATCGATCGCAGCAGCGACCGTGCGAGCTTGTCGAACACGATCAATTCGCCCCGCCGCGGCCGGATCGCGAACCCGTCCCCGCCGAACATGCCGTCCACCACGTCGCTGCCGAGCCCGGCCGCGTTGACCACCCAGCGGCTCCGCAGGGCACCCCGTGACGTGGTCAGCTCATGCGCGGAACCGGCGGACCCAACCCCGGTAACCCCCGTCACCCGGGTGTCAAGCGCCAGCCGGACCCCGGCATTCACCGCCTCGGTGGCGAAGGCGAGCGGCGTAGTCCACGGGCAGATGATGCTCTCATCGGGGATCTCCAGCGCACCGAGCGCGCCCGGGCCAAGCCGTGGCTCACGCGCATATAGGGCTGACGCGGATATGGGCTGTACCGCCATATAGCCGTTCCGCCGCGCGTTCGACGCTATCGAGGGGAGCGCGGCCAGTTGCTCGGCCGTCCACGCGACAAGCAGCGCGCCGGTGCGCTCCACCGGTATGCCCGCGGCGTCGGCGTACTCCCGCAGCAGAGAACTGCCCCTGGCCACCAGCCGCGCCTCCAGCGACCCCAGCTTCGCGTCGAAACCCGTGTGCAGGATCGCCGTGTTGGCCTTGGACGTGCCGGTGCCGACGTCGCGGGCCGCATCGACCAGCACGCAGTCGAGTGAGTACGAGGCCAGTGTCCGCGCGATCGCGGTGCCGACCACCCCGGCCCCGATGATCACTACGTCGGCGACGTTGCCGGAAAACGTAATCACCCCACGGAAAGCTCGAGCGCGGAACGAAAAGCCACCGTACGTTCGTTGGCCAGATCCGCGGTGATCGACGGAACCAAAGTAGCTTCCAGCTCAGCCGGCCCCACGGCCTCAGCCAGTGAGGCCGCGTCACCGGCGCCGAGCCGCGCCAGCGCGGCTATACCAAGCGCAGTCGCGTCCGGTGTACGACTGATGTGCACCGGCAGTTGCAGCAGGTCGGCCTGCGCCTGCATGAGCAGCGCGGACCTGGTGAGCCCGCCGTCCACCCTTAGCGACGCCAGCGGCACACCAATGTCAGCGACGGCCGCGTCGACCAGGACGGCGACGGACGCCGCGATTCCCTCGGCGACGGCGCGGGCCAGGTGGCCGCGCTCGGTGCCCAGCCGCAGGCCGGTGAACAGGCCGCGCGCATCCGGCGCCCAGTGCGGCGCGCCCAGCCCGGCCAGCGCGGGCACGA
Source organism: Streptosporangiaceae bacterium (assembly GCA_019245115.1). GTDB lineage: Bacteria > Actinomycetota > Actinomycetes > Streptosporangiales > Streptosporangiaceae > JAFARZ01. Next base: position 3,426 of record JAFARZ010000338.1, on the reverse strand, counting down.
AGATCACGCCGCCCGAGCCGGGCACGGTGCGGCCCACCGCGTCGAGTTCGTCCGGCCTGCCCAGCACCCCGATGTCGCACAGCCAGCGGACCGCCGATCCGGCCGTGTACACCTGCCCGTCCAGGCAGTACACCGGATGGCCGCCGAGCCGCCACGCCACCGACGCGGACAGGCCCGAGGCGGAGCGGGCGGGCCGGTCGCCGCTGGTGACCAGCAGGAACGCGCCGGTCCCGTAGGTGCACTTGGCGTCTCCGGCCGCCAGGCATCGCTGTGCCAGCAGCGCGGCCTGCTGGTCGACGGCGATCCCGGTGATGGGCAGCGGAGCACCGCCGAAGGCCGTCGTCTCGCCCGCGAAGCCCGCGCAGTCGGTTATCGCGGGCAGCGACTCCGGTTCGACGCCGAAGGCCTTGCATGCCACCTCCGACCACCCGGCCGCGTCCAGGTCGAGCAGCATCGTCCGGGACGCGGTCGCGGCATCGGTGATATAACCGGCGCCGAGCCGGTGCAGCAGCCAGGTGTCGGTGGTGGTGACCACGCCTTCGGTGGTCATGTGCTCGCGAAGCCATGTCATCTTCGGCGCGGCGAAGTAGGGGTCGAGCGGCAGGCCGGTGATCGCCGTGAGCTCGCCGGCCTGGTTCGCGAGCCGCTGGCAAACGGTTGCCGAGCGGCGGTCCTGCCAGACGATCGCCGGCGTCAGCGGGGTCCCGGACGACCGGTCCCAGGCGAGCACGGTCTCGCCCTGGTTGGCGAGCCCGACCGCGTGCGCCGGCGCGCCGGCCGAGGCCAGCGCCTGGTGGCCGGCGGTGATGACGGATGCGAACAGCTCCTCAGGGTCGGTCTCGACCCCGTCCGCGCCCACGGTGCGGGTGCGGACGGGCGTCTCACCACTGCCGAGAATCTCGTTTCCGGGGCCGATGAGCAGGGCCTTCGTCGCTGAGGTGCCCTGATCGATGGCGAGGATGTTCAATCTTGGCCTGGCTCCGTCCGCATCGCCCGTGGCTCGAAGATCAGCTGTCCCACATAGAACAGCAGCCCCACGCCGAGCGAGCCGAGCACGTAGTACTGCGCGTCGCGGAACGCGGACGGACCGATCAGCACGATCAGCTCGTAGGCCAGCCAGACGACTGCTCCTGTAACGATAGGGATTTCAAATTTCCCGAACGGGCGGTGGTTCCTCTTGCCGCGGCTAAAGAGATACAGCAACACGGTGCCGGCGTACAGCAGGGCGGGCATGATCGTGGACGCGGTGAACAGGGTGGCCAGCGCCCCGGGGTGGGTGCGCAAGGCCAGCGTGATGATCCCTCCGACGACCGCGGCCAGGATCGTCGCCCAGGTCGGGCCGCCGGTGGCCCGCGGCACGCGGCTGAGGAACTGGTGACCGGGCAGCCGCCGGTCGCGGGCCATCGAGTAGACCAGGCGGCCGTTGGTGACCATGATGACGAGCCCGCAGGCGTAGATCGAGATGCACACGAAGACGAGGAAGATCTTCTGCACGACGCCGCCGAGCACGTCGTGCACGATGGATGCGACCGGCGCGGCGCTGGCGTAGGCCGCCTTGTTCGTCGCGTAGGCCAGCACGATCAGGAACGCGAACCCGACGACGCCTGAGATGAGCACGGCGCGGAGCATGGCCTTCGGGATGACCCGGTGCGGCTCGTGGGTCTCCTCGGCCAGGTTGCTGGCCGACTCGAAGCCGACGATGGTGTACGCGCCGAGCAGCGTGGCCAGCATGAACGGGCCGAGCCAATGGAAGTAGCCGGTGTGCGGGACGGGGCCGGTGGAAACCAGGTTCGACCAGTGGCCCATCGACCGGACCGCCGCCACGATCAGCAGCAGCACGGTCAGGCCGGCGATGCCGATGATCTCGGTGGCCACCGCGGTGTTGTTCACCCGGGTGGTGAGCCTGGTGGAGGCGTAGATGAGCGCGGCCTGCAGGGCCAGCACGGCCAGCGTCTCCAGCGCGGCGCTGGTCGGCGTGTACGTCTCGCCGATCAGCGGCTGGAAGGCGACCTGGACCAGCCCGTAGTCGACCGAGACCGTGACGATGCTCAAGAAGGCGAACGACATCCAGCCGAACCACCAGCCGATGTGAATGTTGGCCAGCCGGGACGCCCACTGGTAGGAGTAACCGGACAGCGGGACGAGGTTGGACAGCGCGCCGTAGACCAGGGCCACGCAGGCCTGGCCGGCCACCACGATGAGCCAGGTCCAGATCGCGCGCGGGCCCGCGGTGGTGAGCGCGAAGCTGTAGGTGGTGAAAATGCCGGTGGTGATCGAGATGAACGAGAAGGCCACCGCGAACGACTCGAAGTGGCGCAGCGAACGGACGAACTGCTGGCGGTAGCCGAATGTCTCCAGCTCGTCGTCTTCAGCGAGCGGGCCTGTGCCGCCGCCCGCCGTGGTCTGGTCCACGATGCATCACTTCCCTGCATTTGTCCGGGCTGCGCATGACCGCGCAGCCGGTGGTTTCGATGGCCTTGACGGCGCTGGCACTGGCCTGCTGATCGGTGATAATCGCGGTGACCTGGTTCAGCGGGCAGACCCGGTGCACGGCGATGGCGCCGAGCTTGCTCCAGTCGGCGAGGACATATGACGTGGCGCTGTGCGCGATGATCGTGCGCCTGGTCGTTACCTCGAGCGGGTAGTAGTCGGTGAGCCCGGCCCTGGCCTGTACGCCGCCGGATCCGAGAAACGCCTTGTCGGCGTAGAACTCGTTGAAGAACGCCTCGGCGTGCGCGCCGAAGCACGCGGCGTCGCCGCGGCGGACGTGGCCGCCGGAGAGGAGCAGTTCGATGTCCTCTTTGCCGGCGAGCGCCATCGCCGCGGGCACCGAGTTGGTGAGTACCCGGCCGCGGAAGGTGGCGGGGAGTGCCTTCGCCACCTCGAGTGCCGTCGTGCCGATGTCGATGACGATCGTGTCGCGTGGCTCGACCAGGCTGGCCGCGAGCTCGCCGATGGCCTGCTTGCTGTCGCTGTGCAGCGTGCTGCGGGCGGCGAAGGTCCCCTCGGTGGACCGGATGGCCAGCGCGCCGCCGTAGACGCGTTCCAGCAGGCCCTGATCGCGCAGCCCGCGCAGGTCACGCCGGATCGTCTCCAGCGAGACGCCGTATCTTTGCGCAAGCTCCTCGGCCGAGACCACGTTCGCCTGGCGCACCTCGGCGAGGATGGCCTGGCGGCGCTGAGTTGGCAGCATGCGGGCCCCTTGTGACCGTTGTTTGCTGATCTTGATCCATTCCTGTGCCCCTGTCAATGCCTCGTTTACCAGAGCCCCGCGCCCGCCGCGCCGCGCCTCCGTCCCGTCTCGCGAGCATCCCCACACCCCCGCCGCCCGCGCACCGCCGCTCCCCAAACCCGACATTTCATGATTTGTCCAATCGAACCGTGGAAGAAAAGAGCCTCATGGAAAGAAAGGCGCCACTTCTAGAA